>JBLHGU010000111.1:0-16351 GCA_047615875.1 Parasphingorhabdus sp.
GGGAGCAACGAAAACGAAGAAGAGAAAAGCACGCGGCCTAGATCAAGGATGGGTAGTTGGTACCGGCTCTGACAGGCAAGTTGTGTCTGGATTTCGCGTATAAGGGATTAACCACGCGGGAAGTTGCCCAGGGGTTATGAAGTACAGCGTTATGACGACAGGCAAATGGTAAAATGGACATATACCATACCAATACTGTGGATTATTTTTGCGAATTGCTGAGTTTTCGGTCTGGCACTAAATAGTATTAATGCACGATAGCACCCTACGTCAGTGGCGAGGTTCCCATATCCAGAGTTTTCTTCAACGCCACAACCCATGTCAGGTTGCGTAAGTCGCCCTCATATATGCGGCAGGCGGCCTCAAAGGAGGCCGTGGTTTTGATACAGACCAGGGTGAAGGGGCTGCCTTGGCGTTCGGTGATATGGGTGTTGTCACACCGGTTGCTTTCGATTATGCCGTGCAGATGTTGGCGGCGTGCTTTTGCCAATGGGAAACGGGCTAGTTGTTGGTTGGGGTTGGCGAGAAAGCGGCTCAATGCCTGGCAGTCGCTGCAGTTACAGGAGAGCTTTGACTCTCGCCGGTAGTCCACCGGTTCCTGTGGTGCCTGCGTGGTGCGTTGCCGCAGTTGGTGACAGATTTCCCTTATCCAACGCGAAATTACCTGGTTCGTGGTGGACTGCCTTTTCAGCCGGGGCTCAAGGGCGAAGAGTGCGGCGATATGGTCCTTGGTCAGATCATAGCGGTCGTCGCAAGCCAGGGTATGATCGATTAGCCTTCCGAGTGGTTTGGTTGCGTCCACCGCGAGCATTGCCTGAATCAGTGCCACCAGCAGTGCAGGTTTGTCCAGCCGGTGATAATCCCAACTCCGCGATGGTGGAGTTTGGTCCATCTTCTCCAGTGCGTCGACTGCATGTTTGCACAACCACGCGCAGAGCCTGATTCGGTCACCATTCTTATCCCGACGCACACTTAGAATTCTCAGCAATTCCGCGTTACGGTTTACGTTGTTTTCAGTGGTAGCATCCAGCACCCGGGCCAGTTCGGTTTCAAAATACGTCCAGCCATGTTGTTTACACAGCTTGGCAAACGATGAATCCAACTGGGCCTGCTCATCATCAAGCATGATCCGGCCAATAAAGTGACGCATCAATTCAGGTGCATCCAACTCTGCCAACAGCGCGGGAAAAATCGCCCGACTGTTCTGCTCCGACTTCGGCGACCCATTCCATTCGGGTTTCCAGGATTCGATAATGGCCCCGGCAAACTGCAGGCAATCCCGGCGCAATGCATCGCGCCTACTCTTCGCGGCTTTGCCCAGTTTTTTTACCATCGGTTCGAGCCCGCCGATCGACGCGCTGGTACCGGCAGCGCACAGCATGGCAAAATGACGCTTGCCTGGCCAGATGACAATGGCGGCACGATGATACCAGCGCTCCAGGGTCATTCCGGCGTTGCCGGTGAAGCCCTCGAACTCCTCTTCGCTCGGCTCCCACTCATCCAATCGTGTGGCAGTGACAATCTCGCTCTCATCAAGGATTATCTCGCCGAATTTGACACGACATCCTCGGCTGTCCGACCAGTGGTCCGCGGACAGGCTTTCGTCGAATAACTCTCCCATCTCGTGGTCGCCGGCGGTATCGTCGCCCTCTTCCTCGTCCCAGTGTCCGCGATAGTGGGAATGGTAATCTTCGCCTTCCGCCGAGCCCTGTCGCCACAGCGTCACCAGCGCAAGATTGGCGATGCAATCCGCCTGCTGCGCTGCCCTGAACAACACTTCAGCGCGGGCGCGGTCGATGCCCTTCATGCTATTGATGTTGAGTCCTTTCTGGGTGTAGCGGTGATCCAAAACTACGGCCAGCCTGCCCTTGTCCTGCTTGCTGCTCCAGTTACGCAGCAGAGCGGTAACTGATTCCGTGACGTTACCGAAAGAGGGAGCGTTAACGCCCTTCTTGCTTTTCGATCGTGCAAGGGTAACGTTATATGTCAGGCAAATGCGGTATCCGCTTTGTACCGGCCTAGTCTCATGTTGGCAATCTGCATAAAAGACGGCATAGCTCAACTCATGCCCTGAGGCCGCGCCATCAAATGCAATCCGCATCTGTTGGTCTTCATGGGTGATGATCAGTTCACCACCTTTATGGACCGACGGCAGACCAATGACAAGGGTTGCCACCATGCGGTCCAGTTTCTCGCCGTCACGGTGAGGCAGAAAGAAACCGCCCTTTTCGTACACCAGCAACTTATACAGATGGGCAGTGAGATTGCAGTTTTCCAGCCCCAGTTCCCGCTGCATACCGTCGACGATGGATGAGACCAGATTGTTCCATTTTGGATTGGTCAGCCGGAACTGGTCCGGATCCATTTCCCAGGTTCTACGCACTTTGGTGTTGACCAGAGTTTCATCCCCCTTGCCATAAGGCGCCTGCTGGCAGTGCTTAATCAGTTTGCGGGCCTGGGCGGCCGTCAGCGGCAATCCCATCATACCGATCTCCTCTACCTCCAAACCAGGCAGGGTCACTGGCAAATTACCAGAACTGCAGAAGTTGCCGGGTCGATTCACTTGTTGCAGAGTCGAGATCAGTTTCTGATTGATAGGGGACATTAAGAAAGATAAGGTGGTTGGAAGAGGTTAGGTGGCTCTGATCAAATGCGGACGTTTTACTGGAACGCGATACCCGATTGCGGCCATTTCATGGATGTAGTTCTACGCATTTTATCGGACTATCGACTACAATGCCTGAATATAAATGTTGGCTAAACCGCTCTACCCCTGCTGCTACGCGTGGATACTAATGCCGGGATCACCGCTCCACTACTGCGCAAACCCAACCCGTGTAAGGTTGGTGCCCCACCCAATTCTTTGCCTTTTTAGCACTCGACAATAGCTATGAAAAAACTCTCCCAGATTGCGAAACGCGTCAGTGGCGCCAAACGCAAACGACAAAGCAAGTTCGAAAAACTTTGGACCCGGGTCGAAAATCTGCAATCAGAAAACTCCCGTTTACGCGTCGAACTGAGCGGGTTAGTTGAGGAGCTAAATAAGAAAATCCTGCCGGCGGAAAGGATATTAGGCGTACTGCAACGTGAATTGGCCCTGAAACTGATCGACTTTCAACGCTATAAAAGCCTGACAAGTCACGAGCGCCGTAATATGCGGATCTGGGTAGGTGATATTTGTCAGAACCTCAACTTCACTGAACATTATGATGAAGAGTTGCGCGAGGCCATCGCTCGTGACGTTGCCAGGGATCTGGATCTGGAGCTCGATCCAAAGCGCAATGCAGAAGAGCAGGTAGACACGCACTTTGAAGCTATGGATGAATTCGATCTGGAACAGGAGAAACAGGAAGTCGATGACTGGATCAAATCCGAGGTGGACCGTCGCGTCGCAGAAATGTTCGGCAATGTGAATACGGTCGAAGATCATGTATTGGATATGTTTCAAGACCAGTTTGCTGCCGAAGAGGACCGGCGCAGCGAGAAAATTCGTACGTTCCGTGAAGCAGTAGAGGCAGAGTTGCGGGCGATGTATGATCCTGGATTTGATGAGCCTGAATGGCAGCCGGGCATAGATAGTCCCTTCTCGGAATTCGAATACAGCGACGAAACCACCACCTATCAGAACAATGAGCCCACCGGCAGATTATTGACCAGCGATGTCTTCAAACGCTTATTCAGAAAAACCGCCCATGCCCTGCACCCCGACAGAGAGACAAATGAGGACAAGAGGCAGGAAAAACAAAACCTCATGAAAACCTTGCTCGAGGCTCGCAACAACGGCGACCTGCTCACGGTCTTCAAATTACATCAGCAATTTGTCGGTGAAGATGCTGAACTGAATGCTTCGGACGAGAAGCAACTCGCAAAGGTGCTTGAGTTCCGGGTCAAAACACTGGAAGCGGAAAAACAGGCCATCACCAGCGAGTCACCACAGCACCGGATGGCCTTTGATGTTTTCTATAGCAAATCAAAAAAAGCCCGCGACAGAAAAATTGCCAAACACATACGCGGCATCGAAGACGATCGTGCGGCGGTGAAGTTGTTGTTGAATAGCATGGTTAACCTCAAAACCCTGCGGGCTGCCCTGAATAACAGGCGGGAAGCGGCACTGTCCCTGTTTGAATTCGATAATTTTGATTTTGAATTTTCTGATAACGATTGGTTTCGAAAATGAATTAACCGCCCCAGCCAAAGCATTCAACATGTGTACTACTGCACTAATGCACTAATGCACTACACGGTTGTTTTCGATGCCTGCGTGCTCTATCCCGCGCCATTGCGGGATTTTCTCCTCCGTCTGACTTTTTTCGGACAGCTTTCCACCGATACAGAAGTTAGTACTGGCCAAGTGAGACTCTATTTTTAACTCCGGTTAAAAAGGGAAAAACTATCACTTCTACTCTCCAACTATACTTCTCAAACTCCCCCGCATGGCAGCCCGAAATGCTGAATCAGTTGTCAATAAATTGTATAACTCCATTTCGTTGCGCCTGTTTTTTAACATTATTTCGTCAAACATCGAATTGAATGCCAGATTACGATTGTGACTATCTGGATTGTTTTGGTATTTCTCCTCAAAATCCGGATGCGCTCTGATGCTATCAGCAAGGCTGAGAAATTTAACCCTCTGTTCTTCCGGTGTAGCGCTCCACCCCTGAAACCAACGCTCATTAAAATTACGAATAATCTCGTCTAGCGGGTCTCTTTCCGGTTCATCATGGGCACCACGCGGGTTGGGGTTTTGTGGCTTTAGCTCGGTTTCGCTTTCATCCAAACCAATACCATAATTGAGTTTTACCCTCTCCAAACCATAAGAAGATAAATCCACGGAGTCGAGCAACTCATCCAATAATTCCTTATTCGGGTCTATTACCTTAAGTTTTGGAATCAGGAATTTTAAAAACCAGAACAGTTTCTCCCAGTCGATGATCTCAAAAGACAGGATCGCCGCCATCTGCCCATAATCTCCCTGACACCTGCGTCAAAGCCATCAAGATATTCCTCCACATTAGCAAGCAGAATCTGCTGATTGTTGGTGGCAGTTTTGTACAGACCTGTCAGCGTCCACTTGCTGGTGTTATAGAACACATAGCCCGAAGCCTCTTGCAGACCTTTCTCATCCAGCTCAGTGAGTTTTGATTCTCTGGTTTGAAATTCCACCTCCTGAAGTACATTATCCTTGGTAGGCTCGATCAACGCATCCAACCTGCGCATTACCACCATTGGCAGGATGACATCGCGATATTTCCCGCGTACGTAGACATCCCGCAGGCAATCGTCCGCTATGGACCAGATAAATGATACGAGTTTATTGTGAGCTGTATGATTCACGTGTCAGGGTATTTTTCCATCAAATCTTAATTCAAAATCAGAATATTGCTGTTGTATTTTATTCAGCGCCAAGAGGTGACTACTCCAAATTCTGCACCTGCTCACGCATTTGTTCAATTAACACCTTGAGCTCCAATGAAGTATCCGTTACCGCCTGATGCGCAGCCTTAGATCCCAGAGTATTGGCTTCTCTGTTTAGCTCCTGCATCAGAAAATCCAATCTGCGACCCAAGGGTTCCTTCTGTTTAATTACTCGTAGCACCTCGGCGAAGTGAATTTCCAGGCGATCTATTTCTTCATCAACATCGGACTTATTTAGCAGTATCGCCACCTCCTGTTCGAGTCGATCGTCATCGAGTTTTTCGCGAAACTCCGCAAGGCGGTTTTCAAGACGTTCACGAGTGTGAGCGTTAACTTCGGGCATTTTAGTTTTCAGAGATTCCACCAATGTTGCACAGGTATTGATTCGATCTGCGATTAACTCGGTCAATTTGTCGCCCTCGCGCTGACGATTTTCCAGAAAGGACTTCACCGCTTGTTTTAGCAAGGGCATGACAATTTCAGCTGCCTGTTCTGGGTCGGCACCTTCCACTACACCGGGCCAATTTAGAACTTCTGCAACACTTAAGCCTCGACAATCTGGAAATTGGCTCTGGACACTGGACTGTAGGGCCGCCAAGGTCTTTACAGTGTCGGAGTTTAGCTGGTTAGTTTCGGTGGCAGCAGCTGCGTCGACCCTAACCGACATATCCACTCGTCCACGCTTAACTCTGTAGGTGATATATTCTCTGAACTGAGGCTCAAGGCCTCTAACTAGTTCGCTTAAACGAAAATTTAGATCCAGAAATCGGTTGTTAACTGAGCGGATTTCGAGGGTAATTCCCCCAATTGGAGTTTGCGCGTCGGTACGCGCAAAGGCGGTCATACTATAGGCCAAGTTCGGTAAGCTCCCAGGAAATTGATTATTATATTCCCTTCAACTGGGGTGAATGTGATCAATATGGTCGCTATTTTGGGTTAATTCGACAGCTGAATGTTGCGATAAGTGTGTATAAATCAATAAAATAAGATACTATTTGCATCAAATTTCAACATAAACATAGCCGAACAGTATTGCGCCCATTCGATCGGGTAGTGAGAACAAATTTTATTTTATGGCATCCAAACACCGAGTCCCATTAAGACAGGGTTATATTTTGGAAGGCTATCGCATCAGTGAAGTACTGGGCGGTGGCGGCTTCAGTCTGGTTTATCTAGCCCGTGAGAGCGCGACTGATAAAGAGATGGTAGTAAAGGAATATAGCCCTAAAGCACTTGTTACACGCAATCCGGATGGCACCGTTGAGCCTGTCTCTGAAAAGGCTCGCCTTGGCTTCGTGCAGGGCATGAAACAATTTTTCGCTGAAGCCAGTGCACTTGCCAAGTTAAATCATCCAAACATTGTTAATGTGACCAATATTTTCCGTGCCAACAACACGGTTTATATGGTGATGAATTACGAGCTCGGTCGTGATCTACGTTGGTTCATCAAGCAATGCCATGGTCAGCTGGATCAGCCTTTTATGTTAAAGGTGTTTCCACCTATAGCATCTGGGTTGTCAAAATTACACGAAAATGGCTTTCTGCATCTAGACGTGAAGCCCGCTAATATTTTGCTACGCGCGAGCGGTGAACCATTGCTGCTGGACTTCGGCGCAGCACAAACCGCCAGTAGTGGCGAGCGTTTCCGCTCTTTTCAGACTCTTACTCATGGTTTTGCACCTGCGGAACAATACAACGAAGGCGAAATGGGCCCCTGGTCAGATATTTATGCCCTGGGCGCTGCCATGTATGCCTGCGTCACTGGTAAATCCCCACCGCCGGCTTTGAAAAGGCAAGCCCAAGATACCCTCGAATCGTTAACTACCCAATACAGCGGGCAGTACTCGTACCCAATGCTGCGGGCCATCGAGTGGGCATTGCGGCTTAATCATCGAGAGCGGCCAACCAGTGTTCGGGTGTTTACCGACCTGGCTTTCTCGGAGACAACTGCAGAACTGGAAATGCAGGAAGGCTAGTAATCAGCAAAATTTGCCCCTTAGTTAACGCTGATATTCTCTGGCATTCTTCACTCCAGCAATAACAATTGGCAGCGGCCAGCTAGCCAAATATATCCACATTAGTACGTATAGCGGTTCTGGAACCCAGTTCTTCTTCCTGATACTATTCACAACCCCGCGACGGAACCAGAATTCTGGTTCCAAACCTCTAGATGTAATATGAACCGCCCCAGTAATCGACAACCGAATGAACTCCGGACTATATCTATTCAAAGAAATTTTACTCGACATGCCGAAGGCTCTGTCTTAATAAGTTTCGGCGACACCCGCGTACTCTGTACAGCTTCTGTTGAATCTCGTGTACCACCCTGGTTACGAGGCCAGAATTCTGGTTGGGTTACTGCTGAGTATGGCATGCTACCCCGTGCCACCAATACGCGTAGTCAACGAGAAGCGGCGCGTGGCAAGCAAAGTGGCCGTACCCAGGAAATACAACGTTTAATCGGACGCTCATTACGCGCAGTAGTTGATTTAAAAGCTCTTGGAGAACGTATGATCACTGTAGATTGTGATGTATTGCAGGCCGATGGCGGTACCCGCACGGCATCTATCACCGGTGCTTATGTGGCGCTAGCAGACGCCATGAACTATCTAATAGAAAAAGGTGAGCTGAAACAAAGTCCGTTGAGTGGTCAGGTAGCCTCAGTTTCAGTTGGTATGTACAAGGGAACTGCTGTGCTGGATCTTGATTATGCAGAAGACAGCAACGCAGAAACCGATATGAACGTTGTGATGGACGGCAATCAGCAGTTTATTGAGGTGCAAGGAACTGCGGAAGGCGTACCTTTTACGGCTGAGCAAATGCAGCAGATGCTGGATCTGGCTAGCCACGGTATTAGTAGCCTGTTAATCGAACAGAGGCAGGCTCTGGAGTCATGAGTCGCGAAGTTGTACTGGCTACCGGCAATGCCGGCAAGCTTCGCGAGATGCAAAGCATGCTTGAGGGTAGTGGTATAACCTGTCGATCACAGTCTGAATTCGACACACCCGAAGCCAATGAAGACGGTTTAAGTTTTGTCGAAAACGCCATCAAGAAAGCACGTAATGCCTGCAAGCATACCGGACTACCGGCTATTGCTGATGACTCCGGTCTCGAGATTCTGGCGCTGAATGGCGCTCCAGGCATCTACTCCGCCCGCTATGCCGGTGAGCCGTCGAACGCTAAAGACAATTGGCAATTGTTACTCAAGAACATGCAAGATATTGACGATGAGCATCGTCGGGCCCGCTTTGTTTGCGTGATGGTTTTTATGCGGCATGCCGAAGACCCCGTACCGGTAATTTGTACCGGTACCTGGGAGGGCACTCTTTTACGCGAACCCCAGGGCAGCAATGGTTTTGGCTACGATCCGATTTTTCTGTCACCAGAATATGGCCAAAGCGCTGCAGAAATTGATCGCTCTGAGAAAAATGCCATCAGCCACCGAAGTAAAGCCCTATGCTGCTTAGTCGAAGCATTACAGAATGGCTAACCAGATATCCCTACAACTTTTTATAGAAGACTGACTGATATGAAAAAGCTAGTCCTGGTCAGACATGGCCAAAGCACCTGGAATGCAGACAATCGGTTTACCGGTTGGGTCGATGTTGATCTGACCGAGCGCGGCAATGACGAGGCAAATGAATCCGGCCGATTATTAAAGGCCGAAGGCTATGAATTTGATGTGGTTTTGTGCTCGGTTTTAAAACGTGCGGTTCGCACCATGTGGAATATCCTTGGTGAACTTGATCAGATGTGGCTGCCGGTACGTAAGGACTGGCAACTGAATGAGCGTCACTATGGTGGACTACAGGGTCTTAACAAGAAAGAAACCACCGAGAAACATGGTGTTGAGCAGGTATTAAAATGGCGACGCGGTTATGCCATTCGCCCGCCAGAACTTGATGCCAACGACCCCATGCAGGCAGCTAATGATCGTCGCTACCAGGGTATTAAAAACTTACCTGTTGCAGAATCTTTGTATGACACCGGCTTGCGAGTAATCCCCTACTGGGAAGAGCAAATTGTGCCATTACTAAAGGCCAATCAACGTGTGTTGATTGTGGCCCATGGTAATAGCCTACGCTCGTTAATAAAACATCTGAGCCATATCTCAGACGACGATATTGTTGAGTTGAATGTCCCTACGGGTGTACCTTTAGTATACGAACTGGATGATGATCTGAACGAGATTCAGCATTATTATCTTGGCGATCAAAGCAAAATTGCAGCCGCGGTTAATGAAGTAGCCAATCAAGCTTCTACTTAATCATTTGACTTAAACTTAAATTACTTTTTCTCGGAGAATACTCATGAGCGACCTAAATCTGGACTACTGGTGGCAGCCCTTTACCAACGTACGCCTGTTCCGCAACAATCCTCGTATGTTTACCCGTGCAGAAGGCTGTTTTCTGTACACCGACGACGGTCGGGATGTTCTGGATATTACTGCAGGCCTGTGGTGCGTAGGACCCGGTCACTCACGCAAAGAAATTGCCGACGCGGTACACAAGCAGTTGATGGAACTGGATTATGCGCCAGGCTTCCAGTTTGGTAATCCCGTTACATTTAAGTTCGCAGAGAAACTGGTTAGCCATGCGCCGGCTGAGTTGAATCGAGTGTTTTTTACCAACTCTGGTTCTGAATCTGTTGATACCGCCGTTAAGTTTGCCCACAATTATCAGATCGCCCGAGGCAAGCCTGAAAAGACCAAATTAATCTCTCGAAAACGTGGCTATCATGGCATCAATGTCGGTGGCACGTCATTACAGGGTTTACCAAATAACCGTAAAGGTTTTCCGGTTCTGGATGATGTGTTTTTTCTCGACGACACACTGGATATTGAAAACAGTGCCTTTAGTCGTGGCCTGCCGGAGAAGGGTGGTGAGAAAGCTAATCAGTTGCAGACTATTATTGATGAGCAGGGTGCCGATACCATCTGTGCGGTCATTGTCGAACCTGTAATCGGTGCTGGTGGTATGGTTCCACCACCTCAGGGCTACTTACAACGAATTCGTGAAATCTGTACCGCCAACGATATTCTGTTGATTTTTGACGAGGTAGTAACAGGTTTTGGTCGTACTGGCCAGTGTTTCGGTGCACAGTCTTTGGGTGTCGTGCCGGACATGATGACCACCGCCAAGGCAATCAACGGCGGCACCATCCCCATGGGTGGTGTATTCGTTAAACAGGAGATTCAGGAAGCTATTTTCGAAGCTGCGCCGAAAACCGCGCCAGAAATAATGCATGGCAATACCTATGCAGGTAGTCCTGTCGCAGCAGCAGCTGGTCTTGCAGCATTTGAGATTTACGAGAGAGAAGGCCTGCTAACCCGTGCCAGTGGCCCGATCGGTCAATATTGGGAAGACGCACTACATAGTCTGAGCGATATCGAACACATTAAGGATATCCGTAACTTTGGTTTGTTAGGTGCAGTTACTTTCTCACCCGATGCGGATCGATTTCCTGCCGGTACTGGTGTGGCCGTGCACAATAAGTGTTTTGAAAATGGTCTGTTATGTCGTGGCGTTGCTGAAGGCATGGTTATGTCTCCACCTCTAACCATTAGCGAGCACGAGATAGATCTGTTTATTAAACGCTATCGCAAATCAATCAGCGAAGTACTTGGCTAGTAGTCTGTAAATCCTGCTCTAGCAATATTGTTACCCCGGAACTTTAACTTCGGGGTAACAATATTTAGGTAGATGATCTATGCGTTATCGTGTTGGACAAGAACCAGACCCTCAGTATCCCTATACTGAAAGCACCCACAATGCCCTGGCATTTTCAGTTTGGCTGTCGATTCTTATAGGCATTATTCTATTGATTCTTGGGGTCAAAGGGCGCGTACTCTGGATGATTGTCTGGAGCGCGGGTTTAATACTAATCAGCATTTTCTACCTGATTAATCAGTATTTTTTCTAATTGATGTTTGGGTAATCGCACTTGCCCAAATAGTAAACTATTCGTATAACTCTGATCACAACCGTCAAGCACCGACACTTGCGGTACAATAGCCGTTAAGGACTTGCAGCCCGAAAACAACAGCACGGCATCACAACACAGTGACCATCGAGAAAAAATACACCTTTGATAACAGGCTGCACCAATCTGCACTGAATCTTGCTCACCGATTAATGATTCCAAATTCAGACTACGCCGAATCAATTGTTAATTCCGTGTACTTTGATACTAGAAACCGGGAGTTTCTTGCTGAAAAAGAAAACAGCGACTATCTGAAATGTAAGATCCGTCTACGCTGGTACGACACCGACAGCAATTCGACCCAGGGCCCGCGCTACTTTCTGGAAGTAAAAAGGAAGAATGGCGTGAGGCGTGATAAGGCACGAATCGATGTAACAGAACACTTTTTCACTAACTCTGTGCGACGGTCTCTACCGCTTAATCTGGATCAGGTAAACAATCTGCTAAGGGAGCATGTCGATGGCAATTTCCCGAAGCTTATGCCGTTGTTACTTATTCGCTATAACCGTCGACGATTTCATACGAACCTCGATCACGAACGCGTCAATGTTGACTGGAATATTTCTGCCCAAGGTTTCCCTGTGCGGCACAATAGCCGGAGTAGTACGCAAGTTTTACCTTCTGGTGTGATTGAAGCGAAGGGTAGCCATTTTGATGCTCGCGGACCTGTGAGCACCTTGATCAAAGCCACAAAAGCCAGAAAAAATGCATTTTCCAAATACCTGGTTGGGTATCAATTTTTGGAGCAAATATGAACGAATTAATGTCCA
This sequence comes from Parasphingorhabdus sp., assembly GCA_047615875.1. Taxonomy (GTDB): domain Bacteria; phylum Pseudomonadota; class Gammaproteobacteria; order Arenicellales; family CAJQKF01; genus JBLHGU01. The sequence continues at coordinate 12,168 of JBLHGU010000111.1, forward strand.
CCCTGGAAACCCTGGCGTCTTTGCAAAGCAACAAGCTCGAAGACATTGGTATTCTGGTTTTTCTAGTTATTCTGCTTACATCAGGAATTGCGTCCTATGTAGTCTCGCTATTTTATCTCGGTTTTTTTGGCGGTAATTCAACTGGTAGCCAGATTCACCGTGCCTTTCCGTTACTCGGTGTTTCTATAACCGCTATATTCATCAGCATCCAGTTTTCATTACCTCTTTCGCTGGGCTTGTTGGGTGCGTTATCTATAGTCAGATTTCGAACACCGATAAAGGAGCCAGAAGAAATCGGTTTCATTATGTTGGTGGTGGCGCTTTCAATCAGTTGCGCCATATTCAATTTTTCTTTTGTGTTTTTACTACTGATTGTGTCTCTTGGCATTCTGGTATTTTTGAAAACGGTGGGCTTTCCACTACAGCCGTCGAGCAAGAATGGTTTGATCGTAATTAGTCTTCCGCAACGAAAACAACAGTCGAAAATCGCTGACATCACTGGCTATATTGCTGGCGCCGTAAAAAGCCATCAACTAGAAAGTGTCAACGAGGGAGCTGAAGGTAGTGTGGTAATCACCTATCGGGTTTCCGGTAGTTCGGCAATGGACGTGGATGGTTTGCTGGATTTTGTTAAAGGGCTGGATGAGAATGCGATAGCCGAGTTGTATCTGGATCAGAACTAGAAAGATTCCACAAAAGCGATGGCACACGAGCAGTTTGATCGATCGGGTCGCTATGGGTTTGTAAAACTCATAGCAATTTCGCTGCTCATTCTGTTCGTCCTGCTTTGGCTTTCAGAAAATTATCATCGGCTCGACAGCAAAGCCCAAAAATTTCAGACTCAACAAATAAACAAGGAATATCTTGACCGAGGTAGCCTGGGCAAGTTATTTCGCGAACTGGGATTGGTCCGTTCCGACCGTCAACATCCGTTGCAAATGGATATGGATGGCTTTAGCAGTACTCTAATGCTTGGGATTGACGTCGAGCAGTCAACATTGATGCAGATATTTTGGGATAGTGGTGAGGGTAACTTCAATGATGCACGAAGCCATAAGCTGGAGCTCAACCCGGGCCTGTCACACTACGCTATTGGGCTTCCTGCACTCGACAGCATCATTCGCTTACGTCTGGATTTCGTCGACAAACCACAACAGTTTGTGCTCACAGATCTAAAGATTACCGAGCCTGGTTTCGCACCATTTTCAATTGATAGCAAAATGTTTCGCTCGGCCATTACAGGTAGTAACGGCATTCGTTTTGCAGCGGCGTTAGATGATCAACTAACTATTGATGCCCTGAACGAAGATCCCATCGTATTAATTACCCCCAGTAAATGGCGGAGGTCAAAGCAACTTCATGACAGTCTGTTTGAGAAACGACAAAATCCTTCCAACACGAACTATCAAGTTGTTTCTGGCGGCAATCGAAATTATCAAAGTCGAGAGTTACTCGAAGAAATTGCCTTGCCAAAGGGCATTCCAGTTATCTCGATATACACCCCTAATGCATCACTACACGATCCCAATTCGGGACTATTGAATCATCGAGATAAACGAGGTCAGATGTGGGAACGCAATGCTGATATTTCGTGGTTTGAAAACGGACAGCATCATTTCAGCACATCTGCAGGTCTACGTTTTCACGGCGGTAAGTCGCGTACAAATTATAATAGTTGGCGACTCTATTTTGGTAAGAGTCGTGGTGGTTCCAGCAGCCACCCAAGCCAAATATTCGACAATCGCGTACAACTCAAAACACTGGTTGTCCACCATACGGATTGGCCGGTAGACATGCCACTAAATAATAGCCTGGGCTTTGAAGTCTGCAAATTATTAGGTTGCGCAGTCCCAGAGTCCAGACTGGCACTGTTTTATTTGAACGGCAAGCGGCAGGGCATTGTTTATCTTACCGAACACCAGAGTTGGCGACAGTGGGCGCAGCGCACAGATACATCGATTTCCCGCCTGTTTCGATTTAAATCTGGCAATGGTGCTGCAGATAGCAATGCATTCTCTAGCATGGTCCGCTCATTTCTCAGATCACCACAATCTTTAACCATGGCCCAGGTTGCGCAACAAATTGATATTGAGCAATTCAGTCTACACATGCTGGCACACTTCTATACCGCCAATGGTGATTTCTGTCAGGGCATTGCCGTGCTGGAGAAGACGCCTAGCCAGAAGATTCGATGGCAATTCGTTGCCTGGGATATGGATCATGGATTCAGTTGGTTTCCCAATCGTTCTAATCCTAAAAATCTGCCCGGTTGGCAAGAAGGGGGGCTGGAAAAGGCTTTTACAACCTACAAATCCTGCCCTAGACGAGACCTTATACAGCGGTTATTAAAGGACGATCCAACATATCGAAATTATTTTGCAAAATTATTGGCAAATTCCCTCAACTTTCATCTCTCCGAACCGATACTCTCTGTGCGGGTTCGGCATTTAGTAAGTGAACTGGAATCCGGTGGATATTCGCAAACAAAAAATCTACAAACCGAATTATTGGAATTTATTCAGAATCGAGGAGCATTTCTGCGTGAAGAAGCCCGCGTTCTGCTGGGGTTAGGCGAAATAACAACTATCCTAAATAGCGGAAACATTCCTTTTAAGCTGAACGGATTTGACTTACACCCCGGTAAAAGCACACAATATTTTGCCGGGCAAAGAATTATCCTGAGTACCAACAATCAGGGAACCTGGAAAATTAACAAACAACTAATTACAACTGATTCTGTAACGCTTTCACTAGATAGCGATATAAGCGTGCAGTTTCTGGACTAGCCTGATGGTAGACTTTACTCCCATGCCATCAATTGATGACCGCTATCAGCGTGCTGTGGTGGGTTCTGGCGCGGGCATCTGGGATTGGGATCTGGTCGAAGATAAGCTTTATTTGACCCCCTGGTTTTAAATTGGTACTGGGCTATCGGGCAGATGACGATCTTGATTTTAATTCCACAGAATTTCTGCATCCCGACGACACCATTGCAACTATAAATGCCGTACAGTACTCAATAAAAACTGGCCAGCCCTTTAATGCAGATTACCGCTTGTTACATTGTGACAAAAATCATCACTGGGTTAATGGTCGGGGAAATACTTTTTACGATGATACGGGAAGAGCTATTTACTTCACCGGTGTTCTGACTAATATCGATGATCGTAGATGACGAAGAGGAGTTGCTCGAACTGGTATCAACAGCATTGGATTCACTAGGCTATAAAACTCTTACTGCGATTAATGGACCCGATGCCTTACAGATAATTCAAGATAACCCATAAATTGTACTGCTATTTAGCGATGTTGTAATGCCAGGGCAATTTGATGGTTTTGAACTAGCAACCCGGGCACGCCAATGTAAACCGGAATTAAAAGTGCTAATGACTTCGGGTTATACCCAGAAACACCAAAACCTGAAAACGGCTAACACGCAGTCTATTCCACTGCTTAAAAAGCCCTACACGTTAGACGACATGGCCCAATTAGTGCGATCCTGTTTAGACGGCGACTAATCTGCTATTTACCTAAAGCCTTGGCCAGGTATCTGAGAGCCGATAGCCTTCTGGCCAGGGGTCGCAGGGATCCAGTGTATGCTGATGAGTTCCGGTAATAAAACCGCGACCGGCAATGCTGGGGATAATCCCCTGAATGTCACCAATCTTTACGCATTTCTCAATACAGCCATCGAAGACTGAATCGATCGGCGAGAACATGCGCAATCGGTCACCCTGCTGCATTATGCCTTTGTGATGTAATAGTGCCATACGGGCTGAAACACCCGTGCCACAAGGTGAACGATCGAGTTTACCTGGCTCTATAACCACCGCATTACGCATGCTAAATTGACTGTCAGCTTGTGGCTGTAAGTCGCCAACTAACTGACAGAAAGAAATATGCTTCCAGTCAGGATTGGTTGGATGACGAAAGCCTAGTTGTTCATTGGCCGCGCGGGTGATCGGAATACTGATCTCGGCGATATCCCTTGCCTCGGATGGCAATAGCTCAAAACCAAGATCCCGTGCATCCACCATAACAAAGCTATCGCCACCGAAAGCTGTATCGACTCTCAGTGTACCGATGCCGGTCACCTCGATATGCGTATCAGTCTGAGCAGCAAAAGATGGCAGATTATGCACTTTAACCCTCTGTACCTTGCCATTATTACATTCAGCCTGGAT
>JBLHGU010000112.1:0-16242 GCA_047615875.1 Parasphingorhabdus sp.
GTCCGTGGATGCGCAGCTGAGTGCCGGACCCTCTATGACACCTGAGTAGATCCTGGTAATTGGCTGCCCGTATGTGCGTTGTTGGGAGCAAGTATGTGAAGTTGGCTAGAAGGCGCACTCAAAAAAATTAACACGCGGCGGTGTGTGGTGAATCAACGGTAGATATGGGGTGCCGCCGTGAAAGACGGCAAGATGGTAACTAAGTCCAAGTTTTTCGGCGGCAGCGGCAACCTGAGTTAGAGTATTGGTGGTAACAGTTAGCTCTGTGATATGTTTTTCGGCACGTTGATCTCGGAATAGACTCTCTAACCATGCCAGCAAAATTAAAGCCAGAATATGTAGAAACCATTCTTCGAGAGCGTGGTATCGAAGAATGGTTACGCCCTATAAGAATCGACGTGCTCGAACAACTTTCCGCTGCACACATGGTCACGAGTGGACAGCGATCGCTGGCTCTGTAATAGATCGCACGGGGTGCCCTTTTTGTAGGCATGTCACACCAGAGTTAGTCAACGACCGTCTCCACGACCGTGGCATTAGTCTGTTGGGTGAATACACTACGGTTAACGATAAGGCCCTGTTTGAGTGCACTGAAGGCCACCGATGGAGGACAACACCAGCGTCAGTTATGGCTGGTACTGGCTGTCCCGATGGCGCAGGAGTTTACGGTGCCGATTGAGTGTTACCAGTGATTGCCCTCACCACCCTACGCAACTTCTTCGATAAGCACGATCTTCACTGCAACTGTCACGGCTGTGGACGCTCCACCCAGATGTCGTGGATGGCCTTGGCCCAAAAATACAGGTGGGAACTACATGTGAGCCAAATCGAGCCAAATCGAGCCAAACTGGTCTGCAAGCAATGTAACAGCAAGGATGTTGGAATCAGGTTCGTTTTTGCTGAGGCAAAGGAGTTCAGGTATCGGGACTACTAACAGGATCACTGCCTAGTCACTAAACACCAAGTCCAAGCCAATACGGAAAAAAATGTGTTTCAAAAGTGAACTATTAGTGAACCGATATATGGCCCTTAATAGAAAAGTCACGTAAGTCATTGATTTAATGGTGGCCAGGGGCAGAATCGAACTGCCGACACGGGGATTTTCAGAACGCTAATGGAATTTTTTATTTATATTTATCAAAAGCTTACCGAGGCGTCCGTTGCCTTTTCGGCACAAAAATGCACAACCGTGCACTACTGATCCACACAATATCCCCACACGCCATATCGTAAACAACGATTTAACACACTTTGAATATTTCACTACAGCCAGATTATTCTACGAATTATTTACCCAAATACTCTTGGGGATATTCGACATTTCTCCACCCAATAAAGAATATATATAATACCTTATAAGTTATTATATATTTGCCATTTAATATTTTATATGTTATTTATTTATACCTATAAAATAGCACATAAGATATTAAATGAAATCACAAGACCGAGTCGTAGCCCGCCGCCAGATCGATAGGCGCCTTCGTATTCTGCGAGATGAAAAGGCGATTGCGCGTCCTCCCCGTGGTTGGATACGCGCTATTCGTGAGGCTCTGGGGATGACCACTGCCCAACTTGGTACACGAATGGGTGTAAGTCAACCACGCGCATTTGCGATAGAAAAGGCCGAAGAAAACCGTACTCTCACCCTCGAAACCTTGGAAAAGGCTGCCCGCGCGCTTGAGTGCCACTTGGTCTATGCTCTAGTTCCTCGCGAGCCGCTTGAAGATCTCCTAAGAAAACGCGCTTGCAAACTTGCCACGCGCAAGCTCGAAACAACCGGCCACAGCATGAAGTTGGAAGCGCAAGGTGTGAATATGGAAGACGAAGATGAACAACTCAAACGCCTGATTGAAAAACTTATCGAAAAAAGCGGCTCCGAACTTTGGGAGAAATCATGAGCGACGATCCTCTCCTCAAAACCGATGACGCTTCTACGCCGTTATCGCCGGAAGAACAGGAAGGATTAATCCCATCCTACATTACGCTGCGTTCTGAACTTAACGAAGCAGAACAAGCAAATATCCTTGAAGCTGAAGACTGGGCTTTCGCTCGAAGGCGTAACATACTCTTAGAGACGTTTTTAGTCCAATTACACAACAAGATGTTCGGTCATGTTTGGAAATGGGCGGGAAGTTTTCGTCGGACTGGCAAGAACATCGGTATCGACGCCTACATCATCCCCATCGAACTGCGGCAACTTCTAAATGATGTCCGGTTTTGGGTGGAAAACAATACTTACCCGCCTGATGAAATCGCTGCAAGGTTTCATCACCGACTGGTGTGGATTCACCTCTTTCCCAACGGGAATGGCCGTCACGCCCGTACAGCTGCAGATCTGTTACTAGTTTCCATGGACGAGCCACGCTTTACCTGGGGCCGTGAAAACTTGGTTGATACCAACGAGACTCGCATAGCCTATATTGCGGCACTTCGCGATGCTGACAAACATGATTACGAATCTCTACTAAAGTTTGTACGCACGTAATTTTACCGTAGCGCCGCTGTATAAAACAGCCCCCTATGCGGTACTAGCAAATTAACTTTTTAGGACAATGTTAGTCCGACCTTGATTTTCAACCAATTACTTTGTTCCATTCTGAGAACGCACTGATCCTGAGATTTCGATAGTGCTCAGCGTAAACATAGGTGTCGACCTAGATTGAACAGATTGTAGACAGCAGCATGAACTCCCAAGAATCGTTGAGCATGTCTTGGATATTTAAACCGTCGCACCCCTCGTTCTCGTACCCGAGTGGGTTGGTGCGATAATTCTTCCCGATTGTTGGCATACTGTGATGTGTCGTGAATTGCTTCAGGAATCAGTTCTCGATGAGCAACATTGTAGCTACGCAATTTGTCGGTCACAATCTTCCTCTGCTCACTGCCATGTGACATGAGTAGCCGCTTGAAGAAGCGCTTTGCCGCAGGCCCATCCCGGCTGACTTGAAGAAACACATCGACCATTTCGCCATCTTAATCTACGGCCCGACAGAGGTAGTGCTGTTTGCCTCGAACACCTGTTGTCGCGACGGAGAGATCTACAACCTTCGCTGGGACTGGGAGGTGCGGGTGCCGGAGAACTTCGTTAAGAACGGTGAGGAACGTTTGGTGGTACTCAACAGAATTGCCGATTCGGTTGTCAATAACCGACGGGGGAATTCTGCTGGTTGGGTATTTACTTATCGTGATAAACCGATTGCACGAATGCTTAACAGCGCGTGGTTACGGGCCCGGTCAGGTGTTGGATTACAGCAGGTTCGAGTGCATGATTTGAAACATACCTTTGGCCGGCACTTGCAGGCCCCAAGATATTTCGGAGCCATACCCGATACAGCGATGCTGTAGAAAACTTTCTGCAAGACTGCGAAAGCCGGAATAGGCCTGAGACCATTCGGCAATACAAAAACTATCTCAACGCTTTCCCCTGGCAAAAGAAAGTTTCTGGAATCAGTCGCGCAGATGTGCTTTTACATCTTCAAGGCTACCGGGATCGACCGGCCTCTCATGTTCATGCGCTTCGCTCTCTCAAAGTGTTATTCAACTGGTGCGTCCGTCAGGAGATTCTTGATCGAAATCCGATTGCGGGCGAAAAAACTATTCCGATCCCGTCTAGAGAACGCGTACTATCATCGGAAGAAATACAGGCTATCTGGGAATACGACGATCCACACTACTCTACGATCATCAAACTTTGCTTAATCACGGGCCAACGACGTTCAGAGATTGCAGCGATCGAACCAGGTTGGATTCAAGACGATGCTCTCACCTTCCCTGCCGGCATCACCAAAAACAAGCTGCAGCATACGATTCCGATTGCTTAATCATGCTTCTGGGACAGTATCGGGTATTGCACAGGTCTATAACCGATATTCCTACTTTGATGAAATGCGAATGGCTCAGGGGGAATATGAAAAGAATTTAGATGAGTTGCTGGCTGATTCCAAAAACACCGGGTAGGAATTCCAAATAAACTGGCTCTAGGAAACCAAAGAGTTGTTTATGTGCCTCTCAAAAATCCTTCCTATTGAGCAACGGCTATTTCATAACCCATTGCCCGATAGCCTTTTCTTCGCCGATCGTACATTCTACGCAAGACCGGTACATCCTGATCCACGTAGTCATATACCCGCAATTCGTTTTTACCTTCATATTGGCGATGTAGACGACCCACGTATTGCTGCAACGTCCCCCGCCATGAAATCGGAAGTGTTAGGAATAATGTATCAAGGCGAGGATTATCGAAACCTTCGCCAACATATCGGCCAGTCGCAATAATTAATCGCTCCTCATCCGGTGGAATTGAGGCAAGTTGTTCGGAAACCTTGGTTTGAGTCTTTCTACCCTGCCCACCACGCATTACGACGAGGTTTTTTGCGAAACGCCGAAGATGATTTTCAAACCATTCCAAATGGTCTGTGCGCTCCGTGAGCAATATCGGTGAGCGCCCCTCTTCAAGATTTCGTAAAACGTCATCAAAAATCAGCTCGTTCCGGTTTTCGTTTCCTGCCAGAGCTGCGTAGATTGCCTGAATACCTCTCTCAGAATCACTTTCTGAAACGGAAAACTCCGTAACTCGAGGAATAACACGATGCACGGTAGCGCGTGCGTTGTTACGCACAGAGTTCCTCACTCGGTATCGAATAGGACCACACTGCATAAGAATGATCGGATGATGACCATCCTTTCGCACAGGCGTTGCCGTGAGCCCCAGAACATATCGTGCTTTGACCTGCTTCAGTATCTGCTCAAAACTGAATGCGGATATATGGTGGGCCTCATCGACGATAACCTGGCCGTAGCTAGCCACCAAATCGTCGACTTCCCCTTTACGATTAAGACTTTGCAGCACAGCAACGTCTATTTCCCCGGTGATCTTTCGGCGCCCACCGCCAACCTGCCCTATTGCAGACTTAGGTAAATCCAAAAAACTTGCTAGCCGCTCACACCATTGCTCCATAAGATTCCGGCGATGGACAAGTACCAGCGTGTTGACCTTACGTTGGGCGATAATCCAAGACGCAACTACCGTTTTTCCGAATGCGGTGGCAGCCGATAGAATTCCCGTATCCTCATCAAGCATTGCTCGAGCAGCACCCTTCTGTTCATCACGTAAGCTACCATGAAAATCTGCCTGGATCGCATTCCCGACAAATCGCTCATCAATAACCTTTACAGAGATTTCGTTTTCATTCATCAACGACAATACGTTAGTCAAACAACCTCTGGGCAAGCCGATATGTCTCGGATAGTCCTCGGCGCAGGCGATGACTCTCGGCTTTCCGAAGGTGCTGAGCCGCATTGCCTGAGCCCGATAGAACTCCGGGTTCTGGAAAGCTGCGATTCGAATCAAGCGATTAGTTAATACCGGCGGTAAAACCTCCTTTTCGAGGAAGATCTGATTCGAAATTACAATCCTAAGCTCGCTTGGTAGTTCGCCAGGAATTGGCGGCTCTGAAGACTTTCCCGATGGAGGCAATGTCCAGGGATCGTCCGGTGCGTCATCCAATGCGAGCGCCCTTTGCACGCCGACCAAATCACCGGCATCCTCTGCCGTCTTTATGATCTCTTCGACCTTTTGCGCCGCAATGCGTTCTATCTGAGATAAATAACACCACTGATCTGGAATAACCTTTAATTCGCGATCAATAAAAACGCTGTTTCCTTTTTTGCGGGGTATTTTTTGGAGGGGCAGTGCGATCAGATTTCCAAATCCACCCTTAGGCAAAGTGTCCTGACTTGGGAATACGCGATCATAGGAATCAAAACCGATTTCCGGACGTTGTTCCATCGTAGATGTTAATACTGCCGCACCGAGGCTTCTTGCGCGCTTGGCAGATATTGGAGCATCGAAAAATATCCAAACATGTCCACCGAATCCTGAGCGGGAACGCTCCAGATAGGCCGGTATGCCCAAAGTGTCACAGTTGTCGAGAAAAGCAAGTGCATCTTGCTCCCAGCCCAACTTGTCAAAATCAACGGCCAGGAACCAACATGTCTCATCTTTCAGAATTGGATAAACTCCAATTGTGTACTTACCCGACAAATGGCTATGTATGACCTCAGCTGAAACAGGTATGAATTGTCTGTTTTCACAATTGGCACACTTCACTCGTGGCTTGCCGCAAAGCAGTCTATCCCACTCGTTGGCGCAGGCAGGAGAATAACCAGACTTTCCACCTCCGCCCTCCCATCTCAATGGATAGACGTCATCCCGGCCTCGAAACAGTTTCTGAAAAACCTCGATCTTTCTTCCAACAGATGATGTTTTATCCAGAGACGCGGCCGTATCGAAGGAGGTCGGAAGCCGGCCTTTTTCTTCAGAAAGACCGAGATGTTTCTTTAGTTGGGTATTTTCATCCCGTAACTTTGCACATTCGGCTTCGAGGTGCGCAAGTCTTTTCTCGAGCTGTCCGTGAGCCGACATACTAATCGCCTAACTTACGGTAGCCGTACAATATCCGTCATATTCAGACGATATCTTGATTTCTACTACGGCGCTCATCCCATATGCGAAGCACTTCGACTCGCCCCTCCTTAATCCGATATATGACTGAAAATGGAATATTCGGTATCGAGAACTCTCTGACTCTGTCCCACGCTGTGGGATGACCAATCTCTGGATTAGACTTAAGAATATTTTCGGTGGCACGAAATTGTTTCTTGGCCTTGGACGCACCCTCTGTAAAAACCTCGACATAATAGCGGCGCATCCATACAAGATCGTCTCGCGCACTAGCCAGATAAACGATCTTCACGAATCGCTTACCTACTGATCACCGTCGATCGAAATTTCGGGTTCCGGGAGATTATTTTCCTTATCAGTGCCCCATGTATCCACCCAGGAATTCATCGCCTCACTGGATATGAATACTCCTTTGTCTGCCTCAGCGAGCGCTTTCGCGATGGCGTGGCGCTTCTCTTCGCATGCATATAAATAAGACTCAATGGCTTTGGTGGCAATCCAGGATGCGGAACGATCCCGCTGCTTAGCTTCGGCTTCCAATCTAGATTTAATATCCTCATCCATTCGGAGAGAAAACGGGACATTGGGCATAGTGCGGAAAACCTCTTTAACTACACTGAATTTGATTGTATTACAGTGTAATCGTAGAGCGAATTCAAGTCAAAAAATAGCGCTATTTAGTACTTCAATCAAAGATGTTTGTGACCACCGTTTTTTAGGGATTTTCGTAAGTTATTGATTTATGTTGGCCAGGGACAGAATCGAACTGCCGACACGGGGATTTTCAGTTTCAGCGACTATTTTATAGTCTATTAATAATCAATCGCTTACAACGCTTGCCAGCTCCGATTGTGCCAGTAAACAGCAGTATATGACCGTAAAAGCCAGCTATTCTGGCACAAACCTGGCACACACCAATAATCGTTGATGAAATTTGAATCGGCATCCAATTTTAATTCACTAGATGGAAAATCGAAGGCGCTTGTTATTGCGATCTTCACCTATTACACGCAAATCTTGGTGACTTTTCCTGGGCACACTATAGCGTTTTTTATACACTCGTCGCTGGATGGTTAGTATTACGCCACCTACACTGCATATCAAAGTTATTTGGAAACAGATATTTACTTTTGACGAAATTATTCTTATGTATATAATCTTACATAAGCTAACAGCCGAACGGCGTATCCATGGCCATAATCAAACGAACATTCTCGATCCCAGACTAGGTCAGTGCCAGGCTCGATGCCACTATTCCCAATCAGGAGCGCTCAATATTTATCACTAAAACACTCTCCGAGGCATTGCAGAGAATGAACCGCGAGAAGCTGATTCGGGCTCTCGATGAGATAGATATGTGGGAACCGTCGGATGAATCGGTAGTGGAGACTATTCGGAAAATCAGACAAGCGCAGTCAGAAAATCCAGTCGCCAACCATCAATAGGATGCCAGGCAACGTCATTGTTCCGGACGCAAACGTATTCGCCAAACTTCTGCATCAAGAAAAGGATTCCGAAGAGGCAAAAAATATTTTTCAAAACCTGTGTCACGGTAAACGCGAGGCTGATTGTTCCTGAGTTGTTCAAGTACGAAATCGCTGAGGTAACCCGATACTACCGAGCACCACTTGGCAAGACACTAGATCTGTTTGAAACCCACACCAAAGCCATTCTCACCACATCGTCACCTGATCGAGAAACATGGCTCCTGGCAGAGGAGATTGCGAATGAAGGCCATGACAAAAGCGGTTTCCCAACGATCTACGACAGCATCTACCATGCACTCGCCATAAACCTGAACGGTGTCTTCCTGACTGCTGATAAAAAGCACTATGAGAAAACGAAAAAACGTGGACAAATAAAATTGCTGACAGACGGGGAGAGCATATTCATCCGAAATGGTGCAAATTGAAACATCCCATAATTTACTATTTTTGGGATTCTGATTTCCGTGGGGCCCGAATCGGTGTTCAGTTTCGCTAGAATACGCACTCGGCACGATAATTCTAAATTCAGATGCAATGTGCCATTTGCTTTACAGTCTGGGCTCATCAAGTCAGTTCTTTCCTTAAAGTATGTGGTATTCAAGGTGGAGTTCGGACAATGACGCTAACAAAAAGAAGGCATCGCTACGACACGCTTGACCAAGCCATGGAGCATGCCCTCAGGCTAGGGGACTACATTGACTATAGTGCAGCTTGGTCATTCATCACGGAACATCTGGGGATGTTTGCCGAAACACTCTTCTGTGGGTGGATAGAAGCCAGACAAGCTGCGCATGCTGATAGCGAAGAAACTGTTGGGCAACCGCTGCGCTGGATGGACAAAGATGATTACGGTTTCTGCTACCAGCTCGAACAGGAAGCGGTAAAGGTTCTGAACAGGGATGGGCTATTGCAGTTCGCCTCTCAGGTGCGGAAACGTTTCGATGCCGCCAAACGACCTTCAAAGGCTTCAAATGCGGACGGGCAGTGGCAACGGGATGCCAGTTATCGTCAACGCTACTGGAGGAGTGGTGTTCTAGAAACCATTTATGCCGCACAACGTAACCTGGCTGCATACGTCGCATTGCGCGAGGAAACCGAACTACTACCAATTGACTGCGAGATCATAGCCAGAATGCTGCAATCTCGTCGCAAACCTGAACAGGCGCTTGAATGGATTGAACGAGGACTCGATCTCGAAAAACAACACCCAAGAAGCGAGGGATCAAGTTACAAGCTGGATGAGATGAAACGTAAACTCCTGGTGAAGCTTGGCCAACCGGATAAGGCGCTGGAATCGGCGTGGAAGGAATTCGTGAATTTTCCCTGCGAACTGTCCTACGATCAGTTTATGAAATACGTTCCGAAACCGGAACGAGCGATATGGCATGATAAGGCAATGCGCACCTCGAATCAGGGAGATCTGGATTTTGTCATCGGGCTGTGGCTCGCAACCAAGGAGATAGACCGACTGACGGAACGACTTCGGCGTTCGAACCACCAGGAGCTCGAGTCCCTCAGCCACTATACGATGGAACCCGTGGGGAAGAAGCTGGCGCGACCCCACCCCGACGTGGCAGCGAGGGTCTACCGTGCGCTTGGGATGCGCATACTCGGCTCGGGAAAGAGCAAATATTACGACGCCGCCCTCTCACACTTCGCGCAAGCCAGGCAGTGTTACAGAAAGGCCGGAGAGGGTCAGGCCTGGGAAGCGCTCGTCGAAGAGATTCTGCAAAAACATCGCCGTAAAAGCGCCTTCATGCCCGGCTTCGAGAAACTGATCCAGGGTGAAAAATCTCAGGCCGAATCTGCCTTTGCTGAGCGCACCAAACGTCGAAAACAGAGCTGGAATCAATGAAGAGGGCTTTCTCACAACGGCAAGTTATCTCGGAGATCTGATGAACAAATCTACTGTCGGACGTAACGATCCCTGCCCCTGTGGCAGCGGCAAAAAATACAAGAAATGCTGTCTGCAGATCACCTCTAGCCAAGCTGCTGCGGGATCATTCAGTTCTTTGCACCAAGCACTGGAGGCGCGGCAGTTCAATTCATTGGAAGAACTCCAGGCCTTTGCCGAACAGCATATGCAACAGCAGAACCGGAGCGCCCAGGGGGGGTTTCACGGTTTATCGCCCGAGCAGATGCATTGCCTGCTGAACTTTCCGTTTACATCACCGCAACTGGTCCACTTCCCCGAGGTACTCGACAGCGTTCCGAAAGCACCGATCCTGACGCTTTTCGAGTTGCTGACCGAGGCCATCGGCAAACAGGGTTTGAAGCCTACCGCCAAGGGCAATCTGCCGAGGAACTTTTGCCGTGAAGCCGGCCTGCTCTACTGGGGCGATCAAAAGTATCAGCGAAATACGCGGTTTGGCAGTATTAATCGGGAGGATGATTTCCTCGACCTGCACGTTACTCGCCTGGTGGCGGAACTGGCGGGGCTGATCCGAAAATACAAGGGCCGATTCATTCTCAGTCGGGAGTGCCGGAAATTGTTGGCTAAAGACGGGCTGGCAAGCGTCTACCCGCGGCTACTGGGGACCTATGTCCAACAGTTCAACTGGGGCTATTGGGATCACTACCCCGATCTTCGATTCATCCAGCAGTCCTTTCTGTTCACCCTCTACGTCCTCACACAGCAAGGCGCCACATGGCGGCCCAACGAGTATTACGAGGACAGCTTTCTGCATGCCTTCCCAGCAGTGCTGAACGAAGTGCCGCCAGAACCGGTGTTTTCGCCGGAGGAGCAGATACGACATTGCTATACCTGGCGCACCGTGCTGCACTTTGCAAGCTTTCTGGGACTGGCCGAGGTGGAACCGATTAGCGAAGAACTCCTATGTCACCAGTATCGGGTGAGGGCGCTGCCACTGTTGAGGGAAGCCGTTCAATTTCAATTTACCGGATAACCATCCATGGCAAGAAAAAAGACACCGGGTAAGCTTTTTAGTACAACTCAGTTAAACAACATTTCGCATTTCCATGAACTGTGGATAGAACAGCAAAATTTATCTGGAGCGAATTTTCGTGACTGGAGGGAATCCTGCAAACATATGTATCAGAGAGGACACAAAAATGTGCCGACACGGGGGGAAAATCCACTTGTCGCTGACACGTATTTCCCGCAATTCCCGATGGTAAATACGGAGATAAACAGGCCTATAGTGTCACATATAGGATGGTGGCCAGGGACAGAATCGAACTGCCGACACGGGGATTTTCAGTTTCAGCGACTATTTTATAGTCTATTAATAATCAATAACTTACAACGCTTGTCAGCTCCGATTGTGCCAGATAACAGCAGTAAATAACGGTAAATACCAATTGTTTTGGCACAAATCTGGCACATGGACTTTCCTCACTAAACACACAATGATCTTCTACGACAATTAGTATCACGAATCTCCGGAGTCGATTATTTCCTATTCTACTTATGGAGTTAAAGGCAACTACTGTGTGCTGACGGCACAAATTTCAACTACCAAATAGCTCGGATGCCTCGTGCCTACAGGTATTTTACAGGTATTTTACAGGTATTTTACAGATGCCAAAACTGAAAGAACATGTTATAAATATTGTATGACACAACTACTTGAACAAGCCATAGCCAGGATACGGACACTCCCTCCCAAGCGGCAGGACGAGATTGCAGAAGCGGTATTAGCAGCCGCTACAGAATCCCATGTCTACACTCCTGCACAGATTGCCGCCATGGAAGAAGGCTACGCACAGGCAGAACGCGGTGAGTTTGTACCCGAGAGTGAGGTCGCGGCATTTTTCGCTAAGCATCGTGCGATATGAAGCTAAGGCTAACGCCGAGAGCACTAGCCGATCTCCAAAACCTGTACACCTACATCGCTGAGCATCAGCGCCAGCCACAAAATGCCCGGCTAGTAATCTCCCGTATTGAGGCGACGTTTGATCGCATTCTGGAGATGCCCCAGATAGGCAAATCCAGTTATATGCCGGATACCCGCGAACTCACCATATCTAACCTACCCTGTACGGTGGTCTATCGTATTGTTGGGGACATTGTTGAGGTCACGACGGTTTCCCACTAATCACAAAATCCAGAAAGGAAGCATCTTTAGCTTGCTAATTGCTCAACGATTTATTTTTTCTAGTACTTCACCGACGGTGTCGTAGGCGATAATGCCACTTACCTTACGTCGATGTAGACAGCGGCGCTCTGGGGTATCGCCAAGTTAATCCCTTGTGATTTGAAGAATCCATCCTCAATGTATCATGCAACGACTAGACGCCAATCATTGAACGTACAGATCCTGAGGTCTCGATAATGTTCGACACTAACCAGATGCCTTCCTAAATTGAACAGATTGTAGACTGCAGCATGAACGCCCAGGAATCGTTGAGCTTGCTTTAGAGATTTGAACCGTCTCATGCCTCGCTCTCTGACCCGTGTTGGTTGATGCGATAGTTCCACACGATTACTCCCATAAAGATGGTTACCCGCACACAACCTGGGATAGTGATTACGAGATCCAGACAGCGAAAAGACTTGAAAAGCAATTTCCGAAGGAGATTCCTAAATATTACCTATCCGGCCTGGGCAACCTGCGGACCAATGCCGTGCGCAAGGAATACGCCCGCGGGCGCATGTGATGGCCAAGGTCAGGCGGCTGCGGGTTACAGTACTGGAGTACAAGGAACGCTGGCTCACTTTTGCCGGCAAGGTAAAATTGGACAACATCCGGCGTCCTGCATTTCAGGAGAAGTTTGCCAAGGCTGTGCAGGGATACCGGCAATACCATAATATGCCCCTGCTAATTGACCGTATATGGCCCAAATTGTATCTGCATCGGCACCCATGTTAACGGCTGCTAAAAGCCCGTCTTCAAAGCTTTGCGTGTGATAAAAGCACCACAAATGCCCACCGCCCTACCCACACAACTCATGTAACCCTCATTCACCCAGCGCAAATAGCGATCCATTTGGTCTTTAGGGTTCATACCCTCGCACGCCATTAAGCTGGTCGCTAAACACAGTGCCATTGATGTATCGTCTGTCCATTGGCCCGCCTTAAGTTTAAAGGGCCCACCGTCACGAAAACCCGTAACGGGGGTAAACTTTCCACGAGGCCTAAATTCAACAGGCGCACCCATGGCATCGCCAATGGCTAACCCTAGCATTGCCCCCAAAGCGTGATCTTCATTCATAGCGCATCCATGTTTAAAAACTGCTTAATTATGTTTTGAATCACCCGTTTGCCCACTGCATGCCCTTGGCCTTTAAGCAGATATAACTGATCACTAGTGTCCCAACGTTTAATCGAATAAATTCAACTGTTTGGACAAATCGCCTTTTTCGAAGGCATTGATATTATCCTGAAGCAGCTGATTTAGCGTTATATTTTCAAATATCGACACACTTAGGATCTGTAATATCATGTAGAGACTGGTTTGCAGTTTCAGGCGTTTTTTCATGATTGCAACTTGAACATAAACGCACACGGCGTTCCATGTTTGTGTTTTAACCGCATTTTCTGAAGTTCCATAGAATGACTTGATGCGTAAATTTTGTTTGATCCACTTAAAGAATAACTCCACTTGCCACCGACTGCGATACAGGTCGGCAATAACTATTGCAGGTAACGAAAAGTTGTTAGTCAAAAACACCAGGGTGTTTTCGGTATTGGTATCTTAATATTTTATTCGACGTAGCTTTTCCGGGTAGTCTTTTGCAACATAGAAACCCGTCGGTCGAACGGTTTGATCGTATTTTAAACTAAGGGCTTTATTGACAGTATGTGAATACAGTCGACGACATTGAAAATTGGATTTGGCGCGGGTAACAAAGAACGCCGATCCCTGGTGTAGGTTGTCGAGGCGTGCGAAATCGACATAGGCTCTATCCATGACATAAAACGCCCCGGCTTCAGGTAATAGTAGGTCGAGTACATTGACGTCGTGCATTTTGCCATCGGATATATGAATAAACGTTGGAATTGAGCCACGTATATCCAACAATGTGTGTAATTTTATCGCGGCTTTGGCAGTGCGGAAATGCGCCCAGGGGAAAACCGACAGGCAAAGATCGATGGTGGTAGCATTTAAAACGTAGACCGTGTTTTTGAGTTCGGGTCCTATTTCTTCGCCCACATACAGTGGTCTTGCAATTTGAATGAGTGATTGCGCGAAATCGGCATAGATCCGCCAGTCGCGAACCTTGTTAGCATTGGCCAGAGTGTTGCGTGATATTCCGCCCCGTATTCCCATGTGGTAAAGTTTATTTTTTTGGGCACGTAAACAGGCTTCAATATCTCATTCCTCTCCCATCTGGCGAATCTTCGTATCTACTGTGTTGACACTCGTGGCGGCCACTCTAACCAGTATGTGGCCCACAGTAATTTCAGGTTTTTCAATTTCGGCGCACTCAAAAACTTCGCTTTCACCGAATGCTTTGATAATCATTGCCTTCATATTCGATATCTCTCTTGCTTAATTTCATAAAGTACATTTACTATTTTCAATAGCTGACTATATCGCCCTAAAAACAATGAAATTTTTTGATAATAGGACTAGAAAGCTCAGAAAATATTAAAATCGATAACCCCTTTCATTGTATTAATCAATCACCAATTTTTTACAAATTATAGAATCGATTGTAACAATTGGATTTATAAGAATAAATATGCAGGATCATCCTTTGGCGATTTATAACAGGAAACTGACGGCTTGAAATCGATTACTCTGTTCCCTTTGATTTACTCCTTCAATGTTCCCCTTTAAGAGAAAAGCTTTATGAGCACAGGTTTGCAAGAACAGGTCGATCTAATCACTGATGCACTTGAGAAAAGCCCTGAGAGCGGAGCATCAAATTTACTTGAGTTCATGTCTCCGGCAGGAATTTCTCGTATTATTGAATCGCTTCCCGGGGATTTGAGAAGTCCTTTGTGGTTAAAGCTGCCTCGTGTAAAAAAAGGTGAAGTGCTGCTGGAACTTCAGGGTGAACTACGTAGGAGTTTAATTAAGCAAACCGATGAACAAGAGCTAATAGCCTGTTTGTCTGTGATGCAAATGGATGAAATCGCTGATCTGGATGATGATCTGCCGATGTCCGTAGTGGATGCAATGGTGAAGGCAATGGATGTCCACCTGCGTGAACGCTATGAGCAGGTAAGACTCTATCCTGATGATGTTGCGGGTGGGTTGATGGATGTAGACGCCACAGCTGTGCGTGGCGATGTATCTATTAAAGCTATATTACGTTATTTACGCCACCTTCGTCAGCGCGAAGGCTCGCTACCTGAGCATCTTGATAGTCTAATGATTATCGATCGACATAACCATTTAATGGGAACACTTCCACTAAGCGATCTGGTCTCATATGACATATCTACAACGGTGAGTGATGTCATGACTCGTAACGTTGTAGGTATTACCCCCTTGACCTCAGCTAACGAGGTTGCTCGAATCTTTGAAGATCAGGATCTGCTGTCATCCCCCGTTATTGATGATGAAGGCCATCTCATGGGACGTATTACCGTTGATGATGTTATCAATGTGATGCGTGACCAGGCTGATCGCGAAATATTGGGACGTGCCGGTTTAGATCAGCATGAGGATATGTTTGCGCCGGTGATCAATAGTTCGGTGCGCCGAGCCCTATGGCTTGGTATAAATTTACTAACCGCCTTCCTGGCGGCATGGGTGATTGGTTTATTTGAAGGGTCTATTGAGAAAATGGTAGCGTTGGCTGTGCTGATGCCGGTGGTTGCCAGTATGGGTGGTGTGGCAGGAAACCAGACTTTGACACTGGTTACACGAGGGGTTGCTCTGGATCAAATTGGCCGGCGTAACATATGGAAACTGGCTGTGCACGAACTCACTATCGGCGGATTCAATGGTATTTTTTGGGCCGGCGTGGTCGCCACCATTGCGTATTATTGGTTTAATGATCTAATGCTTGGCGTGGTTTTTGGCGCAGCCATGTTGATAGTTATTTTTACCGGTGCCTTAGTCGGAACATTTATCCCATTGATATTAAAACGGATGGGAATCGATCCAGCCCTAGCGGGTGGAGTTGTACTTACCACAGCGACCGATGCCATAGGCTTTTTTGCATTTCTCGGGTTGGCCACCGTCATGTTATTTTAACTCCAAAAAGATCATCCATCTGCGGTTGTTCTGGGGATATGATACTTAGTCGGCCCTGAAAAAGTATTCAGACCAAATGCCCGAGTTATCGCTGACAGACTTAATCATGCAAGTTCACTGCTGTCCCGTTAACTTTCACAAGCAAGACATCTGATCTGTGAGGTGCGAAATCTAA
>JBLHGU010000113.1:0-16199 GCA_047615875.1 Parasphingorhabdus sp.
GTTTTCCAGTAAAAAGGGCGTTTATATTTCCTATACTCCTAATGATCTCTTATGCAGGCCACAAATGGCCGAAGTTTGCTCTCATCCAGCTGGTGATTCGTACGCAAGCCAGAACAAACATCGATGCCATGGGGCTGCACCGCCCAAACAGCATCGGAGATATTGGCAGGGTTAAGTCCACCAGCAAGAAAAACTGGCAACTGGCTTTTGCTGACAAACTGCCGACTGACCTCCCAGTCATGGGTGCGGCCGGTACCGCCTAGTTCGGGAATCGATTCGCTGGGTTTTCCGGAGTCGAGCAAAAAAGCATTGATATAGGGTTGGTACTTGGGGATCAACGCTAGAGCCTGCGGGCCCTCCACGTGAATCACCTGCACTCGTTGAATATCGGGAATGAGCGCAGCCAGTTTTTGACTTTCGAGTGGGTCGATGTGCTGAACAATTTGTATATTGGTCGCACCTACATAACGGACATGGTCTGCGATATTCCCGGCATCGGTTTCTGAGCTGAGCAGGAAGGTGGCAATCTGCTCTGGAGTTTGCATGGCAATGTCTCGTGCGATCTCGTCAGTGATGATGCCCGGCCCGGAAGGCATATGGCCAACCAGGCCGATGGCATCAGCGCCACATTGAATCGCCAGGTGGGCCTCTTCAATACTGGCTATGCAGCATACTTTCAAGCGAATGCGATGCCGACGCAGATTATGCCCGTTCATTTACTACTCGTTCATTTAATATACGGCTGTCCGATGGCTCTTGGCGGTGAAGCCTTTCCGATGAATCCGGCTAACAGCAGTACGACCATGATATAGGGCAGTGCCAACATCAATTGAGTCGGTGCCTCACCAATCAACGGTAGTTCAACACCTTGCAATCGGGCACTGACTGCATCCAGAAAACCAAACATCAGGCAGGCAAAGAATGCCGGATAGGGCCGCCATTTGCCGAAGATTACCGCGGCCAGTGCTATGTAACCTTTGCCTGCGGACATTTCGCGTACAAACCCGGCACCTTGCCCAGTGGATAAATAGGCGCCGGCGATGCCACACAAGATACCAGCGATAATCACCGCCCGATAACGCAACCAGACTACCGAGACACCAGCACTATCCACTGCCTGGGGTAATTCGCCGACTGCCCTTATGCGCAGGCCAAAGCGGGTTTTATAAAATACGAAAGCACACAACGGCACTGCAAGTAACGCAATATAGGTCAGGACATTGTGTCCGCTAATTAGCTCACGATACACAGCACCTAAAACCGGAACATTATCGAACAAATCGACCAACCACCATTCTATCGGGCCGAAGCGTTCATCTTTGGCTAGTATTGGGGTTTGACCACCCTGATGAAACAGCGCAATACCGATAGTGACGGTCAGCCCCGAGGCCAGGATGTTGATCGCCAGCCCGCTAACCACCTGGTTACCACGATGGGTGATGCAGGCAAACCCGTGAATCAACGAGAGTAGAACACAACCGAGCACCGCACACAAAACACCCAGCCACGCGGACCCGGTGATGGCAGCCACCGCCGCGGCGACAAACGCGCCCATCAACAACTTGCCCTCTAGCGAGATATCTATAATACCGGAGCGCTCTGAAAACATGCCGGCCATGGCACAGAGAATCAACGGTGTGGCCACACGCAGGGTCGCATCGAATGTTAGAAGTAACTGAAACGCGAAATCACCCATTGCCCTTCTCACTACCGCTACGTAAACGGTGGATTAATTTCGCCAGTGGCGGATTAAACATATAAGCGAGCGCCCCCGAGAACAGGATGATCATACCCTGAATTACCAACACCATCTCTCGCGTGATGGATTGAAATTCAAAATCCAACTCAGCCCCGCCCTGATACAGCACGCCAAACAACAGGCTCGCCAGGAAGATACCTAGGGGATGATTGCGACCCATGAGCGCCACCGCAATACCAGTAAATCCGTAACCCGAGGTGAAATTAAGCAAGATTTTATGCTGTACGCCTAATATTTCGTTGGTCGCCATCAAGCCTGCGAACGCCCCGGACAGCGCCATCGCAATGATGATGATACGGGAGACATTGATGCCAGCGTATCTCGCGGCATCAGGGTTATGACCAACCGCACGCAGTTCGTAGCCAAAACGAGTTTTCCAAACCAATACCCAGAAAAAAACCAGCGCAAACAGGGCAAGGACGAAGGATAGATTGAGTGGCGAACTGCCCACCTCAATGGAAACAGCACTTAACAGTTCGGAGAATTTCGGTAACTGGCCGGCCACTTCAAATTTAGCAGTTTGCGGGGATTGCTGTCCCGGTTGAATCAACGGACCAACCAGCAACCAGACCATCACCGATGCCGCAATGAAATTGAACATGATCGTGGTAATAACTATATGGCTGCCACGTTTTGCTTGTAGATAACCGGGTAGGTAAGCCCAGGCCGCACCGAACAATGCAGCAGCCATTACTGCCAATGGTAAAACGATAATGGCTGGCATTGATGCACCCAACCACAGGGCCACCAGACCCGCGCCCAGCCCACCCAAATAAGCCTGACCTTCTCCTCCAATATTGAACATCATGGCATGAAAAGCGATGGCGACAGCTAGACCGGTAAAAATGAAATTGGTCGTGTAATACAGCGTGTATCCCAGACTACCACTGTACACAAAAGCGCCTTTCAGCATCACTGCAATCGCTGCGAAGGGGTTTTCACCGAGGGCCGCGATAATCAGGCAGCAAACCAACAACGCGGCAAATAGATTAATCAGCGGCAGTAATACAACGTCGGCCCAGGCCGGTAATGGCGGGACAGCTTTCATACGGCTTGATCTCCGGAAATACCAGCCATCATCAGGCCCAGCGTACGCTCATTGGCCTGATCGTGATCAACTATACCAACCTGTCGGCCCGCGTTCATCACCAGAATGCGATCGGCGAGCCCGAGAATTTCGCTAAGCTCCACGGATACCAACAAAATGGCGCAACCCTGGTCGCGTAGATTAATCAACTGTCTATGTATAAATTCAATGGCGCCGATATCAACGCCACGCGTCGGCTGCCCAACAAGCAAAACTTGTGGTTGTTGGTCGATTTCGCGCGCCATGACGATCTTCTGCTGGTTACCGCCCGAAAATTTCGAGACGAGTAGATCAGCATCATACGGACGAACATCGAAGTTCTTCATGAGCTTGTCGCAATAAGCACGGATAGACGGTTTATCCAGAAAAAACCCCTGGCCACATAAATTCGAATAGTGAATTCCGAATACACTATTCTCCTGTGCCATAAACGGTAGCACCAGACCATGATGATGGCGATCCTCAGGCACATGCCCCACGCCAATCTTGCGCATGGCATCAGGGCTCATGGTTTCTGAAGCAGAAACTTTATGATTAAGGACGGTAAACCTGCCTTCCTCGGGCGCTCGCATGCCTGAGAGAATTTCTAATAGTTCGGTTTGACCATTACCCGCAACACCCGCAACCCCGAGGATTTCCCCTGCGTGCAGCTCGAAAGAAATTCCATTCAAGCGCATGGCGCCGTCTCCCATGGCACAACCCAGATCTTGTGTACTTAGGCGCACCTCTCTGGGGGTGGCCTCTCCCCGTTCAACAGTCAACAAAACTTCTCGTCCGACCATGAGCTCGGCGAGCTCTCCCATGCTCGTATCAACTGTTTTGCGGTTGGCGACAACTGTTCCGTCACGGATAATCGCCACCGAATCGGTTATCCTCAAGATCTCTTCCAGCTTGTGCGTGATCAGCACAACGGTCACGCCGCGCTCCTTCAAGACCTTAAGAATGGTAAACAAACCATCTGCTTCCTGGGGAGTCAGAACCCCGGTAGGTTCATCCAGAATGAGAATATCCGCACCACCTTTCAGTGCTTTGATAATTTCCACTCGCTGACGAATGCCCACCGGTAAGTGCTCGATGACTGCGTAGGGGTCGACCTGCATTGCATATTTTTCAGACAGGTCCTGCAGGATCTTCAGAGTTGCCCGCTCACTCTCTGGCAAGGACCACCCCTCTTCACTGCCGAGCATGACGTTTTCTAGCACAGTGAAATTGGGCACGAGCATGAAGTGCTGATGCACCATGCCAATGCCGAGTTTGATGGCATGTGCACTCGAGCGAATTTGCACCAGCTCTCCATTGATACGAATCTCTCCTGAATCGGCCTCATTAAGGCCGTAGAGGATATTCATCAAGGTGGATTTGCCGGCGCCGTTTTCGCCCACAATGCCGTGTATCGAACCGCGGGCTATTTTGAGATTTATATTTTTATTGGCCTGAACGGTGCCGAATGTCTTGGAAACATTTTTCAGTTCAATGGCTAGTGGGCCGTTACGGCCCACATGGGGAGGATGACTGGCATCCTCCCCAATAGAGACATTATCCAAGTCTCGTTGTCCGAGATTTACAACGGACAGCTATTGTCGCTGCGGTAATCGTGAACAGCGATTTTACCCGCGACGATGTCTGCATTCGCAGACTCAATTTTTGACTTCATGTCGTCAGTGATGAGTGCCGCATTGTGTTCATCCAGCGCCCAACCGACGCCACCTTCGGCAAGGCCTAAGAGACGAACACCGGTATCAAACGAACCTGACATGGCATCTTTCATGGTTTCATAGGCTGCCACATCAACACGCTTCAGCATCGACGTTAGCACGGAACCGGGGGCAAGATGATTCTGATTGGAATCCACGCCAATCGAAAACTTGCCCGCATCCGCAGCTGCGCGGATAACACCGATACCAGTACCACCAGCGGCCTGGTAAATCACGTCGGCACCACGGTCGATCTGACTCTGGGCGAGTTCTGCTCCCTTACCCGGATCATTCCACGCGGCCGGGGTATTGCCTGTCATGTTCTGCAACACCTCAGCTTGTGGGTTTACGTCTTTAACGCCCTGTACATAACCACAGGCAAATGCACGAATCAATGGGATATCCATGCCACCGATAAAACCTACCTTTCCGGTCTTTGAGGCCAATGCCGCCGCCATACCGACCAGGTAACTGCCTTCGTGCTCTTTGAATGCATACTGACGCAAGTTCGGTTGATCGAGCCAGTTCACATCGATGATGGCAAACTGCTTGTCAGGGTTTTCGCCGGCCACTTTATTGATGGCATCGGCTTGCGCAAATCCCACTCCAAGCACCACGGTAGCGCCGCGTTGCACCATGCGTCGCATGGCCTGTTCGCGTTGGGTTTCGTTGGTGACTTCAAATTCCATGACTTTGACACCGGCTTCGTCCTCAAAGCGTTTGATGCCGTTATACACGCCTTCGTTGAAAGATTTGTCGAATTTGCCGCCCATGTCGTAAATGACGGCAGGCTTGAAATCAGCCGAATGGGCAGCAAATGAGGTCACTAAGGTGACTGCACATGCAACAGTTAACTTCTTTATAAAATTCATAACGACTCCTCGGTTTTTTTGGGGTTAATCTATTCTAAACCAATTTCCCGCAATCGTTCATTCAAATATTCGCCTGCGGTTTGCGATTCGTCCAACCTTACCTCTGGCCTTGGGTGCATAAACAATGGCATAGAATAACGAGAATAATTTTCTCTATTAGTCGGATTAATCACTCGATGCGGCGTCGAAGGATAGTAATTTCTGGATGCCTTGGCGAGCATATCCCCGGAGTTCACCGTGATATACCCCGGGTTGCAGGGAAGGTCGTGCCATTGACCGGTATTATCCTTGACCTGCAAGCCTGGCTCACTGCCGGTCACCAACAAGGTCAGTAAATTGATGTCCTCGTGGGCCGCGGCCCGTTCTTCTCCGCGCAAGACCGATTCATCCAGCGGAGGATAGTGAAGAATGCGCAACAGATTGAGATCACTACCTTTGATCATCTGAGTGAGTGATTCCGAGAACTGTTGCTCTATAGCTGGAGGTGTTTGCTTGTCCAGCCAGGACAGCAACTCTGATCCAATAGTCAGCATTTTGCTATGAAATTCACGGGTCTGTGCCTCGACTGCAGCCGGAATCGGCTTGGATTGATAAACATGAAAAAATTCTTTCAGGTCTTTTTGGTCACGGCCTTTGGCATTTTCAGACTTAAAGGCGTAATAACCATGGGCTTCGCCAGGCTGTACCGCGTCGTCAAAACGATCTGCTCGACGGAAGTAATCAATCCAGACGTCGTACATATGGGTTATTTCATCCTGCGTGATCGGATGGTCTTTTAAGATGGCAAAACCGGTGTCGTACAGGGATTGTGCGAACAGACTATCCGCATTCGGATCAGTGTAGCTGACTGCAAGCACATTAAAGTCTGACATTTACTGGCCTATTTATTTAATTGAGACCTTTCAGTCTCCAGTTTTTATCGTATTGAGGAAGTGATGTTTTACTGCATCGGCGTCGATGCCCATCGCCACATTTATTGCTGGCCTCGAGGTATCCGTTGCACGATAAGTCATGCCCACCTGTTCGCCATCCAAAACAACTTTGAGGGGCACAGCTGTGGTTGAAAACCACTTGGGTTGAGCAATTGAAATCACGGCAGTCGGGTCATGCATATGACAGCCTCGGATACCGTCTACCCGTGCATGAAAATCAAAATAAAACTGGCTGGCCTGGTTTAGAAAACCGCCAAGATTCGGTGAAGAATCGGGTAGCTCGGCAAAATCGTCCGGTGTGCACACTACCTGGTGGGTAACATCGAGGCCAATCATAATCATCGGCCACTGGGCTGCGAACACGAAATCGGCTGCATGGGGGTCTTGCCAGATATTCGCTTCGGCACTAGGTGTGACATTGCCACCTTCATCGAGGCTACCACCCATAATCACCACTGATTTAACCTTCTCGGCTATGGATGGATCATGTTGCAGTGCTAATGCGATATTGGTCAGCGGCCCCACAGGACACAACACAACTTCGCCCGGGTGCTGATTGACCATATCGCAAATGAATTGCTTAGCTGGGCGACTGTCGAGTGGTCTGCTGGGTGACATGGGTGGCACATCTCCGAAGCCCTCGCGACCATGCACCTCCCAGGCCACTTCCTTGGGATCCTGCTCCAGCGGTTGCCTCGCACCACCAGCTACAGTTGCAGATGAGCCCAACATTTCGGTAAGTGCCAGCGCATTACGCGTTGCCGTATCAATAGTGACATTACCAAAAATGCTGGTAAGTCCAATCAGTTCGATGTTGGGGTCCAAATGGGCATATATAATCGCCATTGCATCATCGATGCCAGGATCCGTATCTATGATCACTTTCTGTGGATTCATGAAATTGTCTTCGATTGTAAAATTTTTTGCACTTCAAGTGTCTCCGGGATCGCCAATGCGGCACCTGCTCGCATAACCTGCAACGCGCTGGCCGCCGACGCATATTCTAACGCCGATTCGACCGAATCGCCCCTGCTGTAACGCGCCAAAAAACTGCCCGTAAAGGTATCGCCTGCGCCAGTGGTATCTACTGCATCAACCTGGAAGGCGGATTGCTGATAACTTCTGCCATCAATGACTAACTCCGCGCCGGCAGTACCCCGAGTAATCAGCAACTCCGGCACTGGTATCGCTGTTTCCTCAACACCCAGGGCATGCGCCAGGGATCTGGCTTCACCTTCGTTGACCACCAGCAATTGTATATTGGGCAAAAGCGAGCATGTAGTTTCTGCAACGAATGGCGCCGCTGCGTAAGCAATGCGAAGCCCACGCCTGCAGGCTTCATTCACTATATAATCAGCGAGGTTGGTTTCATTCTGCAAAAGCACCCAGTCTGCTTTCGGGTTCGCCTGCGACAGAGCATGATCGATTGCGTACTTGCGCAACTGTTGATTAGCACCACCCTCGATAACGATTTGATTCTCGGCATCGTCATCGACAAAAATGATCGCATGGCCCGTGGCACAATCCAACATGGATACCGCCTCGGTATTCACGCCAAGCCGTTTGACCTCTGCCAGTGCCCAGCTGCCATCCTCGCCAACTGCGCCCACGTGTACCACCTCGCCACCGGCTTTTGCTATCGCAATGGATTGGTTAACCCCTTTACCACCCAAAAACTTGGCATAGTATTGCGCGGCGAGAGTCTCGCCCGGCTTCGGTAGAGAGGTAACTCGGTAGACATGATCGATATTGATGGAACCGAAATTTATAATCATCTAAGCCCCATTCTAGCCCAACAGATCAACATAGGCACCTTCCACCAACTGTGCGTCTTCAACTCCAAGTTGGAACAATATGGTTTTGGCCTCTTTAATGCCATCTTCCGAGGATTCGTTATCTTCAAGTACAACTTCAAGTTCAAGGAAATTGCCAAGTCCCATAACCCGATCCAAATGAATTCTTGTTCGACCGAAAAAATACAACAGGCGTCGTTTTTGAACTCGACCTGCCGTACCATAAGCCTGTCTAAGCGCTTCCCGCAACGTTGACGGTTCAGATGTCTTGGAAATTAGGTAAAAGGATTGTTTTGGCCCCGATTCATCTGAACGCTTATAGAATATTAGTTCACCTCGTTCTTCGCAAAAGGTTCTTAGTTTTAGCCGACCGTTGGCGCATTCGAAAAAGGTATCGTCCTGGATTATCTCTGTTGGTTCGCTATCTGCAATTGCGATGACCTTTCCCTCAAGAGCTTCGACATCTTCAATACGGGCTTTAATCTCAACGTTTCTCGGCATAGGGTTAGTCCTTCACATATTGGATAAGATCCCACAAATTGCCGTATAGATCTTCAAATACGGCAACGACTCCATAGTCATGCTCTGTGGGCTTTCGAACGATTTTTACCTTGTGTGCGACGAGTCGATGGTAGTCGCGCCAAAAGTCATCTGTACCAAGAAAGAGAAATACACGACCGCCACTTTGATTACCAACAAATCGATGCTGATGCTCGTCGCTTGCCCTGGCGAGCAGGAGCGTTGTGCCTCCAGCATTCGGCGAGACAAGAACCCATCGCTTATCTTGCTCGGCAATATAGGTGTCTTCTACCAGGTTAAAGCCAAGAATTTTGGTGTAGAAGAAAATTGCATCATCGTAGTCATCAACGAGTAGTGCAATATGAACTAGTGAGCGTTTCTCCACTGGTGTCTGCGCTAACGCGAGTCGCTTTGCATAGTCCCAGGCCGCCATACAGCCGACTCGATGACATAGTTATTTGTATCTATACTTGCATATAACACTAACACTGTTTTTTTCAAATCTTTCTTCACACATCCAACGCTTAATTTCATGCCAGTTTCCACACAGCTAAATTATCAATCATGGCCTGCTAATTTGACTGTACCTGCCAGATCATTCACTACAACCGCATCACCTCGCAAACATAAGCCCGCATCGGTACGGAGCCACTTACCGGATCGACAGCATCATGACCGATGACCAGGTTGAAGTTGGCACTATCAGAACCAACAACGTCATAGCCTGGGGCATCGATTTCCGGACAGGCCTGCCACCAACCGTGCTGACCGCAAACGACTTGCGGATCGAGGGATTTATCGAATCGAGCCCGTGCCCGAATTTGTCCGTTGAGCGTGCTAATCGTTACCCAGTCGCCAGCGGCTATATTCCGTTCAGCAGCGGTGCTCGGATGTAGATCAACCTGTGGATCGGGTGCTCGACGTCGCAGGCTGGGCAGGCCCCGGTGTTGGCTCTCGCAATACAACGAATCTTTGGTGCAAGTTAGGATCAGCGGGAAGCTTTTCTCTAGTTCCGGGCGCTGCCCGTGACTAACCAATGGTTTCTCGTAGTCAGGCAATGGGGAATAGCCGTGTTTCAATAAAGTCTCGGAGTAGA
This sequence comes from Parasphingorhabdus sp., assembly GCA_047615875.1. Lineage (GTDB taxonomy): Bacteria > Pseudomonadota > Gammaproteobacteria > Arenicellales > CAJQKF01 > JBLHGU01. The sequence continues at coordinate 9,753 of JBLHGU010000113.1, forward strand.
ATTCGACTTTTCGCGACGGCGTATTGAATGCCGGTGAACCCTGTTTTGATGCATTGGCATATTTTTGGTAGCGGATCTCGAGCGGCACGCTGATACCGGCCGGGTTTTCTCGCAGTGCCTCTAGGGTCACGCCACTGGGTGCCAATTGGTGGCGGTAAGCGGCGTCGATGTCACCGGCCCAGAAATGTTTACCCAGTCCCAGTCGGCAGGCCAGATCGAATATGATTTCAATATCCGAGCGGGCCTCGCCTCGAGGTTCAACCAGTCTCTGTCGAAGCTGGATCAGCGAACAGGCAGCCTGGTTGATTTCGAAGCCAATCTTCAGGCCTTCGCTTTCAAATGGGCTGGTGGTCGGCAAAACAATATCAGCCAGCTCCGCCGTGGGGTTCATGAATAAATCTATGTGTACGTGGAAATCGAGTTTGGATAGCGCCTCGCGCCCTACCTCGCCATCTGCGTGGGCAACCAGCAGGTTAGAGCCAAAACTGACCAGGCCGCGAACCGGATAAGGCTGCTGCTCCAGCACCGCCCGATAGATATCACTAGAGGTAATGTGGTCAAAGCGTGGCAGCCCCAATGGTCGCTCGGAGAGACCCAGGGTTTTGCTACGCTGCTCAGGCGACAGAAATTCGTTGCCCAATATGTCAGCACTGGGCACCAATGGAAATTGGACATTTCCACCTTTCATGTCGAAGTTTCCGGTCAGAGCGTAGAGCAGACCGATAGCGCGTGCCACCTGGGTGGCGTTAGATTGCTGCTCTAGCCCGCTCCAGGCCATATAGGCGACCGGTCGCGAATCCCATAACAGTTTGGCACAATTTTGCACTTGATCTGCTGGTACGCCGGTGATGCGCTCGACTTCACCAGGTACGTAGCGGTTGCAAAGATCCGCCATTTGTTGGAATACCGGTTGACAGGTAGCTAATCCGTCTGTGGTCCCGACTTCAAATGAACCAAACAGTGCCAGTGTCTCTTTTCCCGCCTGGTATTGCTGGCTTTCTGCATCGTATGTGATCGGCTGGTCAGTGGATTGATCCCAGGCCAGAAAGGAATCTGTCTTGTCGCTCGGGTTAATATCCTGTGCGCGCAGGAACATGCCATTGTCTTCCCGAACCAACAATGGGCCGTTTGTCCAGTTGCGCACAAATGCCTCGTCATACCAGCCTCGGTCGATCATGACTTGCGCAAGGCCCAATGCCAGAGCGCCGTCGGTACCGGGTCGGACCTGTAACCATTCATCGGCCTGCCGCGCCAGGCCAGCGTAGCGCGGGTCGACCACGACCAATTTCGCACCACGTTTCTGAGCCGCTCGTGTCGCCGTAGAATGAGCGACCCGGGATACGGTTGGGTTATATCCCCAGTAAAGAATGCAGCCGGCATTTTCAAGATCGGGCATGCATTCGGCGGGCAAGCCAACACCGAAGGAATAAATATTGGCCAGATAGCGGCCCCAGCCGCAAAGTTCCATAGAACCCGATTGATTGGGACTACCAAAAGCATGACGCAGGCGCTGGATCCAGGCAATCGAATCCGACATCGCCGAAGTCGAAGGAGATGCGTTACTGAAAGCGACCGACTCGGCTCCGTGTTGTGCCGCAAGTTCTGTCATCTTCTGCGCCACCGTATCGAGTGCTTCATCCCAGCTTATGTGCTGCCAGCCAGGGTCCGGGTCGCCTTTCGGCCGCGTACGTTTCACAGGGTGGAGCAATCGATCAGGACTATAGACAATCTCCGGCGCGACCTTGCCCTTAATGCAAAGAGCCTGGCCTGTGGGATGGGTCGGATCTGCCGCCAACTTTGTGAAACGACCATCTTCCAGCGTTGCCACCGCTCCGCAACGCGAGACACAAAGGGCGCAGAAGCTGGAGACCTGCTTGGTTACGGCGGCTAACGACATTTGAAAAATACTCTGGTATTGCTGGCTCAGTTGACGAGAACACTACCCAAATTACATTGTGGCGTCCAACTTGATTATTAAGCGACCACTTGCACCAACATAGCAAACGCACTTTTTCTTAAGATTCTGTAGTGCGCTATATCCTCAAACTAATATGATCTACCCGGAATTAACGTGCAATGCCGTGTTTGAATCAGGCCCAACTGGCTGGCTTTCGGGCACCCAGCGTAATAAGGCCCTCAGGTGGCAATATCCGTTACCTACTTAAGACACCGTACCGAAACGGCACCACCCACGTCATCTTGATTCCGGGCTTCCTGCCCATCACCCTACGGGCCAGCCTTTGGCTGTTCAAAATCGCTCCTGGCGATTTTGTGAACCCCTGGACTTCGTGGCCAAACTGGCGGCACTGGTGCTGAAACCCCGCGTCAATCTGACCCGCTATCATGGCGTCTTTGCACCCAACAGCAAACACCGTGCTCTGGTCACACCGGCCAAGCAGTGTAAAGGCAGCAAGCTCAAAGCGCCCGATGAGACGCAAGACGAGCCGGCCAAAAGCCGCGCGACATGACCTGGGCACAAAGATTAAAGCGTGTGTTCAGTATCGACATCGAGACCTGCAGTACCTGCGGTGGCGCCATGAAAGTTATTGCCAGCATCGAAGACCTGATGGTGATCCTGAATCACCTGAATCACCTGAAGAAAAAAGGTGAATATCAGGATGCGCTTCGGTTGCCCACAAGTCACGGCCCGCCACAAATAAGCTTATTTGACTAAGCGAAATCCGTTCGTGAATCACAAGGACGTTGCCGGCGACACCAGGCAAGGGCGGCGCTCGGCCGCCGGTTAGATTGGACGGATCACAAGACCGAAATCCTGTCGATTTGGCCACTGCATCAGCTGAGATTGACTATCTCTGGCCGCAAAATGGCCGACTTGATTCGCGGTGGACAGTCTAGTTTTCTAATAAAAAGGGCATTTATACTTCCTATGCTCCACACATTACCATGTGGATGCTGACACAGCCTTCGATCTGGCGTTAAAGCTGGCGCGGAAAATTGCTAGCAACGCGAGCCTAAGTAACTACATCATGATTCAGGCTATTAGTCGAATTGAGGACATGGCTAAGGCCGATGGGTTGTTCACTGAAAGTCTTTGTGCGGCACTGACTCAGACCAGCCCGGACTCTAAAGAAGGCTTACAGGCTTTCCTGGATAAACGACCCCAAAGCTTTCGGTAGATACTACACGAATAGTGTTATGACGAATAAAGAAATACTGCCTGATGCTGCCCCGAAGCTGGACAGAACTTTAAGGACGGTGGTTGGATACAGCTTAAATCACAGACAATCCCGATCTGTCATTAAGCCGCTTGGCAGATGGCTTACGGGTCAAAAGGTCTGGCATAGTATTGATTGTCGATCAACTCAAGCAGACAGAGCTTATTACGCGCAACAAAGTACCGGGGATCGAAGAATCAATTCCCATTCGGGTGGCAGTCTGACTCATATTTCGCAACCGCCCTATATTAGTAGTGGACCCCAGCTTTAACCTGGGTAACTTTGCAGCCTCAGTTGGCTTTTCCAGCGCATCTCCTCGACAAATTGATAATTCTAGTAGGCTGGCTGCGAAGTCTAAAACCTGGATGGTATCAACAACAGGAAAATTATAGTTGCGTGTCTTCAACCCATGGGTGAATTCGTTTTATTAACAGAGGAATAGAAAATTTTCTGGTGGTGAATCTTCGCCAATAATTTTTGAATGTTACTCACGCTGGATTCGTCATTTCTCGGAAAATCTGGAAAACTGTTTAAATTACTCAAACTAATCCCAGCTACCTGCTTACGTAATGCTATTTCGATTAGATCAATATCTTGTGTATCTAAACTAATCTTGTCATTGTATTTAGTCATTTCAATAAACTCTAAATTTTTTGCAACGAAATAAAACCGAGTAATGATTATTTGCTAAAACAATCCATAAAAACATTTAGTATTACTTTCGCCCATTATAAAAATTACTTATAGATCATATTTTAGGTAAAGTTTCTACATCAACGAATTATTTTTGAACTTCAAAGCAGGAATTCAAGGTCAATATATAACCTTACTAATTTCTACAAGAAGCAAGTGGATCAGGCGTAGTAGAATTCAGCTTGATCAGTTGAACAAGTTCGAAAATTCTGAGGTTAGTTCTGGCAAGATCGAAATCGTTCACAGCACTCGCGAAGGGAATTCATAATATCGTTGCCAGAATAAGGATTGGGCCGAGCACAACAGTTGAAAAACAACACGAGAGCATTTGAAACTACAATAAATAAGTCCAAATATTATTGTTCAACACAGTACAGTGAATACTCACTGTTGCAGTTATTCTCGCCACAACTGCTCCATGCGCTGTAACTGGTTGAGGTACAACCGTGAATCCCATCCCCACTATTAGCGTTGGTCCACTTTCTGCAATGTTTGCGCTCTGATTCGTCATTCTCCTGGGTACCCGTCCATGCACCCCACTTGGAAACCAGTTCCTGTCCATATTCATCGTGATCAATGGCAGCATCAATCTGGCCGTCGAGTAAGCTGTTAAAGCTCTCCGAAACTTGTACCCCATCAGTTCGAATATAGGGGATGTTGTGTTGATTGAATGATCTGGCAGGGTGGGTGCGACCATTCGATAGCCAGGCTTTATACGCTCCACCCAAGCCCGTCTCGGATGCGTGTTGGTTAAAAATGGCATCGGCTCCATTTATGCCACCCAGGTTGCCTGAGTATTTCCTGGAGGTTACAAAAACACGTTTGCCTATAAGGACGGGCGGAGCGGTTACTGCTGAGTTAGCAACATCATTCACGCACTCACCGGTATCATCGCTATATAGTTTCTTGATTACTTTACCCGGTGGGCAAGTCATACAGTCTTGTGGGCCACAGCTATCACCACCTGTGTTCTGGCTGTAGCTTCCACAACTTCGATCACAGGTCTGGCACAGGTTAGCTGTTGAGCTGGCGCCATGAAAGTTATTGCCAGCATCGAAGATCCCCTCGTCATCCACAAAATACTCGACCATCTGGATAGTAAAACTGCGGTTTCCAACTCGTTGATGTTACCGGACAATCGTGCACCACCGCAGGTCGATCTCTTTGACTGACTAATAGCAATGGATTGCGGCGCGCTTCAATAAGACTGCAGGGGTGTATTCGCCTTCATTGTGGCGTGAACGACATGAGCAGTCAATTGGCTGGAAGAAATAGAACTATCTGGGAAAATCGATCGTCCAGGCCAAGCCGGGAACCATCGTCTCTCACCTGCAGTCATGTACTTACAGCCCTTTTAGAACTCATGTTACTCTCAGAACATGCATGACCCTGAAGTGGGAAAAGTGTTTACAAAGTAATGTCAGGCAATATTAATTACTAAGGCAAATAGTTTTGGTGTTCTCGCCACGAGTACGGAGACTGTTGATAATTCTAGAGGCAGATGAGCGGTAGATGTGTTGTTGTGGTGACTTAGTGGTGACTCTGCAAGTCTGGAAATACACTTCCATCAACGATAGACTCTAATTAACTCATATATTTCAATAAGATATGTGGTGCCGGTGAGAGGACTTGAACCTCAGATCTACTGATTACGAATCAGTATATACTCTTTTAGTATCATATACTTTTCTCTAATTAGTCGTATTAGGTGCACTATAGGTGCACCTTCTTTCAATCTACAACACACCCCATTTGAAGACTTACTTGAGATGATCATGACACTAATATAATCAGCCAGGATCAATCGCCTGGATCCGCAAGCCTAACTGAAGGGCGTCATGGATTAACTACCGATCATCACCTACTCACAGCTTGATCAACTGTTACCGCATAACTGGAAAGGCTACGTCAATAGGGAGTAGCCCGACGGTTACTTTGATGATGGCCAGGGACAGAATCGAACTGCCGACACGGGGTTTTCAGCCTGAGTCATTCAACAAGTCACAAAAAACTACAACAATATAATCAAAGAGTTAGCCTGTTTCCATTATCGTACTTGCTTGTGGATAACCGCCGTTTTTTGCCCTTGAGTGCGCCACGGAATCTACCCCCTACACACTTCGGCCAAATGTCGCGCTCTGCTACCAGATCGTCAATATCTCGGTGGCTTAACTTGAGTTTGAATTACAGCCAAACTGCGTAACTGATGATGTCCGGGGAAAATCGATGTCGTTTATTATGTATTCATCGGGCCAGTCTAATAGGAAATGTCAGTTAGCTTAACAGTACCCCCTGCCGCGTCAGCAACGTCGCCAATCAATACATAAATGTCAGTACCCTAATCGCTCCCATTCCATACAGAATGAGCGAGGGTAAACCCAGAATCCGCTTCAATGTATTCGATGCTTGAATTTCTCCCCTTTTACGATGAGTTTCCATTACGCATTTTCGATATGAGCCACATTTTATGTGCATCAATTTCTGTTCGAATAAGCACTTTTGATGATCCAGATCAAATAGTGCCAACGATTTTTGAGTGAAACTGGTGTCGTTTTTAGTGGGGGAACAACTATGTTGA
>JBLHGU010000114.1:0-16078 GCA_047615875.1 Parasphingorhabdus sp.
TTTGCTGTGCTTTGTTCATGCGATACTTCCTCAGTTAATCGCAGATCGGGCGTGATCTGCGTTGAGGGAGTATCGTTCATGATTTACAGGTTGGTATTCTGCCGCACAGCGGCTTCGTTCAACAAGTTGGTCAAGTGCACTCCGGGCCTTTGGCCCTGCGCGGGACGCCGTAACCGGCGCCCCTTACCTCAGCGTTATGCGTAATGGTTAATAGTGGTATCTCAGTTGGACAATAAATATGGAATCGTTCTCGAATTTGTAGACGATACGATGTTCATCGTTAATTCGACGGGACCAATAACCAGATAAACCATGTTTCAATGGTTCAGGTTTTCCGGTGCCTTCGAACGGAGCTCTACAAATATGTTTAATTAGTGCGTTAATGTGTTTAACGATTTTCTTGTCAGCTTTCTGCCAATAGAGATAGTCTTCCCAAGCCTTTTCAGCAAAGACAAGCTTCACTCGGCTAATTCTTTCGTGCTACCACCACCACGTTCTATTTCAGCAACTGATTCGAGCAATCTACGAGCGTTTTTAGGGCTTCGAAGTAGATAAGTAGTTTCTTCCATGGCAGAATAATCATCGAGTGAAATCATTACTACGGAACGAGAATTATTCCGGGTAATTACAATGGGCGAATGATCATCGCAAACTTTTTCCATGGTTTTGGCCAGTTTGCTGCGAACTTCAGAATAGGAGATTGTGTCCATGGTAAAGCAAAGTATAAATCAGGAATTTGTACAACAAATTGTACAATACATAATTGCGCATAACAACCGGTTCGAGTCGCTCATTTTATTCGCTGGGACGTCAAAACTGCTACGCAATTTTGTCGCTCCTCAACCGAAACGTTAGGCACCACAGGAGAACTAGACGAAATGTCCACGATCGCAAACCGTCCGCCATTCTGGTCCAGTGTACTGCGTTGGCTCGCGAGCTTCGCAAACTCGTGGGCCCACTTTGTACCCCTGCTGCTCGTAAGCCCTTTCTCGCGCAGCGCAGCATGGGCGATCTACCGGAACTGGGCCCGCATCACGTACCGCATCTTCGGCATCACTCTCTCGTTGCAGGATGACAATGAAGGTAGCCTAGGACCGCGCCCGCACCTCTACGTCTGGCTCAACCAATCCAGCCTCACGGAGGCTTTCGCGCATGTGCAACTCCTTCCGCCTTGGTACACGATTGCCAACATTGAATACGCGATGACACCGTTCATCGGTTGGGCCATGGTGCTCCTGCGTAACGTTGTGATCGTCCGCCAATGGAAGGCCCAAGCTAAGAGAGGAGTTGAGCGCGCTGCAGTACGACTCGCGGGCGGCGAGTCATGGATGATCAGCATCGAAGGCGCGCGCAGCCCGGACGGCAGACTCTTGCCGTACAAGAAAGGTCCTGTAGTGATGGCGCTCCGCTGTCAAGCAACCATCATTCCCGTCGCAGTCCACGGTGCACGCGAAGTCATGCCTCGTGGCGAGTGGCGTATTCGCCCGGGTCACATCGAACTTCATTTACTCAAGGCAATTTCGACCAATGGTCTTACCTACGATGACCGAGATGAGGTGCTGGAACAACTTCGCGCGCAAGCGGAATGCGAGTTTTTTCCTTGAATCGTAATGCCTAGCAAATTGCTGCAACGGACGCTTGTATGCTGCTCGGCTTTACTGCCGCAAACCCTCTCATCCTGCAAGCGCCGCTGAGCAAGGCGTTAGAAGGCAAACGATCGTCAGTGCTCAAGCAAAAAATAGATTACAAAATGTATCCCACTAAGAAACAGTAAGTGTTGTGAGTCAAATAAAAGCAATTTCTCAAATCAAGGAATGGCTAGATTCTATCAAGGATATTAGTGGCCGAGCGCGAATTCAGTGATTGGCAACCGGGAATCAGGAGAGGTATCGTGTACTTAAATCGGGTGTGTCGGAGTTAAAAATAGACGTTGGGCCAGGTTATCAAGTCTATTATACCCAAATGCAAGAAATTCTAATTATTCTATTGTGCGGCGGAGATAAGTCTAGCCAAACTAAAGAAATCAAATTTGCCTACGAATTAAGCAGGACTTGGAAAACTGATATGACAACAATACTACGATGTTTCTGAACATCTTCGTACGCCGGAAGAAATGGCGGCTTACCTGGACGCGTCAATTACAGAAAGCGAAGGAGTCGGGTCCTGGTCGAGAAAGCCTGTATAAAGCATTGTCTGCAGAGGGTAATCCACAGCTTAGTACTGTGCTGAAAGTTGCAAAGGCATTGGGTTTAGCATTTAATGTTAAGCCGGCAAAATAGATTGTAAGAGACTCAACATATGCCTCCTAATAACTGTTATGCGTTAGTAATATGATTCGAAAATTTGCCCCAACTGATCAACATCAAATCATAAGTCTTCAAGAAGAATTCATGACGGAATTTTTCCCGGAGTTTGCAGACGATCACCGCAAGTATGAGTGGAATGCTGATGTATATTCGATTAATGAGCACTACCTTATGAAGGGAGGGGAAGTTTGGGTTGTCGAGCATGAAGCCCAGGTTGTGGGCTTCGGTTGTCTGCGCTTGATCAATCCCAGCACCGCCGAAATTAAGCGAGTCAGGATAAACCATCGACACCGAGGTAAGGGCTTAGGAAAGTCAATCATCAAACAAATTGAAATTTATTGTGCTTCTTCCTGTATCTCAAAAATCTTGGTAGATACTGACGATCGATTTGAATCCGCAAAGTCCATGTATTCGGGAATGGGGTATATTATTTACCGATCTGAAACAGAGATGAAAGATGGCCGAGAATACATAGACCGCTACTATGAAAAAGTACTTCAAAACGCATAACAAACGCATGCGGTCGGATTGATAAAATACTACGCGCTTTGTCGACCGCTGATGCGAAACGTTATGAATGACGAGAAAATTCAATGAATTATGAAGCCAACGTTGTGATGGCGAAACCCACAGACTCGGATATTGTAGGAGAGCTGGTCTATGCTCTTCTCTTTGAATTCTACGCTGACCAAAGTCATCTATTTTCACTCGATAAAATGAAGAAAACGGCGGCAGAGTTGTTAGGAACAGAGTCCGGTGTTTGGTCCTTTTTAGCCATGAGTGGCGATGAAGTTGTCGGCATGATTAATTTGAACGAATGTTCTGCAATTTATGCCGGGGGCAAGTTTGGTGAAATTACAGAACTCTATATAAAACCAGAGTTTCGCTCGCAGAACATTGGAGAGGAATTAATCTCACAAGCTAAGCGATTTGCTAAAGAAAGACGCTGGAACGTCTTGGAAGTAGGTGCACCCAATGTGCCGCGCTATCAGAGAACTGTCAATTTCTATTTAAAAAATGGCTTTAGTGAAATTGGGCCAAGACTGGAATTAGATGTGTAAGTCCTCGTGCCAGGCAGTCTCTCTTTTTGCTTTCAGTGCCGGGTATGAGGGAATCAATTAAAGAGGGAATGAGTGAATCTATTGAGGAATGCTCTGAGGAGCTAGAGTGGTGAAATGGAAAGTCATTTATACAAAACAAACTCCAAAAGATGCCTAAAGCTTTCAAGTTCAGGCTTAAAAAGTAAAGCAGTGGAGTTGATTCAGGTATTGAAGCGAAACCCATATCAAAACCCGCTCCCTTTTGAAAAACTGATAGGAGACCTTGCCGGATGCTGTTCAAGGAGAATTAATATACAACACAGACTTGTGTATAAAATATTGGAAAAAGAGCAAATCGTTAAAGTATAAAGACTTTGGTCTCACTATGAATAGGCAAATATAACTATGTGATCAACGCGGACGTGTGAGTGCTCGCTCCCATCGCTATCGCTTTGGTCGTTCGCATTCAAACGCGGGTTAACACTACGTTTTACCAACATTTAGTGAATATCAAAGAACTCAAAATACCGATCCTCCAGGCACCTATCGAGTTGACTGTAGAACTTGCAGTAGCTGTATGTGAAGCAGGAGGAATGGGATCGTCCAGGGTACGTGGGAAGATCCTGAAGACGCAGCAGAATTCGTGGACAGGATCATACAAAAAACGAGTAACCCGCTTTTTGTAAATTTCATACTTTCTTTTCAATCGCGCGCGTTGGAAGCAATTATCGAAGCAGGCGCCCCGGCAGCAACTTTCTCGTGGGGAATTGCGCCAGAACTTATAGATTTTTTACATGGTAATAATGTTGCGGCTAGAGTTCAGGTAGGCACTGCTTACGGAGCTAGAGGTGCTATATCGTATGGAGCAGATTTTGGAATCTGCCAGGGAATAGAAGCTGGCGGTCACGTCCAATCTACTATTGAACTAGCAACACTGCTACCACAAGTGGTATTAACAGCAGGAAAAGTACCGGTGTTTGCGGCGGGTGGATTGGCGACAGATGCAGACATAGCATGGGCGAATCGACTGGGTGCATCAGGGGTCATGGTTGGAACGAGTTTCGTCGCGACGAAAGAAAGCAACGCACGCCAACATTATAAAGAATCTATCGTCAATTCGTCTGGTTCTGACACTGAGTTTACAAATTGGGTAATTACCCGAGCCAGGAAAAAACATTGCAGCATTGTCCAATTAACCTCTGACAAGCAGCGAGTTGATGCTATACGGTTTTATGAAGAACTCGGATTTATCGCAACACATGAAGGATTTAAGCTCAAACTATAGAGTTCTCTAGATAAATGAATTCGAAGCTACTTTCAGTTCGGCGTAAACTATTGACTTATCAGACGGTGGTATTTCGGTGCAAGATGCGGTAATGCTTTTGCAGTAGTGATAAATGCTAAATTTAAGTATACATAACGAAACGCTCAAGACTCCTTGCGGTACTATTAACTACGGGCGAACCTTATGGGCTAAGATCAATCCTAATTTCATACTTCTAATGGAGAAATTGCAATGCTGAATCACGTAATGATTGGTTCAAACGATATCGAGAAAACGAAGAGTTTTTATAACGCAGTACTCGGTGTACTTGGGGCTGGCGGGCCTATAGAGAATAAGAATGCTACTGGGCAAATTCGCCTATTTTATAGCCATGACGGTTCCACCTTCAGCGTCAGCGAGCCGATCAATGGCGAGCCGGTTGTCACTGCTAATGGCTCAACCATTGGCTTTGCTTGCAAATCGCCCGAGCAGTTGAAGGAATTTCACGATGTCGCCGTGGCTAACGGTGGCACTAGCGTGGAAGACCCACCTGGTCCGCGCGGAGGCTCGAAGGGAGTTATCCATCTGTGCTACTTTCTAGACCCAGACGGCCATAAGATCTGTGGTGTCCATCGCCCGGGCTGAGGACGACGGGCGAGGAGTCGAAATAGCTCCCCGAAGCCCAAATAATTCGATATTCTTCCGCGCGTTGGCCTCAACCGGTCTACCAACGCGTCGCTTTGTCGACCGCAGAAATGGGTATTAGAATCCTGCTAAAAACAATATGAAACACTCTGATGAAGATATAGTTGATTCATGGTTAGAAAATGCACAGCCCTGGGTCACGGCAGTTAGGCAAACCGAAATAGAAAGCAGAGTGTTAGTTACAAACAAGGCTATAACCGAAGTTATTCTTAAAAAGTCACCTAAGACAGTGCTTGATATAGGTTGTGGTGAAGGGTGGCTGGCTAGAGAGTTGAACAAAACAGGCATCAACGTGCTGGGTATAGATGTTATATCTGAATTAGTTACAGCTGCCACTGAAAAAGGTGGCGGTATATTCAAAGTGATATCGTACGAAGATCTGGCTGAAGGCGCTATAAATGAAAAATTTGATTTAATTGTAAGCAATTTTTCTATGCTAGGAAAAGAATCAGTCAATGTAGTTTTTAAGTGCATATCGCGCATGTTAAATAACGGTGGTTATTTTATTGTCCAAACAATTCATCCCATTACAGCTTGTGGTGATTTAAAATATGCGGACGGCTGGAGAGAAGGTTCATGGGCGGGTTTTAACAGCAGCTTCTCTAATCCCTCACCTTGGTACTTTAGAACTCTAGCAACCTGGAAAAACTTATTTCTACACAACGGTTTTGCCCTTAACGAAGTTCTAGAACCTATAAATGTAACTACAAATAAAGCAGCTTCAGTTATATTTATTGGAGAGTTGTAGCTAATTAGGCACTCCAGTAGACGGCAATTCGGAGCATCGCTCTACAGACATCGGGCTTTCTTTTAATAGTGACATATGCTGTGGCATTCGTTAACTCCTACGTATAATTTATGATCGGTAAATCAGATAACAATCAACTATTTGGCATTGTGCTCGTGCTTCTCGGTGCCCTGGCTATTGGCATTATGCCGAGTGCCGCCAAAATTGCTTATCAGGAAGGTGCGAACCCTTTGGGAGCCATTCTTTTACGGAGCCTGATTGGAGTTCTTGGCATTGGTGTGTACATTTTATTGCGCAAGGACAGTTTTAATATTGGCTGGCCAGCCTTTCGATTCTCATCTTTTACCGGTGTCATGCAGTCGCTTAACTCAATAGGCATTATGGGTTCAGTAGCCTTTATTGATGTTAGCCTGGCTGTTCTGGTAATTTTCTGCTTTCCCTTTTGGGTGATTATTTATAATCATTTTTGGGGTCAAACCCGCATGACGTCAATTGTTGCACTTTGTTTTGTTGCCGCGATTGCCGGTCTCGGCTTAGCACTTGGCGTCAAGATTGATAGTATCGATGGTACCGGGTTGTGGCTTGCGGTTATGGGCATGTTCTCAATGGCGGCGATGGTTATAACAGTGTCCCGGGCCTCAGAAAACATTGGCCCGATACCCGCTAATTTTTTTATGACCGGCTGGACATCCATTTATTTCCTGGTAATAGTTTGGCTTGCACCAGAGCTCGGTTGGATGGATGCCGCCAGTTACCCTGAATCAACCAAAGGTTGGCTGGCAATTTTAGCCACAGGTATATCTTTTACACTGGGTTATGTTTTGTTTTTTCTTGGGGCGGTAATCATCGGTTCAACTCGGGCTTCCATGTTGAGTATTTCTGAACCGATTTTGATTATTCTGGTGGCAATATTTCTGGTTGATGAATGGTTAAGCCCTGTTCAATGGCTAGGGTTGATGCTGGTCATCGCCAGCCTGTTGGTCATTGAATTACCGAGTATTAGAGTCAGGCCCAAGGTCTCCTGACAGGTCTTTCTTGGGAAAAACTAAAAAAGGTGGTTAGCGAGCTAACTTACGGGAAACAAAAGACTAAACTTATCGATATTCTGGAATTTTGCAGCTATGATGGATAACCACATAATCCTGACAGTTGCCTGACAGCCTGGGACACAGCAAAGCTGCATCCCTCATTCTGGGCACAATCTGGGTATCTAAATCATCAAATCGGAGGCATTGCGGATTTTGTTGGGTTTTTTATTTTTAGTGGTAGGGATTGCGCTCTTTGCTGGATCAATAGTGATAAAACTTCAAATGGAAAAGGAAGTTAAAGGTGGTAGGGGAAAATTGTCTAACAACCTTTTCCCTTATTGGAATTCGAGTGAATTTTCTGACAAAGGAAACTCACTCAGAAAAAAATACAATATAATTTACTTTGTACTTATTGTTTACTCCATTGCCTTGTATCTATTTATGAAAGTAAGCGATTAGCACGAAATTGCGTAACAAACCCATGCACCAGTGTGCGTGATCCGGGCGAGGTGGAAATCTACTACATTCGGGTCTGCCGGGTGATACTGGACCTTAAAGCTTTAGGAGAAATTCGTGTCAGAACGTAAACGAATAGCGCTTCTAATTGATTGCGACAATGTCAGTCATAATTCAATAGAAGGTGTTATAGAGGAACTAGCTAAATATGGCATGGTAAATGTTCGACATGCGCACGGAGACTGGAATAATCCATCCTTATCTGGCTGGATAGACAGATTGCATCCGCATGCCATACGACCCATGCAGCAATTCGCCTATACAAAAGGTAAAAATGCTACGGATTCTGCAATGATTATTGATGCAATGGATCTGTTGTATAGTAAAAATATTGATGCTTTTGCATTAATGACGAGTGATAGCGACTTCACCCCCTTAGTTTTAAGAATACTCGAAAGTGGGTTGCCGGTTTATGGCTTTGGTGAAAAGAAAACACCTAAACCATTTGTCGACGCCTGCTCACCCTTTATTTACACAGAAAATCTCGTGGTTGAGCAGGAGGAAAAAGCAGATAGCTCTCAACAACCGGCAAAGAAAAAGAAAGCTAAGGCCGATTTAAGAAAAGATACTTCGCTAGTTAAGTTGCTGAGAACTGCTGTTGAGCAAACTTCAGAAGATGATGGCTGGGCACATATGAGTAGAGTAGGGCACTACATATCGAATAATAGTTCTTTCTCATCCATAAATTACGGCTATAAGAAGCTTGGCGACCTTATAAGAGCTAGTGAACTATTTGATGTAGAAATGCGAAATGATGGCTCAGCTATGTATATCAAAGATGTGCGTAAATAAATTTATCGCAATTGCGCCAATAAAGACGTTTGCGTGCCCGCGCCTGATACGCTGGTGTTATCCTCCCCGCCCTTCCGGTAGCAGGTAAATACTGGTAATACCTGAAATTACAAATTAAGAGATCCACAATGACCAAGATTGATGAAAGAGTCGCAGAGTTACTCGCTAAACATCCTAGTCTTACGAAGCCTGAGGCAATAAAGATCGTAACCGAGAAAAATGCACGAAAGAAGAAAAAGAGATCGGAAAAAACAGAGAAGAGTGACGCCAAAAAACTTCAGCACGAAGCAAACCTCCTCGAACGTGAGTGAAAATATTGACTGGCTCTACGATCTCGCCTCAGTGAGTCTGATTCAGTGTGTAAATGATGTTCCAAATTTAGCCCGGTTTTATTCGCGATAAAGGATGAGAATCATTGCCTTATTTTTGCTTGTTCAATTGCTTCTGGGTTGTAGTACAGGAGTAATAGTTCATGATGGAAATCGAGTAGCTGAACTTATCGTCGATTTTCTTTCAGGATTTAAAACTAGCAGTGGAATCGAGTTATCTTATGAATGGACTGATGATAAGTTTAAAGAGGATGTAACCCTAAGCACGTTCTCCCAAACAGTTGCTTCGATACGAAATAACAATCAAGGAGCGGATATCCAATTAGCTGGATATGAAGTTTTCGGATCGGTGGAGGTCATTGCTATTTATGCAAATTCGACCAGGGGCGTGGGGAATATATTCTTTAAGTTTGTGCTGGTGGGTGACAAAACCAGGGATTACTATTTACTAAACTTTGAAACTAGCGACTATCCGTTCAGCAAAGAGGGAATTTATAGAGAGTATGGACAAATGATCTCTATTCATGGCGTATAACTAACACACGCCGTCGGACAAAATGTCTGCGATATGTTCATATTTAGCGCTGATGCGAATTCTTGCGGCAATATATTGTAAGTTCAGTCGTATCTGTATAGGTATACTTCCACTGTAGGATGTTTTATGGCCTTAAAATCAAAAGTATGTAAATTTAAAATTGCACTCTCGGATATGGATCGTAACTACTATGATGCACTATCTTTAACGATTGCTCAGCACCCTTCAGAAACAACCGAACGCATGATGGCTCGAGTTGTCGCATTTTGTCTAAATGCAGAAGAAAACCTGGTGTTTTCTAAAGGACTAAGTGATACAGAAGAGCCAGATATATGGGCACGAACATTGGATGACCAAATTTCACTATGGATCGATATCGGTGAACCATCTGCTGAGCGGATCAAGAAAGCAACCAGTCTCTCGACGATAGTAAAGGTTTACAGTTTCAATACTAAGTCGGATGTTTGGTGGGAACTAGGGCAGAAGAAATTCAAAGTGCTTAATGCCTCGTTTTTTCGTTTTAAATGGAAAGATATTCAACAGCTGGCTGAACTACAACAACGTACAATGAATATTTCTGTAACCATTGAAGATAATTCGGCCTATATTGCAACTGAATCAGGGGAATGTGAGGTCTCCTGGGAACCATTGCATGTTAAGTGACTATAAGTACCCTGGGCATGAGACTCTGTTTCGGCTTGACCTATAAGACTTGATTTGTAGGACGTTACGTCTTACCTGTTTTCTAACTGTGAACATCGATTACAACTTTCGGTGACTCAAAAATTTAAGGACTTTTCAATGACCAACAACGATGTACTACGCAAATTGCGTTTTATATTTAATATTGCCGATGCCGATATGCTGGATATGTTTTCATTAGGTGGTGAAGATGCAGGTACTGATCAGTTAGAGGACTGGATTAAAACGGAAGATGACGTTGACTACGTGCATTGCCCAAATACAAAACTAGAAATATTTCTCAATGGTTTTATTGTGTTTCGACGAGGGAAGAAAGACGGTCCCAAGGCAATACTAGAGAGAAAAATTAGTAATAATATAATTTTGAGAAAGCTAAAAATCGCGCTCGATTTTAAAAATGAAGATATTCTTAATGTCCTTACATTAGCGGATCACCCATCTAATGAGCGTGAGCTTATTGCCATGTTGCGAAAAAAAGGCAATAAGCATTATCGGGCCTGTAATGAAGAGTTTTTATTTAATTTTCTAGAAGGTCTTCAGCTTAAATACCACAAAGCATGAGAAATTATTGTTTACGTTCTTAAACAGACACTTAGTTATTGAATTTAGACAGTGGTTCTCGCTTATTTGCTGGTAGTGGAGTTTAAACCGCGGAGCGAAGATCACAGTATTGTATATAATAGAATCTCCAGTTTTAACTACCATTTGAACCATTAATGTCGAAGTACCATCTATCGGGCAAACTTGCTGTCATCCTGCACGCAGATGTAGTCGGTTCAACCCAGTTGGTACAACAAGATGAGCAGCTAGCTCACGAACGTATCCAGGATGCCTTTCGGCGTTTTAGTGAAACAATTGGAAAGTACCACGGGCGAGTTCAAGAACTACGTGGTGATGCGCTATTGGCGGAGTTTGCGCGTGCCTCCGATGCGATAACCGCTGCACTGGCATTTCAGGCCAGTCACCAGGATCATCTCGCAGGCTTCGATGATGATATTCAACCAATTATTTAAGGTGGCTCTGCGAGAGGCAGAACAAGCTTTGGGACTCAATTCAAACGACATTGACGCGCCAAAGGTTAAGTCGCGCGTGCTGATTTATGCCGGTCAATATGAGGAAGGTCAAAAACTGGCCAATCACGTTATTCGTCTGGATCCAGCAGTTATTTCTGAGCCGTTATATTTAGTTGGCCTCGCAAATATTGCGATGGGGAATTGCGAGAAATCTGTTAATAACATAAAGAGAGCCATAGAAAATGACCCCGTGACAGCTGGGTTGAGGATGATCGCCTGTGTGATCGCTGGTCCGGTGTTGAGGGTGATTTCACGATATGCTTTACGGTATTTCGTGATCCAGGTAGTGGCCAAAACAACTACTACATGGTGACTGACACCGGTCCGCACCCATTCTCGGTTGTAAATTAAGCAGCTTGTGCGAATTCAACAACCGGTAATCGCTAACAATCCGTGGCAGAAGATTTTCCTGGGTAGATCCTTACCAGGAATAAGTAAGTATATAGATCATGTTCAACCAGACGTTTGAGTGTTCGCCCTATCCGCATTTGCTGCGAGCAATCGCATTCTTAAAATGATACTTATCGGTCAATTTGACTCACCATTCGTTCGTAGAACTGCCGTTACGATGAATTATTATGGAATACCGTTTGAGCGTAAGATTTTATCGGTGTTTACGGATTTTGAGAAAATGCTTGATCAAAACCCTCTAGGAAAAGTGCCCATACTTGTGCTTGATAATGGTGAGTGCATTTTCGATAGCCGAATGATTATAGATTATGTTGAAAGGTTGGTCTCTGAAAAGGAAAGGTTGATTCCTGCTGAGCTCGATCATAGATGCAGCGTGCTGAGAGTCGAAGCGGTCGCGTTAGGTCTTGCTGAGAAGAGCTATGAACGCGGCCTCGAATATGCTCGCCGTCAACCGGATAAAATTGACGAAAACTGGTCCGAAAGATTAAAAAGACAAATAACTTCAGCGCTAGCCTGGCTCGAATCACAACAACCTGATCCCTGGCTGTATGGCGACCGCATGACCCAGGCGGATATAACCTGCGCAGTGGCATACACTTACTTGCGAGAGAAACAACAAATAGCGTTTTCAAGTAGTGATTTCCCGACACTTGATGAGCACAGCAATTATTGTGAGTCACTTCAGGCATTTAAATTGTCAGCTTACTCTGCCTTAGAGGCGACAAACAGCGGATGGCAGCCAAAATCGTCTTTAGATGTTTGAGTCGGTGCTAAATTAAAAAGTAGGGTGAAAAGAAAATGAATTTATCAAATGAGCTGACCCAATTGCTGGGTATAGAACATCCAGTTATTCAAGCTCCAATGGGCGGTGACTCAACGCCTGAAATGGCAGTTGCGGTTTCAAATGCTGGTGGTCTAGGCGGTCTTGGCTGCAGTTATATGGCACTCCAGGAAATAGAAGCAAAGGTCGAGAAAATTCGCTCGCTGACAAACGCTCCTTTCAATCTCAATTTCTTTGCCCATCCCGAACCGAGCATTGATGAAGTCGTAAATGCTAAAACCAGGGCTCGACTGGCGTCTTTTTATGCTGAACTTGGACTCGCAGGCAACTCAGGCGAGGGGATAGCACCCTGCGACACGTTTACAGATGAACGACTAAAACTAGTGCTAGAACTGCGCCCGAAGATAGTCAGCTTTCATTTCGGGTTGCCTCCAGCAGAAAAAATTCGCGCGCTAAAAGATGTCGACATTATTATCATGTGTAGCGCGACGACGGTTGCTGAAGCAATTTGGCTGGATAAATCCGGTGTGGATGTGATCATTGCTCAGGGCTGGGAAGCCGGAGGCCATCGGGGAACATTCGACGTGACTTACGAGGATTTCGGCGTGGGCACAATGGCATTGGTTCCGCAGATTGTGGATGCTGTTAATAAGCCTGTCATTGCAAGTGGGGGAATCGCGGATGGAAGAGGAATTGCAGCTTCATTAATGTTGGGCGCTAAAGGCGTACAATTGGGAACTGCTTTTCTTTCTTGTCCCGAAGCAAACATTACAAGTGAAAATCGCAGCGCCATTATCAACGCGCGCGACGATGAAACCAGATTAACACGGGCATTTTCTGGGAGACCTGCTCGAGCCAAAACTAATTCTTACATAGAGTCGATAGCACATGATCGATCGAGGCTTCCAGATTTTCCTCTTATGTATAACTTTAGCGGCCCATTAGAGAAAGCCTGCACTGATGGTCTTGGTGATGGGTTTGAGTTTTTTCTATACGGTCAGGCGGCCTCGCTAAATAGAGAATTACTTGCAGCCGACCTGGTTGAACTTCTGGTTAAGGAAACTATTGAGACGCTTAGCAAGCATCTGGTTTAAGCTGCAAAATAGCGAAATGAAAAATACTTCTAATCCCACACAACACAACAAAATCAAGAGGAAGAGCTGATGGCCTGGCCCCTTCTAGCGACAATTGCAAAAGCCATTCCCTGGGGTACGCTTGTACAGCAAGCCCCCGCTATTATCGAATCCGCGAATAAGCTTCGAACAAAAAATAAACCTAAAGAAAGCATAGAAGTCGGTGAACCATCTTCTAAGTCGCAAATGGCTGCATTGCAGTCTAGTGTGGAGACTCTAGAGACCCACGACCGAGAAGCTGCAGAAGTCGTTCGGCAACTGGCTCTTCAAAGCCAGGAAATGGTCATTAACATGCAGGCTTTAGAGAAGAAGGTGAGATTGCTACTTTTTGGCGTGCTATTTGCGCTAGCAGTCGCGGCTACCGCAGTTGTGACGATACTTTTATAATCGATGCTCCAGATTGGGTGCAATTTACCCTGTGTAGTATGTTCAGCTAATAGTGTAATTTCTAGCGAGAATATTTTATGAAAGTTGAAGGCGAATGCCACTGTGGCAGAGTAACATTTGAGGCAGAGGTCGATCCAGAGCAGGTTATTATCTGCCATTGTACCGATTGTCAAACCTTGTCGGGTTCGGCTTATCGTACCGTTGCCCCGGCAATTGAGGGCAGTTTCAAGTTGTTAACTGGTAATCCCCAAATTTATGTCAAAATTGCTGAAAATGTTGCCAAGAGAGCACAAGCATTTTGCTCTGAATGCGGGACGCCGATTTATGCAGCCCCAGAGGATGAAGATTCAACATTTTTTGGAATTCGAGTAGGGGCCATAAAACAAAGAGATCAATTGTCGCCAAAGAAACAATACTGGAGCAAGTCTGCTCAGGCATGGGTTCAAAACATTGACAACATTCCCCACGCCAAGCTTAATTGCCAGTGTGTAATTTAATTTTATCGCTAGAGAAAAACAGTATGTTAGAAATTAGACCGAATTGTGAATGTTGTGATAAAGATTTGGTTCCTGAATCAACCGAAGCAATGATCTGCTCTTATGAATGTACATTTTGCAATAAGTGCGTTGAAGAAGTTCTGGAAAACGTCTGTCCAAATTGCGCAGGTGGATTTATGCCAAGACCAGTTCGACCTAAAGTGGCGAGACGTGATGGTGTCAGTATTGAACATCAATCCGTATCAACGAACAGGGTGAATTTAAAATATAGCATAGAAGAGCTTAATGTATTTTCAATGAAATATAGGCAAATAGAGCCGGAACAGCGCTAAATGAAGTAAGGATGATATTTCTGTTATCCCCGCTCGTTTCAAGGACCGTTACACTAGGGTGATGAGCACAGTGGCGGTCTATATAATATTCGAGAAGTAGCCGGAAGCTTGCACATGAAAGCAATATTTGTGGAGAATGCTAAGTGTTAATTGACCATATTGGCGTAGCAATTTCTGACTACGAAAGAAGCAAGGAGTTTTATTTAAAAGCCCTGGCGCCATTGAATATTGGGCTAGTTGTTGAAATACAGGGCTGGGCGGGGTTTGGTGGAAATGGGAAAACCGATTTCTGGTTTGGTCCCGATGACACAGTGCAAAGCCCGATGCATATCGCATTTGTTGCAGAAAGCAGAGAAAAAGTAGAGCAGTTTTACACAGCAGCAATTGCAGCTGGGGCCAGAGACAATGGAAAACCTGGCGTAAGGCCGGAATATCACCGAAATTATTACGGCGCATTTGTTATCGACCCAGATGGCCATAATATCGAAGCAGTTTGTCATCAGGAAGAAAATGTATGATCAACCACAAAGGTTTTTTCTGAATCAGCCCGAATGTGCAAAACTTTAATAAACTTGTAAACTGACACCTGCTTTTGTGCAATACAATCCACGCAGAATCGGCAGCGTGCAACGAGACCAATTGACATGATTAATCAATATCAAGCGAACCATAATCCTGGTTCTAAAACAACGGATTCGAAAAGTCGCTTTCGGTTTATAAAGTTGGTAGTTCTATTGCTGACTTTCTTCCTGGGGATGTGGCTGTGGTCATTGGGTGGTTAAAGCGTTTCGTCATCGAACTTTTTATTTGTATCGACGAACGGCTACTGCCTTATCTTGAATGTAAGATGGGAAAGCATGAAAATTTTTCTTAAAGTGATTTTAATCCTATTGGTATTTTTGGCAATTTCATCAGGTGTTACTAAAGTCATGCTTATGCCGCAGGATGTTAAGTTTTTTGGCCAGTATGGATTTACGAATTCGATATTAGTAATCTATGGTGTAGTTCAGGTGCTTGGGGGAATTCTCCTGGCTTTAACCAAAACCAGAGTAGTAAGCGCAGTCGTAATAGCAATTACATTCTTTATATCATTGGTTGTGCTTGTTATGGCGGGGAATATCCTGGTCGCGATAATTACATTGGTTTGTGTCGCTCTATTGGGAGTTGTTGTTAAGCAATCACTAAACTCCAGAGGTGCGCACCAGGGAGCAGAAGTTAGATAGTGAGTTTTATGTGTCAACTGGGCCAAAACCCGTTACTATTAACCCGGCAATAATAATACGTACGGTTATGTTATAATCGAGAGATGGAAACAGAACGCATAGATACACGAAGTTTAGAGCCGGCAGCACGGGAACAATTGCGCCGAACCGTTATCCGTCTTCATAAGCGAGGCCAAAGTCAGACGGCGATAGCTGAAGCCTTGGGGATACGCCGCCCGACGGTGACAGGATGGTTGAGTAAAGCGAAGGCAGGTCAAAGTGTTAAAGAGAATAAGA
>JBLHGU010000115.1:0-16040 GCA_047615875.1 Parasphingorhabdus sp.
CACCCATTTTATCGTGCGACCGCCACGGCTTTGCAAAAACTGATGCTCCAGGCGCAAAAACCGAGTGTCAGAGCAAACACCAGAATCATGTATTGCCAGCCAAAAGCTTCCAGGATTTAACCTGTTGAGTGCGAATTAGTAATCAATGGGCGCAAATGCCCGGCTGGTCTATCGCTGCCCCCTATATTTTTCAATAAAAACCTATACGAATTTCACTTACTCTACACTTAAGAAGATATAAATATTAGGTAAATTGTTCGTATATATTTGATTTATTGGTCGGGATGGGAGGATTCGAACCTCCGGCCCCTGCCTCCCGAAGACAGTGCTCTACCAGGCTGAGCTACACCCCGAGTTTGGTTAGATTGGTTTTGAATAACCCGTAAAAGATCTAGAATGTGCGGGCTACAGAAAAGTCTGCAAGGTCTTCTAGTGCACGGCGGTATCGGGAATCCGGCAGCGAAGACAGGCATTGTTTAGCCTTGATAATCTCGTCTTGAGCCCGGCTGGAAGTGTACTCAAGAGCATTGGTGGATTCAATAATGCGTTTGATCTCATGGAACTGATTGCGGTCACCAAGTTCTATGGCGTTCCTAATAAGCTCGGCGTCTTTTTCGTTACACTGTGAAAGAGCATATATTAAGGGCAGCGTGGGCTTGCCTTCAGATAGATCGTCGCCCTGGTTTTTACCCATTTCTTCTGCATCCTGGGAATAATCTAGCAGGTCATCGACAATCTGGAATGCGATGCCCAAATGCATGCCAAAATTCGCCAGGCTTTGAAAATCAGTTTGGTTGGCGCCGGCCAGAATTGCAGCAAGTTTACCTGCCGATTCAAACAACTTGGCCGTTTTTCGGGTTATGGTCTCTATGTACTGATTTTCAGCTAAATCGGCACTATGTGCGTTGAGCAACTGCATAACTTCACCTTCCGCTATGCGGTTGGTAGTTTCTGCCATAACATCCATAACTGCCATGCTATCAGCTGCCACCATCATTTCGAATGCGCGTGAATAGAGGAAGTCACCGACCAACACGCTGGCCTCATTGCCCCAAACAGAATTTGCTGTGGCATTTCCTCGACGCAATTCTGAGCTATCTACCACATCGTCGTGAAGCAATGTGGCAGTGTGAATAAACTCGATTGTCGCGGCTAGATCAATTCGTCTGGAGTCATCGCAGTCGAGTGCGCCAGTGCAAAGTAGCAATGTAATCGGGCGCAATCGCTTGCCGCCACTATTGATTAAATAAGCGGCAAGACTTTTAATCAGGACAATATCAGAGTCCAGATGTTGCGCGATGCATTTGTTTACCAGTAGCATATCTTCTGCCACCAGTTCCATTACGCCTGCAAGCATATTTTTGGATTCTGGCTCTGAAGTAGGAACCTGGGGTGTAATTTGTGCGGTGGACTCGATGGACATGTTGTTATATTTGAGTGATAAGGACGGAATCTCTGGGTTTTGAACCCATAATCCGTTAACATTCGGTTTTCTAGATTATAAGGATTTCGAAGCGAATTTTCCCTTATTTTCAAAATTTGACATCGGATGAAATTAGCCGGAGTATTTAGTTGACTCTGGGCCTGCGAAGGACTAAGATCGCGCGGTTTTTCGAATCCTATTTTTCCCACAGGAATTCCCATGATTGCGGTAATCGAAACCGGCGGTAAACAATATAAAGTTTCCGTAGGTGACAAACTTAAAGTAGAAAAGCTAACGGCTGAAGCAGGTCAAGACGTGTCCATGGACCGTGTTCTGATGGTAGCCGATGGTGATAACGTATCGGTTGGAAAACCGATGGTCGAAGGTAGTGCAGTAACCGCCAAGGTGTTAAGCCATGGTAAGCACGACAAAATCAAGGTGTTCAAGATGAAGCGACGCAAGGGTTATCGTAAGACCCAGGGGCATCGCCAGCAGTATACTGAGCTTCAAATCACCGCAATTAGCTAAGCAAAGAGATTAACCATGGCACATAAAAAGGCAGGCGGCAGCTCCAGAAACGGTCGCGATTCAGAATCTAAACGACTGGGTGTTAAGCGGTATGGTGGTCAGCACGTTTTGGCCGGCAATATTATTGTTCGTCAGCGTGGCACTCAATTCCACCCTGGCTTAAATGTTGGCCTCGGCAAGGACCACACCTTGTTTGCACTGTCTGAAGGGCAGGTCAAGTTTGACATTAAGGGCCCGCGCAATCGCCGCACAGTGAGCGTGGTTGCCGCATAATCAAATTTAATTGATTAGAAGAACCCCGCTCAGTTCATTCTGGCGGGGTTTTTTCATTTCTGTTGACCACGAATTTGCAGATAAATTGCCATCGAACAGATTGGCGAATTGATCCCGAATACTTTTAATTCTGTTTGTTTTCACCAGATAAATGCAGGGCTTTATAAATTATGAAATTTGTCGATGAGGCAGTCATTAGTGTTCATGCCGGAAATGGGGGGCATGGGTGCTTAAGTTTTCTACGCGAAAAGTTTCGCCCAAATGGCGGGCCAGACGGTGGTGATGGTGGTCGCGGCGGTAGCGTGTACCTGGTGCCCAATGTCGAACTCAACACCTTGGCAGACTTTCGTTTTACGCGTAAGTTTAAAGCGAAAACTGGGGTAGGCGGGGCGGGGCGTAATCGTTTTGGGAAGGCTGGTGACGATCGTTTAATTGAAATGCCTTCGGCTACAGTAGTGACTGATTACGAAACGGGCGAGGTTATTGTTGATCTTTCAACCCAGACCGAGCCATTCCTGATTGCCGAGGGCGGTCGTGGTGGGTTGGGCAATGCCCGATTCAAAAGCAGCACCAATCAGTCCCCCAGACGCATCACAGAAGGTACGGAAGGCGATGAGAGGGTTATAAAGCTGGAGCTGCGTGTTCTGGCTGATGTCGGTATGCTGGGTTTACCCAATGCGGGGAAATCCACTTTCTTGCGGTCAGTTTCTCATGCGCGTCCCAAAGTCGCTGATTACCCCTTCACAACGCTACATCCACAACTAGGTGTTGTAGATATGGCCCAGGGTGAGGGGTTTGTTGTAGCCGACATCCCGGGGCTGATTGAAGGGGCGTCTGCTGGCGCCGGCCTTGGCATTCGTTTTCTCAAACATTTACGCCGCACGCGACTTCTAATTCATCTGGTGGATCTATCAGGCGTAGACCCTGAGCTCGATCCTATACGTGATATTAAAACTATAATTGGTGAGCTAACAGAATTTGGTCATGAGCTGGATCAGAAACCTCGCTGGCTGGTTTTTAATAAATGTGATATTCCAGGAATGGAGCATTGCCGGGAGATTGGCGAAGAGATAATCAAAGCAGTGGAGTGGAATGGCCCGGTGTACTGGATCTCAGCGATTAAGAAAGAGGGGCTTAAACCTCTTTGTTTCGACATTTTTGAATGGCTGAAAGAACAGGCTGTCGAGGAATGAGTCGAAGTGAAAATGTTCGTCGCTGGGTTGTTAAGGTTGGTAGCGCGTTATTAACGAGTCAAAGCGAGGGCTTGAATCATCTGTTGATCACTCGTCTGGCCGGTGATATCGCTGCAGTGAACGGAAAGGGCGTAGAAATTGTTCTGGTTTCTTCTGGTTCTATTGGCGAAGGTATGCAACGTCTTGGTTGGGTCGAAAGACCGCGTGAAATATATAAACTTCAGGCCGCAGCGGCGGTTGGTCAGATGGGGCTGATCGAAGCCTATGAATCAGCTTTTAGCGAATACGATATTCACACCGCACAAATCCTGTTGACGGGGGATGATCTATCCCATCGAGAGCGCTATCTAAACGCCCGAAGCACCCTGAAAACATTGCTAGAGCTAGGCGTGGTGCCGATAGTCAATGAAAATGACACCGTTGCCACGGAAGAAATCCAGTTTGGTGATAATGACACGCTGGCATCATTGGTGGCGAATTTGATCGAAGCTGAATATATGATTTTACTGACCGATCAAAATGGTCTTTATGATCGTAACCCCAGCGTACATGCTGATGCCAAATTGATTCCTCAGGTAAGTGCTGGTGACCGCGAGCTCGAAAGAATTGCAGGATCAGGTGGTTTGATGGGGCGTGGCGGCATGTTGACAAAAGTCAGGGCGGCTGAAAAAGCTGCGAGATCGGGAACCCGAACAGTTATCGCATCGGGTAAGCAGTCGGAGGTGCTCCAGGATTTACTCTGTGGCAAAAAGCCGGGAACACATTTTAGTATCTCTCGTGAGCGCCTGGCCGCTCGCAAGCAGTGGTTGGCTGGAAGTCTAAAAGTGAGCGGAAAGGTGTTTTTGGATGATGGTGCAATACGGGTATTGAAGCAAGCTGGACGCAGTTTGTTGCCGGTGGGAGTGACGCGGGTTAGTGGCAAGTTTGATCGCGGGGCCCTCGTTGCCCTTTGCAATCAGAATGGCGTAGAAATTGCTCGTGGACTCATCAACTACAGTGCGGTCGATGCGGCAAATATTATAGGTTTGCCAAGTAACAGGATTGAGGCCGCGCTGGGTTTCGTGGACGAGTCAGAAATGATCCATAGAGACAATATGGTGATCTTTTGAATTATTTTGCCAACTCTTATTGTCCCAATATACGCATAAAAAAACCCCGTGCATTGCACGGGGTCTCTATATTCTGCAGCAGAGCCTGTTTAAGCGCTGATAGCTTTCAGACGTGCATTCAAGCGGCTTTTCAGGCGCGAAGCCTTATTTCTGCTTTCGGCGCCCTTGAGGGCGGCACGATCCAGGGCCGATGCTGCGAGACGATAAGCTGTCTGAGCTTCTTCTTTGTTACCATCGCTTACCAAGCTGAGAAACTTCTTGATCTGGGTGCGCATAGCCGAGCGCTGGTCAACGTTACGTGCACGATGTTGCTCGCTCTGACGGGCTCGCTTTCTGGCTTGAGGGGAATTTGCCAATTCTTGCTCCTGAAAATTGTTCGGAATAACTAGATGAGAAAACCGCGCGAGTCTGCCCGAATAATCGGGTAAAGTCAATAGAACCTTAAACGGAAAGCAAAAATGTCCAGAAACCTTTTGAAATCCACTAGTGTGGTGGGTTCCATGACCCTGATCTCGCGGATTACCGGCTTAGTCCGAGATATGGCATTTGCCCAGTTTCTGGGAGCGGGCGTTATGGCGGACGCATTTTTTGTGGCTTTTAGAATACCAAATTTTTTACGCAGAATTTTTGGCGAAGGTGCATTTAGTGTAGCCTTCGTACCGGTATTTACCGAACTCAGAATAAATGGTTCTGCACAGGATTGCCATCGATTTTTAGATCTAATGTCAGGTAGGCTCGGTGTCATATTGTTGGTTATTTCGGCCCTTGGGATGTGGTTTGCACCCGAAGTAGTCTGGTTATTAGCAAATGGTTTTACCGATCATCCGGCTAAATTTGCGGCCACCGTGGAAGCATTGCGTATTATGTTTCCCTATTTATTCTTTATTTCGTTGGTGGCGATGTCCGCTGGCATTCTAAATACCTGTGGCAAGTTTGCGGCTCCCGCCGTTACTCCAGTTCTACTCAATATTTGTCTGATTGCTGCGGTAATCTGGATTGTGCCAATTATGGATAATGCTGCCGCAGCGCTCGGAGTCGGGGTCGCTCTTGCAGGGCTCAGCCAATTGTTGTTTCAGTTGCCGTTTCTCAAACAAGAGCGGCTATTGCCAAAACCGGCAATAGGCTTACGTGAACCAAAAACATCTGAAGCGCATCAGGCAGCTGGTAAGGTTTTTAATCTGATGCTACCTGCAATCTTCGGGTCATCCGTAGTGCAGATAAATATTCTAATAAACACTCTACTAGCTTCTTTTTTGGTAACGGGCAGCGTTTCCTGGCTGTATTACTCAGATCGATTAATGGAATTTCCTCTGGGCGTCTTCGGTATAGCGCTGGCGACCGCTGTATTGCCCGGATTATCACGTTCGCATAGTGCTGGTGATTCTGTAGGGTTTAATCAAACGCTTAATGTTGCAATCCGTTGGGTATGGGTTATTTCTTTGCCTGCTGCTGCCGCGCTAATCATCCTGGCTGTACCGCTACTTGCCACGATGTTTAACTATCGCGAGTTCAGTGACCATGATGTGTTAATGTCAGCAGACGCTTTGGTCGCCTATGCTTTTGGTTTGATTGGATATATGTTTATCAAAGTTTTAGCAACCGGCTTTTTTTCTCGCCAGAACACCAAAACTCCCGTAAAGGTTGGAGTTATTGCTATGGTGCTTAATGTAGTATTGTGCCTGTTGCTTTTTAAGCCCATGGCTCATGTTGGGTTGGCACTAGCCTCCAGCCTATCGGCTCTGGCCAATGCAGTGGTTTTGGCAGTATTATTGAGAAAGGATGGAATTTTAACGATAGAGCCAGGAAGCAGAACATTTCTGCTTCGTTGCGTGCTTGCAATGCTTATAATGAGCGCATTCTTGCTACAGGTAGTTGGCGATCAACAATATTGGCTTGAGTCGTCAGCTCTTTATAGAATAGGGCATATTGTGGCATTGGTAGTAGGCGGAGTATTCGCGTATTCTGTTGCATTGGTAATATTGGGTATGCGACCTAAACATTTGGCAATACATGCTTGAGATAGAAACAATCTATTCATCGAATATTCTGCAAATCGGACCACCCGGTGAAACGCAGCTGTTCACTTTGTCTGAAGCCAATGAGGTTCTACCGGCGGTAGCCTATATAACTCGTTTGGCAGTCTCTGAACTTAAGCCAGCCAAACAGCAACTACAAAGACTACTGGAGTGCGATCCTCGTGCTGTTGCGGCATCTCAATGTTATGAAAAAATTGTACGTAAATGGATCGGGAAAATTGAAAGACTGGGTCTGGCAGCAAAAGGGTTGTGGTGGGTGGAATTTGATACCGGTGAAGGTTATCTTTGTTGGCGTTATCCGGAAATTAGGCTGGAATATTTTCATGACTATGGAGAAGAAGTTGAATCCAGAAGGCCCATTGAAGAGTGGGTGCATGATTTTCAGCCAGACTGGGCAAATTGATTGATTCACCGGCCTTTCTGGCCATTGTTAAATTATGAAAACCTTTTTTCTAAATCTTCGTTCGACGTTAACCGGTCATCGCCATGGTGTACTGGCCATAGGTAATTTCGATGGAGTACATCTGGGCCATCAAGCTGTTATTCATGTTGCACGAGATGCGGCAAGAAAACTAAATAGTCACTGTGCCGTGTTAACTTTTGAGCCACATCCCAGAGAGTTTTTCCAGCCAGATAATGCGCCACCACGATTAACAGGCTTGCGTCATAAACTAGCGTTATTTAAAGAGGCCGGTGTAGATGTAGCTCACTGCTTACGTTTTAACCGTAGATTAGCAGAGACCACTGCGGAAGAGTTCATCGAAAAATTGTTGGTTAATAATCTTGCTGTAAAGCATGTAATTGTCGGACGGGATTTTCAATTTGGCCGTAACCGCACCGGTAACGTGCAATTGCTTAAACAATTTGGTGATAAGTATGGTTTTGTAGTGACCGCAATTGAAGATTATCTGGCGGATGAAGCTAGAATTAGTAGCTCAAATATTCGTGAATTGTTGAAGAAAGGGGATTTAACCAGCGCAAGGAAATTATTGGGGCGACCTGTTTCTCATATCGGTCGTGTGTTGCACGGAGATAAACGGGGTAGGCAGTGGGGCTTTCCAACGGCTAATTTTACGATGCCAAGACATTCGACGCCTTTGAGCGGCGTATTTGCGGTGCGTGTAGATGATGGTAATGGATGGCAGCGGCAGGGTGTGGCCAATGTGGGTCGTAGACCAACGGTGGATGGATTAAAGTTATTGCTTGAAGTGCATCTCTTCGACGTTGAAGAAAATTTGTACGGCAAATTGCTGCAGGTTGAATTTCTTTCTAAAGTTCGTGAGGAAAAAAAGTTTGCAGATTTCGAACAACTAAAAAAACAAATTAGCCAGGATATAGATGAAGTGAAGAGATGGATGTTAGTCGATGCACAGGCGATTAGTGATTAAAAAAGTTATAAACCGCATGAGTGGATTATTGGTCTCTTTCGTGGTAAGAAAATTATGACTTTAAGATGCCGAGCGCTAGGTTGGTTTACTATTATAGCTTCGTGCGTTGCTGTTATTGATCAACTCAGTAAGTACTACACACAGTTTGTGCTCGGCGATGGGAATGCATTTGAAGTTACGTCCTTTCTGAATTTTGTGGTGGTATACAATCGTGGTGCTGCTTTTGGTTTTCTTAATCAACAGGGTGGTTGGCAGATAGTATTTTTTGCCACAATTGCATTGTTAGTACTTGCCTATCTCATTCATCACATCTGGCATGAAGCTTATCAAAGCAGATTGCTTGTCATTGGGTACAGCTTTATTGCCGGTGGCGCAATCGGCAATCTAACTGACCGATTAATACGGGGATCTGTTCTAGACTTTATAGACGTACATTGGCAAACATCGCATTTCTGGGTATTTAACCTTGCGGATGCCGCACTGACCCTTGGGGTGTCGTTAATTATTGTTTCGGCTCTGCTTGGAAATTCAAATTTCGAGTCTAGCCGAGGTGACGAATCTTCATGATTTGCCCAGGGGATGCTGTTTTACTTCACTATGCTCTGATGTTTAATGATGATGAGATTTTCGACAGTACGTTTGATGATGAGCCGGAGAACATTCAAATAGGCAGTGGCGAGTTACCTGTAGCCATAGAACAACGCCTGGCCGATCTTGGGGCAGGAGAAACTACAGAGTTTACGATTTCGGCAACCGAGTCCGCGTTTGGAAAGTATGATGAGGATAATAAACAAGAGTTGAGTCAGGATTTATTCGAAGACCAGATACCGGATGTTGGCTCTCTATTGGAATTTGAGTTGCCCGGTGGTGGCTGGCTTCGAGGGCGAATTGAGCTCGTGCAGGATAAAAGTGTTCGAGTAGATTTTAATCATCCTCTAATTGGCAGAAATGTAAATTGTCGAGTAGAGATACTGGAGATTAAGCACTCCGGGGTATTGCAATGAAGGTATTAATGGCTAACCCAAGAGGGTTTTGTGCCGGCGTGGATCGAGCTATCGAGATTGTTGAGAAGGCTATAAAAAAGTATGGTGCACCCATTTATGTTCGCCACGAAGTGGTTCATAACAGATTCGTAGTTAATAGCTTGAAAGAACAAGGCGCGGTATTTGTGGATGAACTCGATGAGGTGCCTGCTGATGCGGTGGTTATCTTTAGCGCCCATGGTGTTGCTCAGTCGGTACGTAAGGCCGCTCACAATGAGGAGTTACATGTGCTTGATGCTACTTGCCCACTGGTAACCAAGGTGCATGTGGAAGTTAAACGTTATCGGGAGAATGAAACAGAAGTCGTGCTAATTGGTCACGCTGGTCACCCTGAAGTAGAGGGTACGATGGGGCAAGCTGATAGTGGTATGTTTCTAGTTGAATCACCTGATGATGTGGCTAGTTTGAATGTGAGCAATCCGGATAATCTGGCTTACGTTACCCAAACTACACTTTCGGTTGATGACACTCAAAAAGTGATCATCAAGCTAAAAGAAAGATTTCCATCTATAAAAGGGCCGCGCCGAAATGACATTTGTTATGCTACGCAGAACAGACAGGATGCTGTTAAACGACTTGCGGCTAGTTGTGATGTGGTGCTGGTGGTAGGTTCAACTAATAGCTCAAATTCCAATCGTTTACGTGAATTGGCTGAGCAATACGGCGTAACGGGATATCTTATCGATAACGCCGACCAAATTGAAAAATCATGGATAGAGGATAAAGAAATGGTTGGCTTGACCGCAGGCGCATCAGCTCCAGAAATACTGGTGCGGCAGGTGGTGGATAAATTAAAACTTTGGGGTGCTAGCGAAGTTATTGAAACTTTGGTCGATCCTGAGAATGTTGCTTTCGCGTTACCAGCAGAACTGCGTTAGAAAACGGAGTTACTCAACCTCAGCTTCGTCATTGGCAGTCTTATTGCCCCAGCAATCTATAGAGTTATCACCACCGACCTTGGTCGTTGCTTCCTGCTCACCTGCCCGAGACAATGTAAAGCGCGCACAAGACTCGTCCTGGATTTGATTACCCTTTGCATTAGCACTAAGTAGATAGGCGGTAGAACTGACTGATACAATACTAATGTCATAGTGACCACCAGGACTTTCCGCCGTATAGCCAATCGATGACAGTGTTGCGGCATAAGTGCCGGTATTTGAGAAAAACTTTTCCTGCTGATTGCTGACCTGAAGTAACGCCAACTTGGCATCTGAACGTTTGGAACCGGCAACGTATTGTGAGTACTCACCTATCGCCATTGACATGATAATGCCAGATATTGCTAGTACGATCATGAGTTCTATCAGAGTCATACCGAATTGCTGACTCATATATGAGATTCGATTTTGTGATAGAGGGCTAGAATGCATGATCTTCATACCAATAGGTTCGTACAGTATGGCGTTCAAAAGTAATCGGGATAACTTCGGTTCCTACAATAGCTTTTGGCGTTACACCTGGTAAATCCGGGAAAGCAATTGATACTGCAGGTGCGATTCCGGGTCGTTCGATATCGTAAATTCGGTCTGCTTTTGTTGGGACATAATCTTGATCACCAGGAGATGACGCCCCAATGCCATCTAGATTAGCTACCGGTCCACCATCTAATACATCCACTACATAAAGGTGGGCAGTGCCTACATTTGGCGCAGGACAAGAGACGTTATTATTAACTGCGGTTGACGGTGCAAAAGTCGTGAAGAATACTTGCCCTGTGGCTGTAAGTGCGGTCGCAAGGGATTTTTCTCCACTTCCTTCGAAGGTAATATACCAACCTTTACTCAGTTTGATTCCTTGCGCGGTCGTCAGTCCAGAAGTGTCGGGTGAGTCAGTAACGTCAAGAATGTCATCTTCATAGAGCGTTGTATATGACACGGGAATAGACCGTATATCGTAATCTTTCAGTAAGTAGAATCGATCAGTAACTGTTGTTGAATTAGGGCTGATCCGTGCACCAGACCCTACAGAAATGGATAAAAAGGGCGAGCCTGTGCCTGGTTCAATTAATGCAATATCTGGAGGGTAAAAGAACCGACGATTATTGGCTGTTGATATGGCATCCGCAGCGTCTTCCAATTGTAGATCGGCGATAACACCACCTGATATTCTACTAGTCAGAGTATCGATAATGGAATTATCAATATCAATTCTCCAAACCTGACCGCCTAAATCGACGACGTAAAATCGATCAGCGATTCCGTCGCCAGATATATCAAGCACGCGTATATCTGCTGGTATTGAATAGGACATTGATGAAAAAGAAGTGTCGGGTAACGGACCGGCGCTCGTCCCGCCACCTCTCCATAACAGGCTGCCATCCGTCGCATCCAGGATGAAAATGGAATTACCCACGGAGTCACTGCTGCGGGTTGTTTTGGCATCTTGTGCGGTATCGAATCCACCGCCAAAAATAATAACTTCCTTTTCTACAAGAGCGCTGCCACTCTGTATTAGCAATCGGTGCAATCGGGGTCTTGACCAAGATTGCCCAAGTGAGTAAAAGTCATCCAGAACATTATCTGAGCCAGTGACGGACCAGAGGAAATTGGGTGTTTCCGGTAAACTAACATCCAGTGCGTAGTAGTCTCGCCCACCGCGTCGCTGGCTCATATATAAGTAGGTGTGTTCGCCAGATTGTAAAGTGCTGTCATTGGCAGCCAGTGTAAATCCGTCACTATTGGCGTCTTCAACCCAAACATCCATAGGACCATCAAGGCCGTATAAAATATCTGTCGCCGCTGAATTCTCCTTTAGCGTGTACAAATTGTCCAGGAGCGTGGGCGGTACGAATGCCCAGAGTTCTAGTCTTGCATCATTACCACTGATTGAATTGTCGAACGCATGTAGATAACCGTCATTGGTTGGAATAAATACTATGTCTCGTTGGATTGAATCATTACCTAAAGTTTTATCCTGATAAGTGATGGGGATTGGCTCGCCGTGCAGTGGAGCACCCATAATTGGACGGGCATCGATTACGCTACTATCACCGTCTTCATCTTCCACATCTACACCCCGACCCCATTTGAGCAGGTTTGGTAATGCTTCATTATCTGCTAAAGAGTCGCTGAGCAGGTTTGTGCCATTTAGTGGGTCAATAAAGGAAACTGTAAGAAGACTGTTCGATTCACTTAGTCGATTTACAGCATCCGTTAGATTATTTTCTGGCGTGGATTCAGCCGCCTGAGTATAGGTATAGACTTTGGTGCTTCTATCCGCGGGTGAGTAATCCGTACTGGAGAAGGTGTGAATTCTACTAGCAGCTCCACCAATCGCGGGATCTGCTCCATCTGCGCCCACAGAGCTATGTGTCCAGAAACTTTTCGCGCTATCTTTAAAAACACCAAACTCATCTACTGCTTCTACGCCATTTGCATCTAGTATGCCTATATCAAACTCACCGTCGCCATCCTCATCAATATTGTCACCACTACCATTTTTTACGAATCCAAACTCATAGAGTTTTATGTTGCCATCCCAATGTGCGTTATTTGAAGGTGTGAAAACTGAGAAATATAAATCATTACTATGAGATACACGGTCGAACGCGTTGATGGAGGTGGTTGGTGCCGCGAATGAGGAATTGTCTGATTGAATTTCGTTCACGCTTGACGCTACAGCTGCTAGTAGTGTGGTTTCATCGATTGCAGAGTAGAATTCGCCTCCTGTGTTGGAGCCAATAGAATCTGCCAAAATCCCTGAATCTATGCTAAAACCGACGCCATAGGTATTGATGAACTGGTCGCCCGAAAATGCAGACGAATTATCGTTTATATGAATGTAAGCAGCGAGATCACCCAGGCAGCTACTTGATTGAAAACTGTGGGAGCACGAGGAGCCCGTTAACGAGTTGATGTCTAAATCGCTATCACTGTCCTTGGTGGGCTCCCCATCAGATAGCACAACTATATTTGTCTCCTGACATTCGTAATCAATAGGAGAGTTGTATCTGCTAGTGTTGCTGCTATCGAGTGAGTCGGTGATGCTGGCAGTTCCATTGGCAGCGGTGCCCCAGACAACACTGTTGCCACGCATATACTGAACTGCTTCCCATAACGTTTCAGCTAGAGGTGTAGTGCCTGCAAGACTTGCGCTAGTTAAATTGTTCATGGATGTGTTGAAGCTAGTTTCAAAGCCGCTGCCATCGACATCCTGAACATTTAACAATATCAGGCCACCGTCGCCATTGGGAGTTGAAGTGTTGCCAGCAACAGGAAGTAGGGCATCGGTATCAAATCGCATCAGCCCGATATTTACATTAGATAATACATCGACAATGCTGCGGACTGCATCTTTAACAATATCCAGACGGGATTCTACGGTAAAGCTGCCACTACCACCGCCATGGTACCAGTTTAAGTAGTTGGCGCTATACAGGATAGTAAAGGTTTTGCCATCCCAGAATGCTTCATTAGATGGTGCAGTAGTGGTCCACGCGTTGCTGGTGTTACCGTCTAGTGGGTAAATCTCACTATTGCCATCTGCCTGACCATGATTGCCCCAGTCGTCGCGACACTCTACATAGCTTTCAGTCGGCGCTGCTGCCGGCGTTAAGTCCAGACCACCCCAGGCATCAGTTGAATCATTGAAAGCAGCGAAATACCCTATATGGTATCCGGGTTCTCCGGATAGACCGGAAACATTATCGACAGCATCGTTACAGGTCAAAGTCGAAAGTAAGTATTCTGCGTCGTCTGAACAAGGCGGTGGTGTGCTGGAGGAGGGTGATCCGTAATAAAATTTGGTCCCATCACAATTTTCAGTGCTGGTGTAGATTGTGTCTGAGTCATAACTATTGATGACAACATTCGCGTCCATGCTTGGCGAGGTGTCGATAATAAATAGAAGATTCTGGTTAACATTGTTGAGGCTTCTATATATTTCAGTATCGACGGCATAAACAACGCAGGATGTTACAATCGTTGCTGCTGCAAGTGCAGGCGATAGTAAATATTTGTTTAGGCCTCTAAATTTCATTTGATTTAATGGCTACTCGATTTGATACGGGTTATGGTATTTATATCACTACGATAGAAAATAGTAATTATCGAATTCAACTGTGGGTTGAACGCGTTAGCTGTTGTTTCGATATTATTTACGAAAAAACGCGTATTCGGATTAATGCTTTTGCTAAGAGATTCGGTACAATTGGAGCAGTGCTTGATGAGTGCAATTCCATATCCAGTTTGGTTAATACTTAAATTGATATGAACGTTTTCCAGTGTTTCCTCAAGTACCGTTAGACTCCCCTGTGCATATCCCTGGTTTATAAGAGACAACGACAGAAATAACAGAGCGGCCATGCTCTTTAAGACTAAGCCAACGTGTTGCAAGAAGGATTGAATTTTAAACATCTAATTAGCAGCCTGTGCCGGTCCTACTCTATAAAACCCCGAATTTATCTTAACCTCTTTGCCTGCATGGCTAGATGTGCTCTTTAGGTGAAAATGGTGTGAGGAGAACGGACCGTCCAGGCTATACCCTGGCGGTGCAGACTGCCCCTCGCCAACATACCAAGAATCAGTCACAATAGTGATCTTAGCTCGGACTGGGGCAGAATTGTCGCAAGTTATAGTGGTATCGGTACAAATATAGGTTGTAACTGTGTCGGTGTTCTCAGTGTCTGATGTAGTCACCCCAGCAACTTCATTCCATAACTTTACAATACCAATTTCGGCACCCTGAAAAGCTTTGACTTGTTGTTGCATGTTGCCAGCCAATTGTTGATCAAGAGAAGTG
The DNA here is from genome assembly GCA_047615875.1 of Parasphingorhabdus sp. GTDB lineage: Bacteria > Pseudomonadota > Gammaproteobacteria > Arenicellales > CAJQKF01 > JBLHGU01. The sequence goes on from JBLHGU010000115.1 coordinate 14,733, forward strand.
GTGCGCAGTGCAGTTACTCCTAATGCCGTCATCAAGGTTAGCAGTATTAGGCTGACCACAAGGGACATACCACGTTGTTTGCTACGTCGAATAGTATTGGCCACGTCTACTCAGTTCCTCAGATATACAGTGGCAGTGTACAGGTCACGTTGATAGCGCGATGAGTTGCCGAGAACCCAGGATTCACCAAGGATATCCATCGTTTCATACTCAGTTCCGGCAGACTGCTGTTGTTCAACTAAAAGACCGTATTCCTTTGAGCTTCTGACAACAATGCCAACTTGCACGCTGACAATGTTATTCCACTCGTCACTACTGACAGAGTCTGCCTTTTTATACTCATTACTAATCCCATCTTCGTCTGAATCTACTCCATAAAGGAATTGTAGATTTTCTACCCCTTCAACAATCTCCTGGCTTAGGACATTGCCATTCTGACTGATGTAGTTTCTGTACAGGGCGATACCAGAAGATGGATCGTTTACATTCCTGTAACGTACATAGTAGCGAGCGGCATAAAGCCGAGATACCTGGGATTCGCCAGAAACTGTTCCACTGCCAATATAAGCGGCTGCTGTATCTCCACCCAGCGATGTTCTAATATTGCCAGGTGTTGTTTCGCCAGCTGAGGCATGGTTAGAAGCGAAGTGCTCGAGATTATGTGAGCTGGGGTTATTTGTAACTTGAAAAACGTCCGCTTTATCGCAATCGTTAAGCACTACTACAGAGCCAAGTTGAAAATTCCAGTCAGTGGTCGTGTTGTTAGCTTTGATGGTTGACGATGGGCCATAACTTCCAGAGGCGAGCTCTTCGGATTTTGAAATATTTGAAAACCGAATGGTGATTGAATCTGTACCAGGCAATATATTTAAATCAGCCACATTGGCATCTGTAGGCTCAAATGTAGAACCTCCTTGCTCAAATCCTTCGATGGGATAGCTCGTATCATAAAGCGACCCTGAATCGCCAATATTAAGATTGTTGAATAATTGCGTAGTGCTTTGAATGCATCCAAAATAACCCGCCATGCGAATGTCACGAGTAATTAGGGTGATTGCGAATCTTCCCTGTTCCTGGACTCTGACATGGTTGGTTTGGGTTCGGTAAGCGGCTGAGCTAGACACTGTCAATGCAACTATTGCAGAAATTAGAATCAAGCTAATGACAGCTGAAATCATTAACTCGATAAGTCCAATTCCCATTTGGGTTTTGTGGAAATTGCTCACGGAGACATCGCCCAGCTTAGATAATTCAAACAATGGTTGCTTGTCGGTTGACTGGATGATGGTAGCCAGTGCAAACCATTGG
>JBLHGU010000116.1:0-15612 GCA_047615875.1 Parasphingorhabdus sp.
CCGTTGGTACCATAGCTATCATCTCGCCATGGAATTTTCCCATGGCAACGGCAGTCTGGAAGATTGCTCCGGCACTTGCCTTCGGCAACGCGGTAGTCTGGAAACCTGCCAATATTGTTCCAGCCTCAGCTGTTGCACTGACTCGGATTATCGAAAAGCAGAACTTGCCAAAAGGCCTATTTTCTTTGGTTATGGGGCCAGGCAGCAGTATTGGTCAGGCGCTAATCGAGAGCCCGATGATCAATGCGATCAGCTTTACCGGTTCGGTACCCGTAGGTCGTGGGATAGCACAATCTGCGGTCGCCAACTTCACCAAAATTCAGCTCGAAATGGGTTCGAAAAATGCCCTGGCGGTAATGGACGATGCTGATATGGATACTGCAGTGGCCTGTGCCATAAACGGCGCCTTTGGTTCAACTGGTCAAAAGTGCACCGCTTCTTCACGGCTTGTTGTACATGAAGCCGTTCATGATGAATTCGTACAACGCCTGGTTGATGGCGCGAGCAAAATGGTCGTTGGCCATGCACTCGAGGCTGGTACCCAGATCGGCCCAGTGGCCAGTGAATCGCAACTCACACAAAATCTTGCCAACATTGAATTGGCCAAACAGGAAGGTGGTGAGTTGATGTGTGGTGGTGAACGCGTTGAACGTGCCACAGAAGGCTACTTTATGACTCCTGCAGTATTTTCAGGCACTAAAAATGACTGGCAGGTAAATCGCGAAGAGTTGTTTGCACCCATGGCCTGTGTTATTAAAGTTGGCTCCTACGAAGAAGCCCTGGCCACAGTTAATGACACCCGTTTTGGCTTGACAGCAGGTATTATCACCAGGAGTCTGGCACGGGCAAACGATTTTCGTCGTAATGCTAAAACAGGTTGTGTAATGATCAATCTTCCCACCGCTGGAACCGACTATCATGTACCTTTTGGTGGACGTGGTGAAAGTTCTTACGGCCCACGTGAGCAGGGTCAGTATGCGAAAGAGTTTTATACTCACGTGAAAACCACTTATATTAGTTCTGGTTCACCTGTCTGAAGAGTGCTGAAATGAATGCAACGAAATACCGTATAGACGCTCTGCAATACGCCAACTGGTCGGAGAAAATTTTTCGCCAAATGCGTGAAGGTTGTGTAGATGCCGTCCATGTCACCATTGCCTATCATGAGAACTTTCGTGAGACGGTAACCAATATTGAGCAGTGGAACAGTTACTTCGAGCGTTTCCCTGAATTAATTTTCCATGGCAAGACTGGTGACGATGTGCGTTTGGCAAGAGAAACCAATCGTACTGCGATATTTTATGGTTTCCAGAACCCCTCCCCCATTGAAGATGACATTCGTCTGGTAGAGATTCTGCATAACCTCGGTGCGCGTTTTATGCAGTTAACCTATAACAACCAATCGCTATTAGCGACAGGTTGTTATGAGCCCGACGATAGCGGTATCACCCGTATGGGTAAAGAGGTAATCGAAGAGATGAATCGGGTCGGACTGGTAGTCGACATGAGCCATTCTGCGGAACGGTCTACGCTGGAAGCCATGGAAGTCAGCTCACGACCTATTGTCGTTACTCATGCGAATCCTGGCTTCTGGGAACCTGCACTGCGTAATAAGTCTGATGCAATCTTAAAGGGTCTTGGCGAAACCGGTGGCATGTTGGGCTTTAGCATGTATCCGCACCACCTAAAGGGTAAAGGCAATTGCACTCTGCAAAGCTTTTGCGAAATGGTAGCTCAAGCCGCTGAAATGATGGGCGTTGATCATATAGGCCTTGGCTCGGATCTATGTCAGGACCAACCCGACTCGGTGGTTGAGTGGATGCGCGTGGGTCGATGGACCAAGAAGATTGACTATGGTGAGGGCTCTGCCAGTCACGCAGGCTTTCCCCCCATGCCGCCATGGTTTAACGACAGTCGTGATTTTGGCAACATCGAGCAGGGCTTGCTTGATGTGGGATTTAGTGAAGAAGATACTGCAAAAATTATGGGCAATAACTGGCTGAGATTCTTCGATGAGAACTTCGGTCCTGCATAATTCTTTAGTCGCTGACGAATTCCGGCGTCCTCCGGAAGTGGTTATGCGTCTGAAGCGTATGGGTAGTTTTCATCAGACGCGTTTATCATTTATGCGTGTGTTATTACGCAGGCTTAAAAAAGAAAACTGGCGCTTCAAACGTAGTGTTTGGGAGATAAATTCACAGGGCTTTGGTCGAGCAGTGTATACCGTAGTCGGCCCTGAGCGAAGCTATTCTCTGATCGCATTTTCCCATGAGCTGCCCGACCACATGCGATCTGATCGTGTGATAGCTACGGCCTGGGATGCAAGTTTCACACTGTTTGATGGTGTTCCAACAACGGCAGACCTTGATCGGCTTCAGGACAATGTGCCGAAACAGGAAGCTGGGAGGGTGTCTGACTCGGAACTCAGTTTGTCCCGCGCCAATCGATCCGTTCGTTTATGGCAACATGTTATTGAACATCTTGCTCAGGGCACGCAGCCAGACCGTGACCAAATCGAGGGCGTAGGCTATCTGATTCGTACTACCGCTGTTTATGGTTCGGGTAAGTTTGGTGCGGCAGATCGTTTGACTATCTGTGAGCGCCCAGAACTGAACGGTTCATTCCAGGCGGAAATGTTATCCGTATGGCTGACTCGCACATTTTCAGTTGACTTGATTGAGCATGTCGCAAAAGCCCGTGGCGGCGATCGTGCAGTTGCCATTGAGCCTGGGTTGCGTCACCGATTAGGTGTGGGTAACTCAACTGGTTTAGGCATGGCGCCCTTTCTGATTAATCATCCGGCTTTGTTAAACAACTGGATGTTTGCACGGGAAGAGGCGATTGCCCGAGTGCGATCACAGCAACATGCTGATGAAAATATCATCTCAGTATTTAAGCAAAGCTTCGAGCAAGCGAAGTTTACTGTTTCTCAGTGGCATTCAGAACATCCCATTCAAATTGCAAAGCTTAAAGATCTAAATGCTGATTTAATTCAGCTTTCTGACTATATCGAAAATCATAACTTGAGTGACGATCTGCCCTGGAATCGCATTTATCTGTGGAGCGAGGACAATTTGTCGCTGGAAGGTCAGGAGCTACTGGTTTCAATCCTCCTGGAACCTTACGGTGAACTGGTCGATGGCCTGGCGCAATGTATGTTGGCAGATGAACACTTAAGCTTTTTTATCGATGGCTCAGCCACACTGAAGGTGCTTAAGGATATCGTCGCGAACCATTGTAGTTGGGCAACTGAAGTAGATTATGAGCAGAAGGCCAATTGCGCTCGCTTCTGGTATGTCTCAGCGGAGAAGCTCGAGCCACGAGTTGGTGAACGATTCGATGAACCAGGTGCGGAGTACGAAGTACCCCTGGGGATCGGTTATTACATCAAACAAATGTCTCTGGATTTTGTTCATCGATCAGATGAAGAAGGTATTGCAGATTTCCTGCTTGCCCATCCGGAGCATCGACATACCGTTAGGCGTGTACAAAACCTCATTAAATACCCCTATGGCGAAGTTCAGGACAATCTAATTTCTGCCGAAATGCTGCCCATCGATTTGTTGCGTTGCAAACTGTCATTTTTCGGCGCCACCAAGTTTGACCCACGTTCGGATCGTTGGGTAAGAATCTGTATGTTTCAGGATGCGCCCTTCCCCCATGAATTGTTGCAAGCCGCGTCGTGAATACTAAAATCACACTGGCAGAGATTGAAGCTTACATTCGTAAGGCAGCCCGAGCGGTTCAACTAGACTGGGGTATGTGCGAAGAAGCCGGCAAAGCGGCGCGCTGGCTGGCGGCGTTTGATTTGCCAGGACCAGAATTGATGTTGGGGCATTTGCAGCAGGTAGAAAACAAAAACTATGCTGATTTTATTCCGGATTGTAAGCAGTCACAGTGGCAGTCGCCGGCCAATTTAATTTGCCCGGTTATTGCTGGTGCGGCGCTGGCAGATCGCTCAACGCAAATGCTTCGGGGCATCCAGTTCGAATTATCCAATGTGGCCTACCCACTTTTGTTGGCCGCAACAGTAGGACAGGCAGCCCGTTACCACCAAAGCGTATTTACGACCAGTTGGGTTGGGGTAAGTATAAGTTGTTTTGAAAATGGCATCAGCATCGAAGGCAATCGAGATAGCTTATTACTACAACAAGTTGAGAAGGTGGAATGTCGGCAGAACGAAGGTTCTGCAGCCCAACAGCTTCCGTCCACAATGGCTTATTCGTTAAGTCTGGAAAGTTGGAAAGAAATTGATGCGTTAGCCTTTAGAACTTATGCACCCGCCACTAACGAATCTAGGGCCGGCGCTGGTGCAGGACTAACAGACAATGATTAGTTTTATAAATTCGGACCAAAATATTCGGCCGGAGAAGGAAATGAAAACACAACAGGAGCAGTACGAGAGTAGTAAAAACACAGCAATTCCAACCAAACTACAGTGACCATAGTTGATTCAAATGTGCGATATATATTTTGTGATATTAGGACTAGAAAGGTGAAATTTCATCTGAAATGCGAATGCACATTAATTATTTGTATACATTCACTCAAATGTCATGGCAATATCGCTTTGCCGTTGAAGCTATATATGGTTTCCTAGGTATTCATAACATAACAGAAGGTACTCAAATATGGCGTTATCTCCACCATTGAGGGAGCTAGATATCAATCTGGCGGACTCGGGATTTTACAAAGGTTTTAATAGTATAGTCGCTTTAGCGTCTAAGGTGATTATTGCTCTGATCGTCGTTTGGGCGGTTATTGATCCTGAAGCTGCAGGGAAAATCCTCGGCGACATGAAAAACTGGTCATTCGCTAATCTGAATTATTACTACACCTGGGCCGTGGGATATTTCGTGGTCATCTGCTTAGTAATTGCACTTTATCCAAAATGGGGAAAGACCAAACTCGGCACCGCGGATGGTGTTCCTGAGTTTTCAAATTTCTCCTGGTTCTCGATGATGTTCGGTGCCGGTATTGGTATTGGCATGTTGGGCTATGCTACTGGCGAGCCGATGTGGCATATGGGTGATAACCCTGATATTCGCATGAGTGCCGAAGTGGTGAAAGCAGCCTTTGCTGCTGCAAATGTCACGTTAGCTGAAGGTGCTGACTTATGGGCTGAATATAGTGCCCAGGTCGCTGCAGGTACCATTACAGCAATCGATGGCTTAGTCATCCCTAAAACAGCATCTACCCTGGACGCTGTGTACCGGTATTCTTTTCTCCATTGGGGTTTAGGTGCCTGGGCTTGTTATGCGTTAGTCGGTATCTCTCTGGCCTTTTTCTCCTACTCTCGCGGTCTTCCTCTAACTATCAGATCTACTTTGACGCCAATTTTTGGCAGGTCTCTGGAAGGACCTCTAGGTCATGTTGTAGACGTCACAGCAGTGGTTGCCACGATTCTCGGAATTTCTCAGACAATCGGCCTGGGTCTAACCTCCTTTGCTTCTGGGCTTCACAATATTACTGGCGCACAGTGGCTGGTTACAGTGGGTGATAGTCCTGAACCGACTACCGCGGCTTTGTTAGTAGCGCTCGGAATTGTTATGGTGTGCTCCACATTGTCTGCATTGTCAGGTGTTGGAAGAGGCATAAAGTGGCTCAGTAATCTAAATATGGTTTTGTCCTTTGGATTGCTTACGTTCTTTTTGATTTTCGGTGCTACCATGTTCGCACTGGAGTTGCTTGGTAGGGGATTGTTCAGTTACATCGTCAATTTACCCGCATTGACTTTCACGGTCTTTCCTGCAGAGGGCGCTGGTAGTCCTGGTGAGTGGCAGGGCTGGTGGTCTATTTTTTATTGGGCCTGGTGGATTGCTTTCGCACCTTTCGTAGGCATCTTTTTAGCACGTATTTCCAAAAACCGAACCATTCGTGAGTTCGTTTTAGGCGCAATGTTTGCTCCTTCATTGATGTGTTTCATCTGGTTCACGTTATTGGGTGGCACAGCCATCGATCTGGAATTGAGTGGTGTAGCAGAAGGATCGATCTACGCGCAAAGCTTAACCGCGCAATTGTATGAAGTAGTCAACGTCATGTTGGCATCAGGTGGTGCAACCGCCATGTCAGTATTGATTGTTATTCTGCTGTTAACTTACCTGGTTACCTCCGCTGACTCCGCAGTATTGGTTGTTAATACAATTAATGCAGGTGGCGATGCTGGATCCGCTGGTAAATCACACATCATCATTTGGGGCCTGATTTTGACCTCTGTCATAGCAGCGCTTTTGCTTGCCGGTGGATTGGACGCCATTCAGGCGGCGATGATAGTGGGTGCGGTACCCTTCTCATTTATGATGATCCTGATGGGAATAGCATTACTTAAAGCGCTCATTCGTGATGGTATTCGAGAAGGTCAGTAACTTGAAGTAGCATGTAACCCTGAAATTTAGGGAACAGAAAAGCGGGCCTTAGGGCCCGCTTTTTTATCATGAGCCAAGCACGTAGCGTCTTGATTGGCATAGTTTCGTTACGTGTGGTGACGGCTGGAGGAAGCAGCAAGCTACAGAGCCAGTGCTTTCGTGTTTGTAAGGGCACCGCTCATCCCCTCAATTAGTTCTTTAGTAAACCAGGCTCTGGCCATAAAAGCTTACGCTCTACAAATTGCTGAATAATTGTATCTGGCTGTTCTGCATCTATTAATGGTACGAGGTAGCTTAGGTCGAAGTGACCAGGTCGGCGAACAAAAACAGCGCGATGATTCAAAGACGCCAGCAGTTTTTGCATATCATGCACCGCAAAAAAGGAATCGTGCACCGCAAGTAACTTTCCCGTTGCTTGCTCCGAGTTATTAAATACCAGCGGTTGATATTTAGACCAGGGTATAACAATAGGGATTTTAGTTTCTCCTTGCCTCAGATGTGAATCAATCCATTGAAAGTGGCTGTCCTTATAGGGTTTTCCAGGCTGGCGAGAAAGCGTAATCAGGTCGCCGGATTTAACCGTGCTGGTAACTACAGCTTGTTCCAGAGTTTTCCTATTTACTAAATCCTCTGCATTCAATTGTTCGAGCAAGTCATCTACAGCTAATGCCACGGCTCGGCCATTCCAGTGTGTATCTCGCTTCAACCACAGGTGGCTATCAAGGTGTTTTTGTAACAACGGCTTAAAATCGATTAATGGAAAATCGGGTATGTCTAAGAGATAAGCCACCAGTTGGTCATAGCGTTGTGTTCCGGCTTCGCACTGAATTCGGGCGGGAAAGTGTTTCGAATATAAGCTGTGTTTGTTTGGGATTAAAATCAAACGATAGTCGATGCCTTTTTGCTTAAACATCGTCCAGTTATGGTTAAGTGTCTCTCCAAAGTGTTTTAGCTCTTTTGAAGTAAATGGCACTCTTCCACAGTAGTCAGAGAAAACTGAGAAAAGATCCGGGCGTATCGACGTTTTATAAAGAAATAGCCAGTTTTCTTTGCCTGCTATAACCTTGTCGGGACTATCCAGCCATAAGCTGGTAATTTGTGTAGAGGCATCAATCAGTGGTTGTCTAAACCCCATATGATCAGACCACCAGCCGGAGAATAGCTTTGGAAAAGCAATGATGTCCAGGGGGCTTGTAGATAGTGTCGGAAAGTGGGCCGCAGAACGGTTTTCTCGTTTAACATCATCAATACCAAGCGCACCGATGAAGCCGCTAACGGGTAGTAATAAAATTATCATCACAACTAGCGACATTAAAAGCCCGGAAGTCTTTGAAGATGTATGGCGCTTGTTGGGTAATGAATCAGTCATTCGAATTCGGTTATGCACTCACACGGTGCTATTTAAAATAGTCGTGTAATAAATTTCGCTCGACCATTTCATGTAGCACAATGTCAGGTGCAACTTGATTAATAAGTTCGTTCTCGATAGCAAGGCTCGGTTTACCTCGGTGCCAGACAAATGATGACCTGGCAAAACTGCCGGTTAATAATCGTTTGATTCGTTTGTCGAAGAATGAATCGTGTAATACCAGTATATTCGGTAGTTGAGGGTCTTCTTGATGGTAAGCCTGAGGTTGGCGCCTTAGGTCACGGGTTCGATTTGGAAAGGGATTTTCCAGAGGTGATGCCCTGGGTTTACGTGGGACAATTTGTGGCTCTGATTCAACAAAGCTATGCTTCATTCCAGACATTACCGCAAGTCCCCAACCTTTGGTCTTTCTTACACGCATAGAAAAGCGTGACGTTGAAATAACATTGGTGAGTTTTAATTCCAGTTGGCTATTTAAATAGTCCAGTAAATTATCCAGCGCCAGACTTGCCCCACGACCGTTCCAATGAGTATCTGTGCGATACCACAAGGGTGGTTGTGCCTGGGCCAGGAATACAGGTCTTAAGTCGAGAAGTGGGAAATCAGGTTCATTAGCAAAGGACTGAATCAGCTGATCCAGTCGACTGTCACCGCCTTTACAAAGAACCCGAGAGGGCAGGTGTGAACTGTAGATTGTTTGTTTGTTTGGAACAATCATCAGCACGTACTGACGACCTTCTTGTTTTTGTTGCTTCCAGTTATCTAGCAAACTACTTTTCCATCGTTGTAGCTCCACTTGTCCAAATGGATTTCGGCCACAATAGTCAGATGGAATAGGCGGTGCTACAGCTACACGAGTAGGCTCACGTAGTAGAAACAGCCAGTCGTTGGTTCCAGTCAGAACGGAGTCATGACTTTTTAGCCAATCCCGATTGATTAAACCATGGGCCTGTACGAGATGTTGGCGTATTCCCATGTGATCAGAAAACCAGTTGCCGAAAGCTTCCGGGTATTTTTTAATTGCTGCTTTCTTAAATTGCCAGGCTGGTAGCGTTGCTGCACGTCGATTCTCTTCCTCCGCTAATTGTGGCCCGATACCGTTCAAAAAACTGATCGAGGGCAAAAACAAAAACACCAAAAACACCGCAACGACAATGCTATTAAGTGCAATCGAGAAGTTTTTTGGCGACACTAGAAACGAAAGTAAATAAACGGGTTGTAGGATTGTGCAGTGACGAAAACCGCAGACAGAAACAACAACCCCACTATAGCAATATCACGCAGAATGCAGATGCTCGAGGAGGTTGCTCCGGAGTCATTTTTTGTTAGATCGCAAAGTCGTTTTGACCAGTTGCCCAGTGCGGGCCAGGCGCAGATGAAGACAGCAATGCCAAGCACCAGAGCCAGTTTAGGAGTCACAAATACCATGAAATAACCATCGTTACTACGATCACCGAAGCCAAACATAGACGCAATAAACTCCAGGGCATAAGGCAGTGTTTCAGCACGGAAGAATACCCAGCCTATAAGCACCACTAGAATCAAGTAGGCATGTCGAATGATATTTGGCATCGAGCGTATTAGTCCACCTGCACTGGAGCGTTCCAACACAAGAAAGCCGCCATGAAACAAACCCCAGACGACAAAACTCCAGCTTGCGCCGTGCCACAGCCCGCAGAGGAAAAATACTAGCACCAGGTTGAAGTAGGTGCGCAAGTCGCCATGCCTATTTCCGCCTAGAGGAATGTAAAGGTAATCACGAAACCAGCCAGATAAGGACATATGCCAGCGTTGCCAAAATTCCTGTGCTGAACGGGATGTATAAGGCTGGTTAAAATTCTCAGGAAACTTGAAACCAAAGATTCGGCCAAGGCCAATGGCCATATCGGAGTAGCCAGAGAAATCAAAATAGATCTGCAATGCGTAACAAATGATGCCGAGCCACGCCAGGGCATAATCCAGCTGACCACTGTCATGAGCAAAGATTTCATCTGCTGCCTGGCCCACTACATTGGCTATCAGCACTTTCTTAGCGAGACCAATGGTGAACCGTCGAACACCCCAGGCGATATCGTCCATGCTGGAATGTCGCTCGGTCAGCTGAGTAGAAATATCCCCATAACGAACGATGGGCCCGGCGATTAGCTGGGGAAATAGTGAGATGTATAAGGCAACGTTAAAAAAGTTTTTCTGCGCCTTAGCTGTACCGCGATACACGTCAACAATATAGGACATAGCCTGGAAGGTAAAAAACGAAATACCCAACGGCAGGTGTACTTTTCGGTTAGCCAGTTCATCCAGACCTGCGGAGATCAGTAACAGATTCAGATTATCGACAACAAAATTGGCGTACTTAAAATAACCAAGCAGTATCAGGTTAACTACAATGGCCAGTATCAAGTAGAGTTTGGCATGCTCACGAAATCGCTCTATACGGTTGCCGAACCAGGTATTACAACCGACCGATAACAGCAGCACGATAACGTAATGAATTTCGCCCCAGCTATAAAAGAACAGGCTTGCCAGTAACAGAAAAATATTCTTGCTACGGATTCCAGGTGCCAGAAAATAACCCATGATGGTTAATGGCAGGAACAAGAACAGAAAAACAGAGGAGGAAAAAACCATTAGGGTCGGGGTGAGTAGAAGTTTTGTATCGCTAATAAGTCGGCGAATTGTACACGTAGTGGTTATTTCTACTAAATTTGTTTAGACGTAATTGATACCGACTGTAATGGCAGGGGCGTTTAAGCAGGTCGCTGTAGTATTTTGATCACGACTGACTAAAAGATGATGTGCTAGCAAAACCTTCGTTGAATTGTCAATAAGAACGACATCCACGTTGCCTAGAGGGGCGTAGATAAGAGAGATATCTGCACCGCTTCCAACATGCAGCGTTTCAGAATTCGGGCTGCATAGCACTGTCGCAGAACATACACCCCGTCGCGTCATTATGTTGAAGTCGCGAATGGGTCCGTTGTGAAGAGTTGATGCCGTATGTTCATCACCACTAAATTGCGCTGCCTGTAATAGAGATTGGAGCGAGTCCGAGCGGTTGCCATCATAGGTCAGTGTGATGCCCTGCCCTTCAAGTAATAACAACGTGCGATCATAGCCAGCGAAATTCGAGAACTCTCCATCGCTAACAACATCGGCCATACTCAGACGCCAGGCAAAACCTGAATTGTCTGGCATATCTTCCTTCAGTATTTCGATAGTATGGCCGAGGCCGTTTCGCCACGGCATCCGGGCGAAGTCATCTGGGCCCAGAAGCGTCCAGTTTGTCATTTTGTCGTCTGTTACAGATCAATTGAAGGTAAATTCAGGCCATATTTACGTGCACATTCCATGGCACTTTCATAACCCGCGTCGGCATGACGCATAACACCGGATGCCGGATCGTTCCACAAAACACGATCGATACGTTTTGCCGCAGCATCGGTGCCATCACAGCAAATTACCAGCCCGGCATGTTGCGAATAGCCCATGCCAACGCCGCCACCATGATGAAAGGAAACCCAGGTGGCACCACCAGAAGTGCTTAACAGCAGGTTCAATAGCGCCCAGTCGGAAACCGCATCGGAGCCATCTTTCATGGCTTCAGTTTCACGGTTAGGGCTGGCTACGGAGCCAGAATCAAGATGATCACGGCCAATAACAACCGGCGCTTTTAGCTCACCAGACGCAACCATCTCATTGAAAGCAAGTCCAAGTCGGTGGCGGTCGCCAAGGCCAACCCAACAAATGCGCGACGGCAAACCCTGAAACTCGATGCGTTCCTGAGCCATGTCGAGCCAGTTGTGCAAATGCGCATCATCTGGCATTAACTCTTTAACTTTGGCATCAGTCTTATAGATATCTTCCGGATCACCTGACAGCGCTACCCAGCGAAATGGACCAACCCCTTTGCAAAACAGCGGGCGAATATAGGCCGGTACAAAGCCTGGGAAATCGAAGGCATTTTCTACACCGCGGTCTTTGGCTTCCTGGCGGATATTGTTGCCATAGTCCACCGTAGGAATGCCCTGAGAATGGAAATCAAGCATCGCCTGTACATGTATGGCCATAGAGTCCCGGGCGGCGGCTGCCACAACCTTGGGCTCGCTCTGTGCTTTCTCACGCCACTCTTCAACAGACCAGCCGATGGGTAGGTAGCCATTAACAGGATCGTGGGCCGATGTCTGATCGGTAACCAGGTCCGGCTTGATACCATCTTTGACCATCTGCGGTAAAATCTCAGCGGCGTTACCTAATACGCCGACAGATATTGCCTTGCCCTCAGCGTGGGCCGCGTCAATCATCTTGATTGCTTCAGCTACCGAATCGGCACGGGTATCGAGATAACGATTGCCTATACGGAAATCTATCCGTGTCTGATCACATTCAATATCCAACATGGAAAATCCGGCCATGGTTGCGGCTAATGGCTGGGCACCGCCCATACCACCAAGACCGGCGGTGAGAATCCATTTGCCCTTTGGATTGCCACCAAAATGCTGACGGCCAGCCTCCACAAAAGTTTCGTAAGTACCCTGCAAAATGCCCTGAGATCCGATGTAAATCCAGCTACCTGCCGTCATCTGCCCATACATCATCAGATCCTTCTGATCGAGTTCGTTGAAGTGTTCCCAGTTGGACCAGGCCGGAACCAGATTGGAATTGGCAATTAGCACACGGGGCGCATCAACATGGGTTTTGAATACACCCACAGGTTTACCGGATTGAACACAAAGACTTTCGTCGTCATTTAGTTGTTCAAGGGTTTCGAGAATCTTGTCGTAACTCTCCCAGTTGCGTGCGGCACGACCAATACCGCCATACACAACCAGGTCTTCGGGTCGTTCGGCAACTTCGGGATCGAGATTGTTCTGGATCATGCGGTAGGGTGCTTCAGTTAGCCAACTTTTGCAGGTCAGCTCACCACCCCGTGGGGCGCGGATATTTCTGGACGGATCGCGTCGGGTCATTTTGCTCATGTCAGTATCCTGTGGCTTACAGAGTAATCTGGGTTATTCATTTAAGGGATTATTAGTGGGCTTACCGATGCTCTCAGAGTTTTCCTGATAGCGACGGACTAAGGCAGGGTGTATGTTTTTGATCGAGTGTGTAAACCGCACCAAGATCGTAGCGACTGCTAGGATAAATCAGCTCAACCGCAGTAATAATATTGCCATCAATCCAGGTACGTCGATTCAATCGAAGGCATGGTTCGCTGCTGGGGATTGCTAAATGTGCCGCAGCAAAATCTGTCGGCAAAATGGCTTGAACCACATGCTCCACATTGTCCGGGCGCAGTCGCCCAATAAGAAAGTCAGTTGGGGTTGTGCTGGTGAAGTCCACTTCAAGAAAATCTGGCACTTGATCAGGATTAACCCAGCGAATCTCAAGCTGAATCGGTACCTCGTCCTGATAATGTACGACGCATATGTGATACAGCTGATCACCAGATTTAACCCCCATGCACGTGGCGAGATATTTATCTGCTGTCTGGGTGCAAAGCGAAAGAACCTCCGCGCGATGAACCTTGTTCTGAGCTTTAATTTCCTCTGCGATAGAACGTAGTTCAATCAAACTTGCCTGGCGCGGTGGCTCAGCAACAAATGTGCCCAGACCGTGGACTCGTTTTAACAGTCCCTCTATGGTCAATTCACGCAGTGAGCGATTAATAGTCATGCGGCTAGCACCAAGCTCCGCAACTAGCTGGTTTTCTGAGGGGATAATATTACCGGGTTGCCAGTCGCCACTGCTTATCTTTTCTACAATGGAATTTTTAATTTGCAGATAGATGGGAATGCTCGGGTCGCCAGAAAGTTTCATCTGGTGAATTTTCGCGGTCATTGCATTACCCCCTTATACATAACGCGAGAACAAGGATTGCCTCCGATTCGATAACTTAATTCTGCCGGTTCTGCCACATCCCACAATACCAGGTCCGCTTGTTTGCCTATTTCAATAGTTCCAGTTTCGGCAAGTCTTCCCAGTGCGCAAGCGGCGTTACGTGTAACCCCGCCAAGGGCTTCAGCAGGTGTCATTCGAAACAGTGTGCAGGCCATGTTGAGCATCAATAGTAATGAACCAACTGGTGAGCTGCCAGGATTGCTGTCACTGGCAATGGCGATGGGTACGCCATGTTCACGTAGCGCCTGTAAAGGCGGAAACTGTGTCTCCCTCAGACAATAAAATGCACCAGGCAAGAGCACAGCGACGGTGCCGTTCTCGGCTAAAACAGGCACATCCTGTTCGGCCAGAAATTCAATATGATCAACCGACAAAGCACCTCGTTTCGCCGCCATCACGGCACCCTTCAAGTCGCTCAATTGTTCAGCATGAAGTTTAATTGGCAGGTTGTACGCACTGGCTACGTCAAACACCCTTGCCACCTGTTCAGTACTAAAGGCAATGCCTTCACAGAACGCATCGACCGCATCGGCAAGGTTTTCTGCGGCTACGGCTGGCAGTATTTCCTGACATACCAGATCAATATAATCATCATTGCGTCCAGCGTATTCTCCAGGCGTTGCATGTGCGCCGAGAAAACTGGTGACGATATTTACGGGATTAGCAACTTGCAGTTGGCGGGCAACTCGCAGCATCTTCATCTCATCAGCAACATTAAGACCGTAGCCGGACTTAATTTCGATGGTGGTGACACCTTCTGCCAGTAAGCCTTGTAGTCTCGGTAATGCCTGTGAGTACAAATCAGCCTCGCTGGCGCTGCGTGTGGCGGTTACTGTTGAAACGATACCCCCACCTGCGCGAGAGATTTCTTCATAACTTGCACCGTTTAGACGCATTTCAAACTCTAGTGCTCGATTACCACCATAAACCAGATGGGTATGGCAATCGATCAGGCCGGGGGTTACCAGCTTTTGCTCGCAATCAATAATTTCAGCGCAACTGGCCAATGCATCCTGAGGAATAGCATCCGAGTTTCCAATCCAGACTATTCGTCCGTCTTTAACAGCAACAGATGAATTCTTCAGTAGACCGAAGGGTGAGCCATCATCGGCCATAGTAGCCAGCTCAGCATTATGCCATAGGCAATCCCACAGATTCTCGGCTCGATTTTGGGCTGGCATGTCGGCTACTTTTACTTTTTAAATGGCTTGGAAAATGGCATTTAAACATACTTTTATAGTCTTGTATATACAAGTGACGTGTCCTATACTGCACTGCAGTCGACAACAATGTCTACAAGAACTATATAGCGTGCCAGGCAGGAAGAATCGTGACTACAGTACATTGCAAAACAGCCCTGCTGCCAACCGGCTGGGCAAACGATGTGTCAGTAAGCATCGACGAGTTTGGCAATATTGCCAGTGTCGAAACGGCTACGGGAAAAGACTCTAGTGGTTGCCTGTTACCGGGCATTGCCAATCTGCATTCCCACGCGCACCAACGCGCCATGGCTGGGTTGGCCGAGAAGGCCGGTGACAGTGATGACAGTTTCTGGACCTG
The DNA here is from genome assembly GCA_047615875.1 of Parasphingorhabdus sp. GTDB lineage: Bacteria > Pseudomonadota > Gammaproteobacteria > Arenicellales > CAJQKF01 > JBLHGU01. Next base: position 15,193 of record JBLHGU010000116.1, read on the forward strand.
GCGCACAACCATGTACAGCTTTCTCGACGCAATTCAGCCTCACCATCTGCATGCCATAGCGAGTCAGTTGTATCTAGAGATGCTTAAGGCGGGTTATACCCGAGTTGCAGAGTTTCAGTATCTGCACCATCAGACCGATGGTTCGCACTACAACAATATTGCCGAAATGTCGCTACAAACACTGAGCGCCGCCTGCGATGTTGGGCTGGGTATTACCAATCTGCCGGTGCATTATCAGTTTGGTGGTTTCGGTGGTAAGTCAATAACTAATCAACAGCGTCGATTCGCAAATGATTCTGCGGCTTTTCTAGACATTGTTGCGGCATTACAGAACGAAAGTAAAGGCAACGCCAATGTGGTTACCGGCATTGCTGCCCATTCGTTAAGGGCTGTCACCAAAGAATCATTTGGAGATGTCCT
>JBLHGU010000117.1:0-15527 GCA_047615875.1 Parasphingorhabdus sp.
CTTTGATTTTGCTTGAGCAAATTGTTTTATATTCAGCTCTGTTAAGTCTCGATCCGGTGCAATACACCATAGCAATGCACATTGCTTTCAACGTGCTACTTGCGCTGGCATTTCTGCCCATGACCTCGCCTTTTGCAGCCTACCTGGATAAGAAATACCCCAAGCCTGTCAGTACCGAAGACGAGCAATGGAATTCGAGTTTATTAAGTAATGCCATAATTACCGATCCTGATGCGGCATTATCTGCCGCCGCCAGAGAAACCATTCGTCTGGGAGCCGTGGTGCAGGGTATGTTCCATGATGTGATTATTGCCTTAAGAGAAAACGATCGGAACCTGGCCAAGGAAATTGCCAGTCGGGATGATCAGGTGGATTATCTGCATCGCGAAATTAAGCTGTATGTTACCGATGCGTCACGTCTTGAGTTATCTGAAACCCAGAGCGCTCGAGCAACACAGATACTGACCTTTGTCACCGACATTGAGCATATCGGCGATATTATCGAGTCGGTTGCAGGTTATGCCAGGCGTAAGTCGATTAAGGGCCTGCAGTTTTCCGACGCTGGTATGGAAGATCTTGAGAATATGTATCAGCGTGTTTTGAAATCCATGCACACCGCCTTCGATGTGTTTATGTCCGGCGACAAGACTCTGGCAGATCAATTAATCAAGGAGAAGCGCAGTGTCGGTCGGCTCGAACGAACCCTGGCTCGAGCACATTTGCGTCGCTTGCGCGATGGCCTGTCGCAGAGCATTGAGACTAGTTCATTTCATCAGGATGTGTTGCGCGACTTCAAACGCATACACTCTCATTTGGTGGCGGTGGCTTACACAACTATCGCCATTGGTCAGCCTTTAGAGACTGAGGATGATTTCTAAACACTGTTTGATTTAGCCCATTTTATTCTTAAGCACTTATGAAAAAAACCTACTCATGGCCCGAGAGTCACTGGAACTGGCCAATAAATGTTACTCACAAACATGGTGTACGTTGTGGCCAGATGATTTGGGTCGGTGGCCAGGTAGATTTAACTGCCGATGGCGAAGTTTGCAATGTGGGTAATCTGGCAACTCAAACCAATAATGTGATAGCTAACTTTAGCCGTGTATTGGGAGAATTTGGTAGTGACCTTACCGACCTGGTATTTTTAAATTGTTTCTATGTGAATGATGGCTCAGTTGACGAGAGCGTTTTTCTTACCCTGATTGCAAATGCATTGCCAGAAGGTTGCCGCACAGCAATCACCCCCATTCCTGCTGAATATCTTTGTTATGACGGCCTTCAAGTGGAAATAGAAGGTTACGCCATGCTGGCAGAGGATGGACAGAAATTGCCTCGAACCTATTCAGGCGAGACAGTATTGGGGCTTCGGTCTGACCGGTTTTGTACCGCCGTACGATGTGGTGAAATGATATTTGTTTCAGCACAATCGCCAATGGCTGCAGACGGCAAGCTTGTAGGTAAGGACAGTATCGTGACTCAATCCGAGCAGGTTGCCTCAAACATTGGTCGAGCTCTGGCATGCTTTGGCGCTGACTTTGACGATGTAGTGAAAATCAATCGCTGGTATTGCGGTTCAGATAACATAGAAGATTTTGAACCAGCTGCTTTGTCTTTTGCAGCCAACTTCTCCGAACCTGGGCCTGCTGCCACCGGCGTTCCTCTGCCTCGTCATGCCAATCGTGATGAGTTGGTTCGCATTGGAGTCATAGCGATGTTGGGCACTGATGGCCAACGATTACCCAGAAAGTACGCCTGGCCGGATTCACTCTGGGACTGGCATGTTCACCTGCCCTATAAACATGGCATCAAATGTTCCAACATGATTTTTCTCGGTGGTCAGGTCTCTCTGAATAAACGCGGTCAGGCCGAGCACCCCGGTGAGCTAGGCAAACAAACTCACCAGGCCATGGCACATATTCAGACTATCCTTAAAGAGCTGGGTGCAAACTACGAAGATGTCTGTAAGGTGATGACGGTTTATCAAGGTGGTTGTAGTGCAGACGATTTGCACGAAAATCTGCCTATTCGATCAGCGTATTTCCCTGCATCCGGCCCAGCCACCACCGGGGTGCCACTACCTGTTTTAGCTTACGATTCTATGTGTATAGAAATCGATATTTATGCGATGGCGGAATAGTTAGTCAATTATTTCCTTAGCCCAGAATATGCCATTCAAAGCCCAATCCGGATAACTATAGCCTGGTCGAGGGGAAGCCAGAGTAGGACATGCAATGTACAACCGTACGGTTGGCGCGTGCTAACAATATTCGGTGTAGTCATCTGAGGTGAGTGGTTTCGCCGAAGTCGAACATCTCATCATGCCAGTCGAGTAATTCAGACTGTTTTGCACCTGACCAGTCAATTACAAGATTTCGGATATCATCCATTGAGTTATTACCCAGGATCTAATAAATAACAATACACCGCACCTCAACACTCCATCTGTCAGGTGCATCTTCTGGTGTGTCGGGACATTTGAATGCGCTGTGAAAACTAAAAGTACATGGCTCATCAGAAGAATTGTCCGCCAGTTCCCCCTTGCTGGTTGCCAGTGGTCCGGCAGAATCCCATTGTTTGATCAGCAGGGCTTCATCCCGGGTCATCAACGGGTAATAGAACATTTGTTGTTTATTCGAATGCCTGGCGAAATAGTTTTCACCGATGCGATCCGGATAGTGAATTTCGAACACCACCAGATCTTCTGGAGCGACAGTCTTGCCATCACATAGAGCCAGTGGATGCATCACGACGGGTTCTATCACTATATTCCGCCAGACATTGATAATAGCGAATCGTTGGTTATTTTCCAGCAGCGCGTTAATTTCCTCCGCATCCAATAAGGATTGCTCCTGGCTGAGCTTATAACGCAATGTATCGTTGCCACTGGGTGGGCGGGCCAGGTCTCGTAGACGTTGTGGCGCACTGGTCAGGGTGTAGTCGCCATGCACTGTGTGGGCAGGACCCTGAACCTGCTGCCCACCTTTAATCCGCTGTTTGGATTGTTTGCCGGCGGCGGAACGAACATTGTGATCAAAGGCATATGCTCTGCCACCGGTTGCCTGCTGCATAATGGCTTCACATTCCGCATAGTAATGTTCTACCACCTGCTGGTGATCAAGAAAATCCAGTTTGGTGTTGGTAAAGGGCGCGTCAAACAATTCGAATCCGTTACGGATAAGACCTGGTCGATCTTTATCTGCACTAGCTCGAGCGTTGATAACAGACAGAGGCTGTTTTTCGAAATCCAGCCCTTCTCTGCCGCTATCACTGCCATCAGCATCCCGTCGAATAAGGACTTTGCCATTTCGATAAAGAGACGATTCAACTGACTTGGTCAGAAAATTAAATTCACCACTAGTTTCAGATTGCATAGACATGACACTACTCTTGTGAACTATTGTTCGATGGCACTCTCATCGTTGATAACCAGATCAAAGGCCGCGGAAATCAGTGCCTTGGTATAGGGATCCTCCGGGTTATCAAAAATTTTGTCAGAATTGCCCTGTTCTATTACTTTGCCGTTACGCATCACAATAATCTGATCACTTAATGCGCGTACAATTTTCAAATCATGACTGATAAAAATAAACGCCAGATCATTTTCTGCCTGGAGTTTTAATAGCAGATCAACAATCTGTACTTGCACAGGTCGGTCAAGGGCCGAAGTAGGCTCGTCCAGAACTACCAGCTGCGGTTTCATAATCATGGCACGGGCAATCGCAATGCGTTGTCGCTGACCACCTGAGAATTCATGCGGATAACGAAAACGACTAGACGGGTCCAGACCGGTTTCTTCCAGGGCAGCAATGACCAACTGCTCGCGTTCTTCTGCGTTACCCATGTTGTGGGCTTCAAGGCCCTCTTCGACAATTTGCTTTACCGAGAGTCGGGGGCTGAGACTGCCATAGGGATCCTGAAATACGATCTGCATCTGACGTCGTACATCTTTCAGGTCCTTGCCCTGCAGGTTGTGGATGCTCTGACCCTTGAAGCGGATATTGCCCGTAGAATTGATAAGTCGTAAGGCACCCTGAGCCAGCGTGGTTTTGCCCGAGCCACTCTCACCCACAATACCCAGGGTTTCACCTGCTCGGACGCTAAAAGAAACATCGTCAGCCGCCTTTATATGACCAACAGTTTTTTTGAACACACCACGATTGATGGGGAACCACACACGGATGTTTTCGCCCTGCATAATAACTTCATTACCCGATACATCCCGTTGTGGTTTTTGCGGTGGTTCTGCAGATAACAACTCACGGGTATAAGCCTGACTTGGGTTCGCGTAGATCTCCTTGGTCAGGCCTTCCTCCACCACGCGACCTTGCTGCATAATATAAACACGATCACTCACCTTGCGCACAATGCCAAGGTCATGGGTAATTAGTAGTACTGCCATGCCCAGATCTTTCTGTAAGTCTTCAAGCAGCTTCAATATTTGCGCTTGAGTGGTTACGTCCAGGGCAGTAGTAGGTTCATCCGCAATCAACAGATCAGGTTCATTAGCTAGCGCCATGGCAATCATTACCCGCTGTCTCTGACCGCCAGACAACTGATGGGGGTAGCTGTCGAGTCTTTGTTCAGGATCGCGAATACGCACTAAATGGAGCAACTCAAGACACTTGGCGCGGGACTCAGATTCAGACAGGCCTTTGTGCAAGATTAGCGTTTCACTAATCTGTTTTTGTACGGTATGTAGCGGATTTAACGAGGTCATCGGTTCCTGGAAAATCATGCCGATCTGATCGCCGCGTACTCGCTTTAAGGTCTCGGGTGTAGCGCCCACCACCTCTTCTCCATTGAATAGGATGCTGCCTGTGGGGTGACTGGCACGGGGATAGGGCAGTAATTGCATAACAGAAAGTGCCGTCACCGATTTGCCAGAGCCGCTTTCTCCCACAATGGCTACTGTCTCGCCTTTATTAACACGAATACTAACGTTCTCTACCGCTTTAACCAGACCTGAGGCTGTCTCAAAATGAACCGACAGGTCCTTGATTTCCAACAACGTCGTCACAGGATATTCTTCCTGGGGTCAAATGCATCGCGCACCGCCTCACCGATAAATATCAGCAGAGACAGCATCAATCCAATCACAAAGAAGCCGGTTAAACCTAGCCACGGCGCCTGTAAATTAGCCTTACCCTGGGCAAGCAATTCACCCAAAGATGCCGAGCCTGGTGGTAAACCAATACCCAGGAAATCTAGAGAAGTTAAAACAGTAACGGAACCTGCTAGGGTGAAAGGCATAAAGGTTAGCGTTGCAACCATGGCATTAGGTAATACATGCTTGAACATGATTACGCGATCGCTAACACCCATAGACTTAGCTGCTTTTACATACTCAAAGTTTCTCGCCCGTAAAAACTCTGCTCGTACCACTCCAACGAAGCCCATCCAGGAAAACAATAATAAAACACCCAACAACCACCAGAAGTTCGGCTCAACAATGCTCGCCAGAATAATCAGAATGTAGAGTATAGGTAATCCAGACCACACCTCGATAAAACGCTGAAATATCAGGTCTAGCCAGCCACCAAAATAACCCTGGGCCGCCCCGGCAGTCACACCAACGAAGGCGCTGATGATGGTCAACGCAAAACCAAACAACACAGAGATGCGAAAGCCATAGATCAAACGGGCTGCGACATCCCGGGCCTGGTCATCGGTGCCCAGCCAGTGCGTACCGTCAGGTGGTGATGGTGCTGGCTCAGGTAAATCCCAGGCTACGGTTTGATGGTTATAAGGGATTAGTGGCCACAGCATCCAACCTTTTGCATTAATTAGATTCGCCACATAGGGATCACGATAATCTGCTTCGGTCTTAAATTCACCACCGAATTCAGTTTCTGCATAGGTGCTAAAAATAGGTGAATAAATCCCACCCTCAAAATAAACCACAATAGGTTTGTCGTTAGCCACCAGCTCTGCGAACAAAGTGAATACAAACAGAAATAGAAAGATCCACAACGACCAGAAACCGCGTCGATTACCCTTAAAGTTTTCCAGACGTCGCCAGGTCAGCGGCGTGACCGGCTTGCCCATAAACGTATGCTGTTTCAACTGATCCACTATTGGTTCCTCGCTTCAAAGTCGATGCGCGGATCGATTATGGTATACATAATGTCGCCGACCAGAGACAGCAATAAACCCAAAAGAGAGAAGAAAAACAAAGTACCAAAAACCACTGGATAATCCCGATTAAATGCTGCCTCGAAACCCAGCAAGCCCAGACCATCCAGAGAAAAGATTATTTCTATCAGCACCGAACCGGTGAATAGCATGCTGATAAATGCCGCCGGAAATCCCGCCACTACAATCAACATAGCATTGCGAAAAACATGGCCGTACATTACCCGGTGCTCGGACAATCCCTTAGCGCGTGCGGTCAGGACATATTGCTGACCGATCTGATCTAGAAACGAGTTCTTGGTTAACATGGTTAAGGTCGCGAAACCACTGATTACCATGGCGACTACTGGCAGGGTAATGTGCCAGATGTAGTCCTTTATACGATCCAGCCAACCCAGTTCTTCAAAATTATCCGAGGTCAGTCCACGTAACGGGAACCAGTCGAGATAACTGCCCCCAGCAAACATCACCAGCAGGAACACGGCAAACAGAAAACTGGGAATGGCGGAGCTGATCACAATAATCACGCTGCTCCACAAATCAAACCGGGTGCCATCTCGCACTGCCTTGGCAATACCTAATGGAATGCAAATGATATACACCAACAGAGTGGTCCAAACACCAAGAGAAATTGACACCGGCATTTTGTCCAGCACCAGATCCACCACTGCCTGATCCTTGAAAAAGCTTTCGCCGAAATCAAATACCAGGTAGTTGCCCATCATGTCGAAGAAACGTTCAGTCAAAGGCTTGTCGAAGCCAAAGCGTTGTTCCAGCTCCTTGATGAACTCCGGGTCCAGCCCTTGAGCACCACGGTAGCCACTGCCATCTGCCGCATTGCCTGATGATGAAGATTGCTGTTGCAAGTTCTCACCCACATCGGAACGTGTAACACGACCCGTAATGTCAGCGCCAGTGCCGGTTACCTGGGCAATAATTTGTTCAACTGGACCCCCTGGGGCCACATGTATGATGCCAAAGTTGATCACCATAATGGCAAATAACGTTGGAATCATAAGCAATAAACGCCGGACAATATAAGCGCCCATTAGTTGCTCCTACCTTTCATGGCTTTGCGCAAAATAAATACCACAGCTATCCCACCTGCGAATAGCCAGAAAATAATCGTTGCCCAACCCGGGCTGCTGGTTTTTTCACCGTCAACATCAAGATCTGTATTAGCCATCGCCTGATCCAGAGCATCAGACTTTGTTTGGTCGTACCACCATATGCTGGTGGCTACACCACTCTTAACTGCCTTATCCGGCCTGGAATAGCGATCCCAGTACAGCACACGATCGGCGCGAAGATGCCAGTTGGGTATGACATAAAAATTCCACAACAACGTTCTATCCAGGGCACGGGTCCAGGCCACCAGGTCTTCCCGGGAACAGGCTGAAATTAAGCCTTCGATAAGCTCATCTACAACCGGATTCTTTATACCGGCGAAGTTTCGACTGTCAGATTGATCTGCAGCCGCACTACTCCAGAAAATACGTTGCTCATTACCCGGTGATTCCGCCTGACCCCAGACAAAAACAAACATGTCATAGTCAAAGCTTCGCAGGCGATTAATATACTGACTGGTATCCACCACACGTACGCTGGCATCTATACCTAAACGCTTTAAATTGCGAATCATGGGCAGCACAATTCTCTCGAAATCAGGGCTCACCAACAACACCTGAAAACTGAAAGCTTTGCCAGTTTTCACATGCCTTAATTCGTTATCAACAACTTCCCAGCCGGCTTCTTTGAACAGTGCAAAAGCCTTGCGTAAATTTTCCCGGGGCCAGCCGCTACCATCGGTGTGGGGTGGGCTGTACTCTTCAGTAAATACACGTTTTGGTAGCTGGTCACGATAAGGTTCAAGAATTTCCAGCTCACGACCTTCGGGTATGCCGCTGGAGGCAAGTTCAGAATTCGAGAAGTAGCTTTGCGTACGAGAGTACTGACTGAAGAACAGATTTCGATTGGTCCAGTCAAAGTCAAATGCATAAGCAAGAGCTTCTCGAACCTTTGGGTCGCTGAACAACTCCTTACGCGTGTTCATCACAAAAGCCTGCATGCCCGTTGGCATCTGGTGTTCAACCCGATCTTTCCTAAGCCACTCTTTTTCAACTGCTGGTACGTTGTAATCCAGCGCCCAGGCCTTGGCCTGATTCTCAAGACGTAAATCCAGATCGCCAGATTTGAGGGCAAGTCGAACAGCGGTGTCATCACGAAAATACTCTGTGCGCATGATATCGAAATTGTTCGATCCCACTCTAACGGGTAAATCCTTACCCCAATAGTCCTCAACCCGTTCAAGCTCTACATAACGCCCGGCTTCAAAGCGCTTAACCCGATAAGGTCCACTACCTAACGGTGGCTCCAACGTGGTTTTCTCAAAATCCTTATCTTGCCAATAATGTTTCGGTAAAATCGGTAACTGACCAACAATTAACGCCAGTTCTCGATTAGTCAGGTCATTAAAACTAAACTTAACTCGACGCTCATCCAGCTTCTCAACTTTGGAAACACCACGATAGCTAAATCGATACCCAGGTGAACCCTTGGTAGTTAGAGTTTCATAGGACCAAACCACATCATCCGGAGTAATAGGTTCGCCATCGTGCCAGCGGGCATTGTCACGCAAAGTGAAAATAATCCACGAGCGATCATCTGGCCATTCCATGCTTTCCGCCACCAGGCCATACATGGTAAATGGTTCATCCTGATTACCAGTAAGAAGAGTTTCCACAGAGCCCGTAGAAGCTGAAGAACCTTTTGGGATATAGCCGTGAAAGCTATCGAAAGTTCCTCGTGCCCCCTGACGCAGACTGCCGCCCTTGGGCGCTGCCGGATTTACATAATCGAAGTGCTTAAAATCTGCTGGATATTTCGGCGAGCCATGCATGGCAATGGCATGGCCTATGTTGATGCCATCACCACTGCCACACTCTTCAGCCTTCAAAGATAAGGAGAAAAGTATTGTGTGGCACAGCAGAACGGCAGCTATAGCCTTGCCGAATCGCGCTGGTTTTTTGATGAAGCAATCACTCATGCAACGCATTATGCCTCATGAATTTTTCAATAACATTAGTGTTAGTCATAGCGGTCAGTTGGGTTTGGGGGATTATACTGTGGGCTCTTAACCAGTTTGCCATTAAATGTCCCTAATAAAGACAGCACCAACAACCCATAAGTTCTCCGATGATCTACTGCAATGGTTCGACCAGTATGGTCGCACCCATCTGCCCTGGAAGAAAAATCGCGACCCCTATGCTATTTGGGTATCCGAAATCATGTTGCAGCAAACCCAGGTGGCAACGGTAATTGGTTATTTCGAACGCTTCATCCAGTCATTCCCAGACATCGCTACTCTGGCAAACGCGACCCAGGAACAGGTGCTCCAGCATTGGGCCGGCCTTGGTTACTACGCCCGTGGTCGTAATCTACATAAGGCTGCGCAACAGGTCGTAGAGACGTTCGACGGCACAATGCCCGATCAGCTGGATCAACTGCAATCGTTACCCGGCATCGGACGCTCCACCGCCGCCGCAATCCTCGCCCAGGCTCATGATCAACGCCAGGCCATTCTGGATGGCAATGTTAAACGTGTTCTTGCTCGCATCTATCGAGTACCAGGCTACCCAGGCCAGGCCAGCGTGCATAAACAATTATGGGAGTACGCTGAACACCTAACACCGCATAAAAGAGTCGCCGACTATACCCAGGCCATAATGGACCTGGGTGCCATTTTGTGCCTTCGAAGTCGACCTCAATGTTCAATCTGCCCAGTAAATAATCACTGCGATGCATTCCTTGAAGGCGATGCAGATCAGTATCCGGGTCGCAAACCGAAAACCGCCCGCCGTCAGCGACAGGCACAGTTCCTGTTAATTGATAGAGGTGAAGGCAATTTATGGCTACAACAACGCCCACCAATCGGAATCTGGGGCGGACTAGGTTGTCTGGTAGAAATCGATGAGAACGATTCTGCACAACAATGGGTGGAAAAACATCTTTCCTTATCGGTTAAGCAGATAGACAGACTAAGCCCATTCATTCACAAATTTACCCACTACGATCTCGAGATTCAGCCAATAGTGATTAAGACAACGGTTTCATCCCAGTCCATTGTTAACGAATCAGCTGACGGCGACTGGTATGATAGGGCGAGAATTAGCCAGGTTGGTCTGCCAGCTCCCATACAAAAGCTAGTTGAAGCCTATTTACAATCGATTTGAGAAAACACCATGTCAAAAACCGTGCAATGCGCTTATTTAAACAAGGAAGGTGAAGGAATGGACCGAGCACCATGGCCAGGCGAACTGGGTCAAAAGGTCCTGAATAACATTTCTAAAGAAGCCTGGCAGGAGTGGATGCGTCATCAAACCATGTTAATCAATGAGAAACGATTGAAACCCATGGACAAGGAGCATCGGAAGTATCTGGCTGAACAGATGGAAAAGTTTCTATTTGGTGGAGAAGTTGATGCCGTTGAGGGGTTTACGCCTAAGTAGAGTTGTTGTTCGAGGTTGGAAGGGGTGGTGTTCTGAATGGCACATAAGTTAAGCTGGTTCAGTTACCGTAGGATGAGAGGAACCCATCATTTTGATAAAGGAATCCTCTGTGATTAGTCGTGCCACCTAATTCCCCAAAGACAGTAGGATGTGGTGAGGTACGAACCGCTCACTATAAATTTGGGCTTTGTTCTAACACAATATTCCGCTACTATTCGGCGCGAAATCAAGCGGGACACCCCAATGGCGAACGAAAAAAGTAAATCCAGCAAACGCAAGAAAAAGCAGTCTAAATATACTGCCAAGACTGCAGACAAATACGAACTGTATCAACTGTCCGTACAATCTGCAGACGTAGATATCGCTTTCTTGCGCAGGGTTTATAAAAAAGAACACGGCAAGCCCGCAACCCATTTTCGCGAAGACTTCAGCGGCACTGGACTGCTCACTTCAGAATGGATCAAGAAAGGCAAACAGTTCACAGCAGAAGCTTTTGATAACGATCCCGAGCCCATTGAATGGGGCAAGAAAAGACACTTCGCCGCATTAGGTGCCGCTGCCGACCGAGCCACTTTGCATTTAGGTGATGTCCGTGACCCAAGTGACAAGAAGCCTGATGTTCGTTGTGCTCAAAACTTCTCCTATAACTGTTTCAAAACCCGTGCCGAAATGTTGCACTACTTTCGATGTGTCTACGAAGATCTAAGCGATGGCGGATTATTCGCACTAGATGCTTATGGTGGTTCCGAAAGTATCGAACACCGAGAAGATGAAACTGAAATCGAAGAAGGCTTCAATTACGTTTGGGACCAACACTGGTTCTCACCTGTTACCCACGAAGCCAAATTGTATATCCATTTCCGCTTCCAAGATGGTACCGAAAAAACCCGCGCCTTCAGCTATGACTGGCGCATCTGGACTATTCCCGAATTGAACGACATTTTGCAGGAAGTCGGTTTTTCTCGGGTCGATGTATATTGGGAAGGTACAGCTGACGATGGCGAAACGGGTAATGGAATTTACCGAAAAACTCGTTTTGGCAGTAATGACCCGGCCTGGGTGACTTATATAGTCGCGGTAAAGTAGCCCCATTTAAATGATAGTGACATTAGCTTGGGGTAGCGGTTATAAGGTGTGCTGTCCTATTTGGTAGCGAGTTCGATTTCAACGCTGTTATTACCAGCGAGCAATCGACCTAGATGGAATGTGGTTAACGGATCATCGTCATATTGTCCTATCAAAGTGGCAAAAGCTGGTCGCGCCGCCGGGTCTCCCTTCTCTAATAAATCGAATGCCAGCAGATAGCCTGAAGTCGCAGCTGTTTCATATCTTTCCTGGGTCATTGGTTCGTAGGTCTTCAACATTTGAGACTTACCTTTGAGCAACAGTGTAGCCGCAGGTCGCCCGGTAAAGTCTGGGATGTCGTCTACTACGTTTTGACTTACACAGATACGAGTTCCTAGTTGCTTGTTAGCGCTTTCCAGTCGGGCAGCTATATTAACCGCATCACCATAGGCTGTGTAGTCAAAGAAATAGTCGCCACCAAAACTCCCTATAATTGCTTGACCGGAGTTAATTCCAATCCGGGTAATACCCAAAGGAATGTCACGAGCGCGCATCTCAGCCTGAAACTGCATTGCGAATTTATCTATGGCCAACGCACATTCAACTGAGCGCTGGGCATGATCATCTTGTTGTAGAGGCGCACCAAATATTGCATGTATTGCATCGCCCACCACCTTCATCACGGTACCGTCATGCTGAAATATTATTTGTGCCAGATGATCAAAATATTCATTCAGCAAGGCGACTATCACATCGGAATTCGTAGACTCAACCAGAGCAGTAAAATCGGCCAGGTCTGTAAACAGAAAACTTGCAACACGTCGATCACCCTTGGCTGATAATTCGGCAGGATTGTCAGACAAAGCCTTTGCTACATCCGGAGAAAAATAGCGTGATAATGTGCTATGGGCCTGTTCCGCGACACGCTTTTCCTGTTTCAACTGACGAAAGACCTGCAAATGCTTTATAGTCTTTTCTATGGTTTTTTCAAGATCATCAAACTCAATAGGTTTGGTAATGAAATCAAAAGCACCCCGATTCATGGCGGTTCGAATATTGGCCATATCTCCATAGGCGGAAACAATCACAGTCTTTAGATCCTGGTGAAGTTCGTTCAATTGCTCCAATAGTGCTAGACCATCCATGCGAGGCATATTAATGTCACTTAAGACCATCAAAATATCTGGCTCATCACGCAACACATCCAATGCCTGTATACCGTCACGGGCAAACACAAACTCCAATTCCTCCTTGCGGATTTGACGTCTGAATTTTTGTGTTACCAGTGCCTCTACATCCGGCTCGTCATCGACAACCAAAATGCGTGCAACAGTCATTCCTCGCCCCCCGGGGTGTTTATATCTTTTGGCAGCGAGCAAGGCAAGGTCACTTTGAAAGTAGCATAGTCCCCCAATTGGCTTTCTACTGAAAGCTCACCGCCGTGTTGTTTCACCACAATATCATAGCTTAGTGACAAGCCGAGACCGGTGCCTTCGCCAGCAGGTTTGGTGGTAAAAAAAGGTAAGAAAAGTTTGTCTCGTATGTCATCTGAAATGCCAACACCATTGTCTGTGACTTCAATAGTTATCTGATCATTCAATGTCATTGTAGTCACTATTAGTGTTGGGGAGAATGTATCTGGAGACGCATTAGGTTGGGATACATCGATTTGCAGATATCGTTGATTTGACGCATATATACCATTGCTCATCAGATTCAGGAATACACGCATCAAATCCTGCGGGAAGCACTCGACCTGACCCACTTCCGCTGAGAAATTCTTGATTAGCTCAACGTTTAAATTCGGGTTTTCTGCGCGTAAGCCATGATAGGCCAGATTCAACGCCTCATCTACCAATCCGTTAAGGTCGACAGACTGTGAGATGCTTGGGCCATCACGAGAATGCAGTAGCATATTTTTCACAATGGAATCTGCCCGACGACCGTGCTGGTCAATTTTGCCAAGATTAGAGGTCAACAAACCAAGCAGTTCCTCAGCATCTTCCCGTGGATCTTGTGCCAGAGCCGCCAGGGGCGCTTCGATGATCTCGTTCAATTCTTCAAGGAGTTCCTGGGACAGCTTGGCAAAATTATTAACAAAATTGAGGGGATTTTTTATCTCGTGTGCGATCCCAGCTGTAAGCTGACCCAATGAAGCCATTTTTTCAGACTGAACTAAACGTTCCTGTGCCAGCTCCAGATCACGCAGCGCTTGTTGTGCTGCATCTCTGGCTGATATCAATTCGACTTCTCGCTGTTTTTTTGGCGTTATGTCGGTATAGGTAGTGACAAATCCCCCGCCTGAAACCGGAATACCAACGATTTCAAGCACTGTTTTATCTTTGCGGACCCTTTCAAAGCGATGAGGTTCGAATCTGGAAGCGAGTTCCAGTCTCTGTGCCACCTGTTGGTCAATGTCACCTTCACCATATTCGCCACGTAAGGCATTAAATCGAAAGGCCTGCTCCATTGGGAAACCGATCGTGAATTGTTCATCCGGAAATTGAAGATATTCCAGAAACTTGTGATTAAATGACACCACATTCAGGTTCTCATCAACCATAGATATACCCTGATCCATGTTTTCCAAAGTCGCTTTCAAAACCGTTGATTGCTGATGCAATTCTTCCTCGCGTTTCTTCAACTCAGAGACATCTGTGTAGATTGAGACTATGCCGCCCTCTTTGGTGCGATGGTCGGATATTTGCAACCACAGCCCACCCTTCATATGTTGTTCACGTATGCCATCAGAAGTTGTTCTTTGTTTCTGCAAACCGGTAAACCAACTATCCCAATTATTCACAGCTTCGGGAAACAAACCCCTCTCTACACCGGCGCGAATGAGATCAGCAAAAGGGATTCCGGGTCTGACATGATCTGCTAGTTGGGGAAAATACTCGGTGTATTTGGTATTACACACAATTAACCGGTCCTGGGAGTCAAATAACGCGAAGCCGGTGGACAATGCTTCAATAGCGTCAGCAAAACGGCTGTGGGCTGTTTTCAGCTCCAATTCTCTTTTTTTGAACTCAGTAACATCGGTATAAACGGAAACTCGGCCGCCATCGGTCATCTGTCGTTCATTGACCAATAACCAGCTACCGTTACTCAGTTCCATTTCCAGTTCCGCCGCTGGCTTTTCCCGGGCTTTTCGACGTGCGGCAATCCAGGTGTCGACACCGCCAGAGACAGGCTTAAACATGCCATGGTTATAACCTTCACGAATCATGGTCATGAATGGTTGGCCTATGAATACGATATCTGAAATATCCGAGTCTATAGTACCGCCAAATATCTCAAGATAGCGTCGGTTAAATAGCTGTACCCGGTCGTTGGAATCGACCAGCAAAAATCCATCTGATATGGTCTCAAGTGAATCAAGCAGTCGTGAAGTAGCCTGATCCAGTTCCGCCTCGGCAGCCATGATATCGGTAATGTCACTGACTGCACCCACCAGACGCTGTACTCTGCCACTCTTTCCACGAACACCGATGCCATGGTCTCTAACCCAACGGTAAACACCATCTGCACCCTCAATACGATATTCGCATTGCAGATTCTCCGTATTACCTTTGATGTGCTCAACTACAGAGGACAGATATTGATCATAATCATCCCGATGTATAGCCGATGCCCAGCGTCGTGATTGTAATGATTCAGCACCAAATCCAAACATCTGCTTGAGCTTGTCAGATACAAACAGGCTGTCTGTCCCAATATCCCATTCGTAGATTCCATCACTGGAGGCTCTGGTTATTAGCTGATAACGCTCTTCACTGGCCGCCAACTCGGCTTCCTTGTTAATTCTCTCGGTAATAT
>JBLHGU010000118.1:0-15473 GCA_047615875.1 Parasphingorhabdus sp.
AGCATCGGACGTAAACTCCGTGGAGCACGGGATGCCAGTTGATGCATGAGAGACAAGTAGCCTCTAAACAGTTCCGCATCACCCAGACGTTGAGCAGCCAAAGGCAGACTGGTCAAAAGCAAGGTAACGACTGTGCCTGATGTATGAGAGGCTAATTTCATGCAATAGAAAATAATATCTGCAACAACATCTTCCCCAAACTCTTGAGCAATCATGGGAGTCACCTGAATATACGTTAACACCAAATCCTGGCTACGCCCCATAGAACACAGTGCACGCATACCATCAAGATAGCTCTGCAGCCCAGCTGGAGACATGTTACGTGCGGCTTCCTGATAAGAAATACCCAACGCTTCACGACACTCTTCATCCTGTATGTCAATACAGTTTGCATAATTCGAGAAGTCTATAGACATAACTGACATTCGGTTGCGCTCATATAATAACTTAATTCTCTTTTACAAGAGAAAGCATTCACACTAAAAGAATGTATCTACTGCAGCATCCAGGGTATCGCGCATATCAGGATCATCGGTTAGCGGTCGGACAAGAGCCATGCGACAGGCAGCAAGTGGATCAATACCTCGAGCAATTAGTTGACCCGCATAAACCAGTAACCTGGTTGAAATACCCTCATCCAGCCCATACCCTTTAAGGTTCCTTGAACGTTGCGCGACCTGCACCAGTTTCTTTGCCAGGGCTTCGCTAATATCCGCTTCGTGGCACACAATCTCTATTTCAACATCTTCACTGGGAAAGTCGAAATCCAATGCGCCAAAACGTTGCCTGGTTGACTGCTTAAGATCTTTCATCAGGCTTTGATAACCTGGGTTATAGGACATTACGATTTGAAAATCAGGGTGCGCTGTAACCAGCTCACCTTTCTTTTCCAGTGGCAAATTACGTCTATGATCCGTCAATGGATGAATTACAACCGTTGTATCCTGTCTGGCCTCAACAACTTCATCTAGATAACAGATAGCTCCGAGACGTGCAGCAACGGTGAGTGGACCGTCCTGCCAGCAGGTACCATTTATATCAAGCAGAAACCTGCCAACCAGATCCGAGGCCGTCATGTCCTCATTACAGGCGACTGTAATCAATGGCCGATCTAGCTTCCAGGCCATGTATTCGACAAAGCGAGACTTGCCGCAACCCGTCGGGCCCTTTAGCATGACCGGCATACGAGCTGCATAGGCGGCCTCATAAAGACTTACTTCATCTGCCACCTCTTTATAATAAGGCTGTTGATCCACTTTATACTGGGATGCTGATAGTTCACTCATAAATACACTCTGCAAGCTTTAGGCAATCAAACACCAAGTAAAGAAACCTACAGAAACAATCAAGCAGGAGTTAACATCCTGTCCGGACTGTTTCAATAATTACACCTTAACTGGACCACGAAATACCACCATTGATGCGCCTTGAGACTGAGAAAAATTATCATAGCCAATCAGTCTCACGTGGTTATTCGGATGAGCCTGATGACAAGCTTCAGTTTCAGCTAATATAGCATCTACATCGGTCTCACCAAATAACGGCAGCTTCCACATATACCAATAGTGATCAAAGGCATTCTCTGGCTCGGTATGCTCTACCGCTGAGTTCCAACCTTTGGAAACAATATATTGCACTTGTCTGCGAATAGCATCAGCATTCATTGGTGGTAAATAGGAGAAGGTCTCGAACTTACGGCTAGCGGCATCCTTTAAACTGGATTTGTAGTCTTGCATATCACTCATAATTTATCTCTCAAAGTCTGCCTTAACGATGCGCAACGTCGAGTTTATCGACCGTATCAAACTCAAACTTTATTTCTTTCCAGGTATCCATGGCTGCGCCAAGCTCCGGGCTGTGTTTGGCGGCTAGGGTCAGTATATCCTTACCTTCTTTCTCCAATTCTCTGCCCTGATTTCTAGCTTCGACACAGGCTTCAAGAGCGACTCGATTGGCAGCAGCTCCGGCCGCATTACCCCATGGGTGGCCTAGCGTTCCACCACCAAACTGCAAGCAGGCGTCATCTCCGAATATTGCAACCAAGGCTGGCATATGCCAAACATGAATTCCACCAGATGCGACCGGAAAAACTCCGGGCATGGAGCCCCAGTCTTGATCAAAGAAAATACCACGACTCCTATCCTCCTTAATAAAAGAATCACGCATCAAGTCAATCCAGCCAAGTGTGGCGGCTCGATCCCCTTCTAGCTTACCCACAACTGTCCCAGAGTGCAGGTGATCACCGCCAGATAGTCTCAAAGCTTTTGCCAGCACCCGAAAATGAATACCATGTCTTGGATGTCGATCCAACACAGCATGCATGGCCCGATGAATGTGCAATAACATGCCATTATTTCGGCACCATTGTGCCAGACCCGTGTTGGCGCAAAAACCGCCAGTCAGGAAGTCATGCATAATAATCGGCGCACCTAGTTCTTTAGCAAATTCAGCCCGTTTGTACATCTCCTCCGGGGTTGGCGCGGTAACATTCAAATAATGACCCTTTCGCTCGCCAGTTTCGCGTTCTGCCTTTTGCGTAGCTTCAACAACAAATTCGAATCGATTTCGCCAGCGCATAAAGGGTTGTGAATTTACATTCTCATCGTCTTTGGTCAAATCAAGACCACCTCTGAGACATTCATAAACCGCACGACCATAGTTCTTCGCGGACAGACCCAGCTTGGGTTTTATTGTACAACCAAGTAACGGGCGGCCATATTTATTCAGCTTGTCTCGCTCCACCTGAATACCATGGGGCGGCCCGTTACAGGTCATTACGTAGGCAATTGGAAATCGAACGTCTTCCAGTCTTAGCGCACGAATAGCCTTGAATCCAAAAACGTTACCAACCAAAGAGGTGAATACATTCACTATTGACCCCTCTTCGAACAAATCGATAGGATAGGCGATAAACGCGTAATAACACTCATCATCTCCTGGCACGTCTTCGATCGCATACGCCCTGCCCTTGTAGTGCTCAAGATCAGTTAAAAGATCAGTCCAGACAGTGGTCCAGGTGCCCGTTGAAGACTCAGCGGCCACAGCCGCAGCAGCTTCTTCACGCGACACACCTGGTTGTGGGGTAATTTTAAAACACGCCAGAATATCAGTGTCCTTGGGTATGTACTGCGGCATCCAGTAGGTTTCCCGATACTCTTTCACACCAGCGTTGTAAGTTTTTGCCATTGCAAACCTCAAAAATGAAAATATACGCCTGAGTCTAACTCGGTCAGGTTAAGTGAAACTATAGACTCAATAAACCATAAATAAAAAACAATATTTATGATTTAAGTCATAATGCTTAACTTATGATATAACATTCAAATACCCACCAACCTCTGCAGAAATTTGAAAGGTCTTATGCGCTATAAATTGAGTCAATTAAGAAAAATATGCAACTAGTTCAGGCAAATTATCATCCCTATGTCATGTATACCTAACATAGGGATGAATAATACGAACAAACGGTTTCTGATTAATCGTGATTTAAGTCACAGGCGCTTTCCAGACAACGTGAGTAGACAGACAAGATTTCGCAGCCAATCTATAAAGTTCTACCACTCCATTTTGGTAAAGTAACCTGATCTCTTGTTTAGTACTACTTTAACCCTGTTCTGCTATATTCCTGTTTAATACCAACAATATTCTTGCTGACTTGCTGCTAGGGTTAAGCAGTCGGAATATATAACCTAGTTATCACATTGTTTTTCAACAGTTTTTTTAAACCTATTTACAGACTTAGCTTCCTATTCCTGGCATACATCCAATCAGCTGTTGCTGCTGATTGCGATATCGCCCAGCACTCCGAAAGCTCCTCACTAACTAGCAAATCCGTGCCGTTGCACATCACGGGCTTTCGGAGTATTGATCAACATATTTTTAAGCTGGCCCAATCTAGAGGATATAAGCTGCAAACTCGCTGGTCTAATAACCGGTCTTTAACTGCTGGGCATTATGTTCACCGCTGTGTCTCGGAAGACTTGCAAGAGTTGCTAAAATCAGCGAGAGAGCAAGGATATCCATTGCAAGTCCTATCTGGATTTCGATCAATTGAGAGGCAACGGGAAATTTTCCTGACCAAGCTGTTCAACCGAGGCGTATCGTTGGCATCAATACCGAATGGCAGCCAGGATAAGATATTAAACTCGATCCTCAACTTTAGCGCTGCTCCTGGATACTCCCGGCATCATAGTGGCTTCGCAGTTGATCTATACGAAACCGGTCGGACACTAGCGCTGTTTCGATCTTCTGAAGTTTTCAAATGGCTGTCAGCCAATAATTATAGTGTTGCTCGTAGTTTTGGTTTTATCCCAAGCTATCCGGAAGGATTGCAAAATCAGGGTCCGTTGCCAGAATCGTGGGAATTTTTATGGGTTGGCCGAACTTCATTAAACTATGGGGAAAAATCTTTTGCGGCGCTCAATGCATCGTTGGGTACGACACTGGCAAATGATGCCCGAACGATTATCGAACATCTGCAAAAACAACCTTTTTTCGGGACCGATAGCGGGTTTTCAGATTTGCCAGTTACCAAAGATCAGTTCCCCGGCGGCTAGTATTTCCCCAGCTCAGTGTTCAACTGGCTTACGGGTTTTCTTGTAGATCTTAAGTGCGATAGGAATCAACGCAGCAATACCGATAGCAACGATTGCCAAGGCAATTTTCTGCATAGGATTTTCACCTCCGGTCGCAGCATCGAATCCGACATGGGCCGCATAACTTACTGCCACCATACTGGGTGCCAGACCGAAAAATGTCCCTAACGTAAAGTGACTGAATTTAAGTGGCGTGACCCCCAACATATAATTTAAAACAAAATACGGGAAACCTGCCAGACGAATAAATAGCACAAACTTCCAGCCCTCTTCACTAGCACCCCGCATAATTTTGCGCAAACGATCCCCGGCATTTCGAAGCGCCCAATCACTTGCAACATACCGAGCAAACAAAAATACACAAACAGCACCCAGGGTAGCGCCCACAATATTGTAAAAAGCCCCCCACCAAGGGCCAAACAAAACGCTGCCGGCGAGGACCATCACAGTGGCCGGTATAAAAAGCAGAGCACTGAGCGCAAACAACAACATGAAGTATATTGGCGCCCATGATCCGGCCTGATCCACCCAGATTTTGATCTGTTGTGGATTCAATTGTCGCCAGTTAAAAGCAACCCAAATTAATCCCAGGCAGAGAATGGTCAGTAAGATTAGTCGTGGCAGCCATTGTTTATAACCTGCTGAATCACCCATCACTAAATATTCCCCATTGTTGCTCGTTATTTTGTCTCATGCAAAATAAATCTTGATGAATTTCATGTAGCCGCAACGAAAAGCATCGTAAACTTGTGACTAAATTTACACTAAAATGGCCTGCAGCCGACATATCTTACCTGGAGGAGATGAATAAATTGCCCTGCTATTCGGTCGAAGATTTATTTGCTTCATTGGCAATGGTATATTCGCCTCCCCACTACAGTCCTGATTCACTATGAGCACAATGATCATTACCGGCGGCGCCGGATTTATTGGCAGCAATTTTGTTCGCTATGTTCTTGAGCATACAGAGCATGACCTCGTTATTGTGGATAAGCTAACCTATGCTGGCAACGACGATAGTCTCGCCGACCTGGAAAGCAACCCACGCTTTACCTTTAAGCTAGCGGATATTGCCGATCGTAGTGAAATGTCCCGTCTATATAGTGACTGCCAGCCAGATATTATGGTTAATTTCGCTGCTGAGTCTCATGTCGACCGATCTATTGACGATGCGGATCCGTTCATTGAAACTAATATTCGCGGAACTTATATACTTTTAGACGTCACCCGTGCCTACCTGAATAAGAACCCAGACAAGAAGCTTTCTTTTCGCTTTCTACATGTTTCCACCGATGAGGTCTACGGCAGTCTTGGCGAAACAGGTTTGTTTACGGAAGAAACACCTTATGCACCTAATTCTCCCTATGCAGCATCCAAGGCTTCAGCAGATCATATTGTACGTTCTTATCGAGAAACCTACGACTTACCAACATTGATAACAAACTGCTCCAATAACTACGGGCCCTATCAATTTCCAGAGAAACTTATTCCCCTAATCTTTCTTAACGCTCTTGAAGCTAAGAATTTGCCAATTTATGGTGATGGCAGCAACATCAGAGACTGGCTCTATGTTGAAGATCATTGCAGTGGCATTTTGAAGGTCATTGAGAGTGGGGTTTGCGGATCAAAATACAATATTGGTGGCCATAACGAGCGCACCAATATGCAGATCGTTAATACGATTTGTCAGGAGCTTGAGCGGCTAGTTCCCGCCGCCGACAACCTGGCTATGCAAAAAGCAGGCAAATCAAACTATACCGACCTCATCACTTTCGTAGCTGATCGCCCCGGTCATGATCGAAGATACGCAATTGATTCGAGCCTTATCCAGCGGGAACTGGGCTGGCGGCCGCAACATAACTTCGAAACAGGAATAGTTGAAACCATTAAATGGTATCTATCCAATCGCGACTGGAGTGAAAATGTTCAATCGGGCAATTATCAACGAGAGCGACTGGGCGCGGCTTAGGGAAGCTCTTATTAATTTATGCTTTCCATCGGTGCAAGGATGCCTCAGTAATTTTTGATCAGAGTAAGGGATCGAAAATGGGGAAATTGAATGAGTCAGAATCTTGTTAGAATTTGGCCTTTAAATATTCGCTCAACGCCATAGTGATATGGTAGCCGGTGGTAGCTGGCAAGTCGTTTCGAAGGGCCGTTCCATCCGCGCCAAAATGCTCCACCCAGTCGCCATTTAATTTCAAGTATCTCGTAAATAACAAGCGCAAAAGAGCAGTTGATGTCTGACGTCTAACTTGTGCCGTGGTGGACTGAGTATGAATACTAAATGCTTTCAGACATTCAGTCTGAGCCCAGATTCTCATACTCGACTTAAGCACATTGCCTTTGCAATCCAGCTCATCCGCAACTCCGTTACCTGGATCACCGGCAACCAGTTTAGTAACTCCACGCATGAGTAAATTAGTATATTCGGCCACCTCCAGTTCTGGCATCAAACGATTTAGTTCACTCAGAATCCAGATCCATTCGTAGTGGTGGCCTGGTTCTAGACGATGCCCCTCTTTAGTATCTCGACGCCAGTTTGATGTGAAATATTCTGCTAGCGTACCGGTCTTGGCATCGAACAGACACTCTCTAAATAGCTCAAATAATGCGCTTATCTGAGTACTAACATCGATACCAATACCAGCCGCCTGAATAGCCAGCAAAGCTTCCAATAGATGCATGTGTGGGTTTTGTAATCGCAAACCAGATTTATAAGTCCAGTTGCGTTCAGCATGCTCGATAAAACCACCGCGTCGGATATCCTTGATATTCATTTCAAGCATTTCCAAAGTATGAAGAATACTCTCCTTCACCTCTTCGCCAGGCGACATACGATAGTAGTGTGCTAATGCAAACAGAACAAAAGCGTGAGCATAAAGATTCTTATGATCATCACAGACTTTTCCAGCAGGGGTCACTTTAAAACACCAGCCACCAAACTTTCGATCACGATAATGATGCAAAAATCTGTAACCATGGTCTGCCGTATCTCTCATCCAGTCTTGTCCGGATAGGAGATGTCCGTGACTGAATTGAAAAATCTGTCTACATTGGCCCAGCAAGCGTTTTTGTGCAGCCGAATCCGGTCCCTGACCAATCACTGCACGCTCATAAAACCCACCATTTACAGAATCTAGAAATAATTCTTTTTGGCGAGGAAGAAAACAATCAAACAGATAGCGACCAATACTGTCCGCATTAATCTCAACATCAACAGGGAAAATATCGTCTTGAGGGGTAGCTGTCATCGTTAGTCAGGTGGATATCATGTTATGAATAATTACTAGCAATTAATTATGTGGAGAGGGCAAACTTCGGTGCTTATTAGCTTATTCCTTCTCTGGCAATAATGCGTAGGCCATGGTCACTGACACGGCAGGTCGCAGGTCATTCTCCGGGTGCAACAATGCCTGTCCAAACGCCATGGTTCTGCCCATACGAAGGATTTTCACATCCGCAATAACATCAGTATTAGAAACCGGCTTCATCATATGAGTGGTTACATCGACGGTGGTCATAGGGCGGTACCGGTCACCGGCCGCAGCCACCGCAATGACCATGGCGGTGTCAGCAAGGGCCATCAATGACTGCCCACAAATAATACCCCCCTCTCTACACAGACGATCGCTATATTTCATTCTTAAACTGGCGCCAGCTTCATCCACCGCAATCACACTCAATTGCAAATCCTGCACCCAGGGAGCAATTACATCTTCAAGCAATGCGCTAGCTGCGGCAATATCAAATTTTTTCTGTGTCATAGTGGTCTCTGAAAATAAAACAATATCGATAGATCAGTTTTTCATCCTAAACTATAGTGAGGTTACTAAACCATCTATAGATATTCTAGCGTCAATCCCCCTTAATCGACTATATTTCAACCCACACACTGAACTATTCTAAGCATGAGCGAAAAGTCAGTGATTTATTGCGACCAAACCCATAGTCAATAGAATTACCCCATGACAGATAATACGATTAGTCGAATTGACGAACTTGAAAACAAGTTTGCCTTTCAGGAACAATTGGTTGAAACGTTAAACGATCTGATAATCGAACAGCAGAATCGGCTGCAAGCCCTGGAGAAAAAAAATCAGGAGTTCGCAACGAAATTAACCACTATTATCGCTCAGTCCGGACTGGATATTCAGGAAGTCGAACAACCACCACACTACTAGAATCCTATTATGTTAGAACAATTCAGAAATGCATCGATTGGCCATCAAGCTGCTACACCGCTAAACAATGATTGTTATGAAACCGTCATTAGCCGCGCCGACTTTGCGCGCTCCTGGCAAGAAATTACTCAGTGGCCAGGCTACACCGCTACACCATTGCATGAGTTGCAAGGTCTAGCAGAAAAACTGCAGATCAACAATATTTTCTATAAGGATGAAGGTCCGCGTTTTGGGCTTGGCAGTTTTAAGGCATTGGGCGGAGCCTATGCCGCGATCTGTCTGGTACAACGTGAGCTTGAGCGACAATTCAGCATCCAGGCCAGCTCACAACAAATTCGCGAAGGTCGTTACATTGAGCAAGTAGCGGCGATCACTTTGGTATCGGCAACCGATGGGAATCACGGCCGATCGTTGGCCTGGGGAGCCAGGATGATCGGCGCACCCTGTCGAATATATATTCATAAAGAAGTTAGCGAAGGCCGTGAAAAGGCCATGCAAGAGCTCGGCGCTCACGTTATACGCATCGAAGGGGATTATGATGAATCTGTAGAGCAAGCCAGAGTAGATGCGGAATCAAACGACTGGTTCGTTGTATCCGACACGTCATGGGAAGGATATACCCAACCACCGACTGATGTTATGGCAGGCTATGGCGTAATGGTGCGTGAATCCGTAGAGGCATTGCAGCAACCACCAAGCCATGTTTTCTTGCAAGGCGGTGTTGGTGGGCTTGCGGCAGGAGTAGCGGCAGCATTGCATCAGGCCTACGGCGATCAAAAACCTCGTATGATTGTAGTAGAACCTGAACTCGCCGCCTGTCTTTTTGTCAGTGCAGGCAGTGGTCAACCAACTGACGTAACTATAGAGCAAGAGTCAATAATGGCCGGCCTGTCCTGTGGTGCTCCATCAGCTCTGGCCTGGTCGGTACTACAATCGGAGTGCACTGATTTTCTGACCATCCCTGATGCGTTGATCCCACCTATTATGCGCACTCTGGCACGACCTGATAATAATGACCCAGCAATCGAAGCTGGTGAATCTGCGGTAGCAGGACTCGCAGCATTAATGGCCACAGCCATTCAGCCAGTGCTTCGCGATCAACTCGGACTAACCGAACAATCGACTGTATTGATTATCGGTTCCGAAGGCGCTACTGATGCCGACATTTATGCGCGGGTTATGGCGGGGAAAATCTGACCCAATGTCAGATGCTACCCCCCTAGACATTCAAGCAGCTATGCCTAATAGTTGCTTGAAATATTGATGGGTTCTTCGTCCATCAAGGCAGACTGTTCTTTTAAATTCAGAATGTGTTCTTGCCAAAACCGATCCGTGTTAAACCAGGGAAATGCTCTGGGAAAGGCTGGGTCGTGCCATCTGCGAGCGAGCCATGCGGCATGATATATCAGACGCAGTGTTCTTAACGGTTCAATTAAGTGCAGTTCTCTGGCATTAAATTCGCAAAACTCTTCATAACCCTCGATTAACTCACGCATGCCAGTTTGCATATAATCTCGGTCGCCGGATAAAAATAGCCACAGATCCTGGATAGCAGGTCCACTGCGGCAATCATCGAAGTCCACTACCAGTGGGCCAGTATCAGTCCAGAGAATATTGCCCCAGTGAAAGTCTCCATGCAAACGAAGGTCAACAAACTCACCTGCCCTGTCATAGCAGTTCGCAACCTGATTCTTCAACCGGTCAACTGACGTGGTGTATGAATCAAGCAAATATTTCGGGATAAAGTTGTTTTCCAGCAGCCATGCTGATGGTTCTATCAAATAACTTTGCGGATCCACGACGGGACGATTCTGAAAGGAATTAACTCTAGCCACGGCGTGCATTCGACCAGCAAAGCGCCCTAGCTGAAAAAGATGCTCGGCGTTATCCAACTCAGCCTGCCGACCACCCTGGTACGGGAAAATGGCAAATCGATAATCATCATGACAAAAAAGTGTGCTCGCAGTATCAAGTTCTAACGGCGCCACTACTGGCAACTCTTCCTGTTGCAGTTCAATAGTAAATTGATGTTCTTCCAGAATCTGCACATCGGTCCAGCGATTGGGCCGATAAAACTTTGCCACAATTCGTTCCCCAGATTCTGTATAGATCTGAAAGACCCGATTCTCATAACTGTTCAAAGCAAGAAATCGTCCATCGCTCTGAATACCGGTGGATTCGACACAATCCAGCATTCGGTCTGGTGTCAGTCCGGCAAAGGCTTGCTCTTCTGTGCTTGTCATGAAAACCTGGCTATGTGGCCATGGATTGCACTGGTTTGCCAGGCAAACATTCCTATTCGTTACTAACCCGCATTGGGTTTCTCGAAAAAGATATAGGGGGTGGAATAATCGCTAAACTCAAAATACACTTTCTGCTCGCCAGCATCGATCTGAAAATTAAGATTCTCATCCAGTACCCCGTAACCAAATCGGTAGGGTCGTTGAGCGCCGCCACTTGTCGCCGTCGCAGTACTCAGCTTGTCTATCTTAAGAAATCTTTTGACCAATTTATCGCCTGCATAAACTTCCAGCACACCGTCTGTGCCGGTCCAGTTTTGCACTGCCCTGCCAATTTTGTTTTGTTGTTCCTGCGTACAGGCGACTAAAACAACACTGACAGCTATAGCCATCAGTGTTGTTCTTAGCAATTTCGAGTCATCAGATTTAAGCTTGGCCATCGTTCTCATCAACGTCTAGTTGACCACTCATACGACGTCGTATGTGCGACCAGGACATTCCCAAAGACATTATTCCTGACAGGGCAATAAGTATTAACCAGGTTAATGCACCGGTGTTATCCAGGCCAACCCAACCTTGTTGAATCAATAGCCAGATGATCAACCCAAAAAACAGCGTAGCTAGCACTAACCCGAAGAAGCCAAGAGAACGTTGGGTTGCGCGCAAAAAGATGATCCAGCCGATAGCAATTACCAACCCAACTAATGCTTTGAAAACACTAAATGAACCAGCATCCTCAATCAGTGAAGCCAGTGCCCAATGGTAATAAGACCATGGGTCTATTGGGTTATAGGTCGCGCAAACCAGAACCAGTGCGGCAACAAATCTAATCAGAACATGATGGGCTTTGAATCTTGAAACGGCCATATTTCCTCCAGTGGGAATAACTTTGTCAGCGATCAATAATAACGGACACAACGAAACTGCATTGTAACATTTGCTGCCAGCTTTCCCAGCAGTCAAAGGCCGAAGTTGAACCAGAATTTGCAAGTTCCAGAGTTTTCTTAATCCACCCACCGCCGAGCATTACGAAAAACTCTCATCCATGGGCTAAACTCACCCCATTCAGGGTCAGACCAGGACAAGCACCGACTGCGAAATATCCTCTCAGGGTGGGGCATCATGGCAGTAATTCTACCGTCACGGGAGGTAACCGCGGTCAATCCATCCGGCGACCCATTTGGGTTAGCTGGATAGTCATTGGTTGGATGGCCGTAGTTATCAATAAACCTCAATGCCACCTGTGCAGAGCTGGCAAGTTGTAGTCGGTCGCCACGTTCTGAAAAGTCCGCACGACCTTCACCATGAGCCACCACAATCGGCACTTTCGAGCCTTGCATTCCAGAAAGCAAAATTGACGGGCTTTGCATAACTTCAGCCATCACCAGGCGTGCTTCATATTGCTCTGAAAGATTACGTTCAAACCCAGGCCAATGATCCGCACCAGGAATAAGACTGCTTATACCGGAAAGCATCTGGCAACCATTACACACACCCAAAGTAAATGTTTGTGGATTGTGAAAAAACGCTTCGAACTGTTCCGCGATCCCAGAGTTAAACAAAATTGACTTAGCCCATCCCTGGCCCGCACCCAACACATCTCCAAAGGAAAACCCTCCACAAGCCGCCAGACCGCTATAATTTTTTAATTCATCACGACCGTCAGCTAAATCGGACATCGTTACATCAACAGCTGTAAAGCCCGCCAGGGTAAATGCTGCTGCCATTTCCAGTTGGCCATTCACACCCTGTTCTCTGAGGATCGCAATACGGGGTTTTGCAGAATTATTGAGATACGGTGCCGCTATGTCTTCAGACGCATCAAAGGTAAGAACTGAGTGCAATCCTGGGTCACCACAGCCAAGCAATCGATCATATTCCTGATTAGCACAGAGTGGGTTATCGCGCAAGGACTGCATACACCAGGTTGTCTCTGACCAGATTCGTTGCAATGATACACGTGTTTGTTTTAACAATATCGCATCATCTTGCCTGATGATGATCTGATCACTGTCATTTACCCTGGCTATCTCGCGGCAGCAACCCTCCAGACCATGATGAGCCAATTGATTCTTAACCTGCGCAAGATCTTTGGCAAAAACCTGAACTACAGCGCCCGGCTCCTCGGCAAATAACTGTGAGCCCGCACTGGCAGAATTGTGCAGCTGAACATCCAGACCGCAGTGACTAGCGAATGACATCTCACACAAAGTCACAGCCAATCCACCATCTGAAACATCATGGTAGGCCTGGATATGCCCCTGTTGATTCATGTCAGCAAGGCATTGAATCAGTACGGCGAAATCGGTCTGATTATCAACATCAGGTGAAATAGCGCCCGACTGATTAAACACCTGTGCCAAACAGGAGCCACCCATGCGCCCTTCACCGGCTGTTAGATTCAGATGCAATAACACACCCGGTTCACTTCGATTCAATACGGGAGTGAGTGTTTTGTTGGTATCAATAACCGGCGCAAATGCCGAAACAACCAGGGTCAAAGGCGAAGTAACAGAATAACCATCACCCTTATGATCGGTCCAGCTGTTATGCATTGACATAGAGTCCTTTCCCACTGGAATTGACACACCGATATGCTGACAAAATTCACTGGTTGCTTGTACAGCTTCGTAAAGGGCCTGGTTCTGACCTTCCTGATCAGCCGCTGCCATCCAGTTAGCTGAAAGACAGACTCGAGACAAACCACCTATGTCTGCGGCAACAACATTTAACAATGACTCCGCAACAGCCAGACGAGCGCTAGCAGCGGGATTAATAATGGCCACAGGTGAGCGCTCCCCCATTGCCATAGCTTCGCCTGACGCGCCGCTAAATCCTGTGGCGGTGACTGCCACATCAGCCACTGGCACCTGCCACGGACCGACCATAGGGTCACGCACAATTTGCCCTGTTACGCTCCGATCGCCAATAGTTACTAGAAATGTTTTATCTGCAATCGTAGGTAACGATAAAATCCGTTGAAGCATTTCTAGCAAAGAACAATCGGGCCATTGAAATTCATTTGCATTCGATCGTTGCGAATTATATTGCCTTAGCATACGGGGCGGATGCCCCAATAATACTGACATATCTAGATCAATTGGCTTGCTGGTATGTTCACAGGTCTCTTCGTTAGATGAGTCAAGCAATTCGTCGTTCAGCACCAGCCGATTGGCCTCAGTTGCATGCCCCACAATACTGTAGAGGCATCGCTCACGCTGGCAGATAGTCTCAAATTCCGCCAAATTGTTATCGTCGATGGCCAGTACATACCTTTCCTGGGACTCGTTACACCAGATTTGCATTGGGGACATGCCTGGATCATCGTTATGGATGTCTCGAAGTTGGAAATATCCGCCACGCTCAGCATCATTGACCAGTTCTGGCAAAGCATTGGATAACCCGCCAGCACCTACATCATGAATTGAGATGATTGGATTGTCCTCACCCAGAGCCACACAGCGATCAATCACTTCCTGACAACGTCGTTGCATTTCCGGATTGCCCCGCTGCACGGAAGCAAAGTCGAGTTGCTCTGATGACTGCCCGGCGGTAACACTTGAAGCCGCACCACCACCCAGGCCAATCAGCATAGCGGGACCGCCTAGTACAACAATCCGGGCATTCACAGGTATGGGTAGTTTTTCCACATGGGCGGGATGAATACTGCCCATACCGCCCGCCACCATGACCGGCTTGTGATAACCATATGCGTGCCTTGAGTTTGCATTTTTTTCTAACTCAAAGCTACGGAAATAACCACCAATATTAGGTCGCCCAAATTCGTTATTAAACGCCGCGCCTCCGATTGGACCCTCCAGCATAATCTGTAATGCCGTAGCGATCCGTGGATTATGACGAGTAACATTTTCCCAGCTACGCGGGCGTTGCGGCAGAGCCAAATTGGACACCGTATAACCAGACAAACCAGCCTTGGGCTTTCCCCCTCGCCCGGTTGCACCCTCATCTCGGATTTCACCGCCGGAGCCTGTTGCCGCGCCGGGGAAAGGTGAAATAGCAGTGGGATGATTATGAGTTTCAACCTTCATAAGGATATGGTGATCATCCTCATCAAATTGATACACCCTGCTCTCAGGATTAACTTGTAACCAGGGTGCAAGAGTGCCAGCCATGACAGCAGAGTTATCTTTATAAGCCCCAAGGGTCCCTTTAGGACGAGCCGCATGAGTCTTGCGAATCATATCGAACAAGCTATCCGGCTGAGGCACACCTTCAACCAGCCAGTCCGCATTAAATATCTTGTGTCGACAGTGTTCGGAATTAACCTGAGCAAACATCATAAGTTCGGCATCTGTCGGATTTCTGCCAAGCTTTACGAAAGCATCACAAAGATAGTCCATTTCAGCATCAGATAGCGCATAACCACTATCTCTGTTGGCATAAATAAGGGCGCCCTTTCCCTTACCAAGAATATCTACACATCGAAATGGAGC
>JBLHGU010000119.1:0-15414 GCA_047615875.1 Parasphingorhabdus sp.
ACATATTTGATTAATCTGACATTAAAACTAAAAAACCAGATTCATCATCGTAATTAATACAACCAAAAATAATATTGTCATGACACTGCCTGCACGCATGAAGTCAGCCACTCGATAACCTGCAGGTCCCATGATCAGAGCATTGACCTGGTGTGTAGGAATCAAAAACGAGTTGGACGTCGCCAAGGCTACTGTTAAAGCGAATACTGCAGGGCTGGCACCCACTCCAATGGCAATATTAACTGCCAATGGCACCAGTAATACGGTGGCACCTACATTCGACATAACCAGGGTGAAGAATGTCGCTAGAATGGCCAGCGCAGCTTGAATAACCCAGATGGGCATCTCACCGACACCGGAGATAACCTGTTCTGCAATCCACTTTGCAGTACCACTAGTTTCAACAGCCAGCCCCAAAGGTATTAAAGACGCCAGCAGAAAAACGGTTTTCCAGCTAACTGATGCATAAGCTTCTTCAATGCGGAGTACGCCACTCAAAATCATACCCAGTGCACCGGTTAATAAAGCCACCGACAAGCGCAAATCAGTAAACAACACTAAACCCAATGCTATAGCAAAAAAGATAGCCGCCCAATGAACTTTTTGTGGTCGCAAATCCTCGTGCGGATATTCTGTCGTCACAATCACGAAGTTCCGATTTCCTTTAAGTCTATCCAATGCATCCCAGGTAGTATGGACCACAAGGGTGTCACCAGCCTGAAACGGCATCTCTCGTATGCCATCGCCTTCCCGGTGGGTTTCGCCACCACGATGTAAAGCCACCAATGCCACACCATAAACTTTTCTCAACCAGACATCTCTCGCAGACTGACCTACAAACGATGAGTTTGGTGGAATAACGATCTCTGCAATTCCAGATTTGGCGGCAGATAACACTTCGGTAAAAGTTCTGATCTGATTACGTTTGGTTAGCTCAAAGTGCTCTACGAATCGATCCAATGAGATTGAGCTTGCCAGAATTCCCAGCACAGTGCCTGCTTCGAAGCCTACATCACGCGCCAAAGCGCCTGGACCGACCCGTGACTGGTCCCCAATTTTGGCTGCTATCACCCTGACTCGCCAGGAGGTCTCGACATCGTCCAGGGTTTTCCCAATCAGCGGACTATTAGTTGGAACCACCACTTCGAACAAGCCATAATCTATTCCATAAACATCCTGGAAATAGGACATCGTGTCTGGCTTATTACTGGATTCGTCGGCAATTTCTGGCAAAACAAATCGGCCCATTACGACGAAATAGATAATACCGGTTACTAATAACGCTATGCCTACAGGAAATACCGAAAATAAATCAAAGGTTTCCATTTTCATTTCTTCAGGCAAGGCCTGGTTTGAAGCCAGAATCAGATCATTAAGCAGAATTAGCGGTGAGGAACCGACCATTGTCATAGTGCCGCCGAGGATGGCACAAAAACCCATGGGCATTAAAAGGCGGGACATTGCTAAACCAGAGCGAGCCGAAATTCGACTAACCACGGGCAGAAACAAAGCCGCTGCACCGACGTTCTGCATGAATGAAGAAATTACACCCACGGTGCCGGAGATTATTGGAATGATGCGTTTCTCGCTGGTACCGCCAACCGTCAGAATAAAAGTCGCAACACGACTCATCAAACCGGTCTTATCCAAACCGGCACCGATTATCATCACCGCAATAATTGATACCACAGCATTTGAACCGAATCCATCAAATAGACTCTGATTATCAACCAACCCTTGTTGCAGACCCATGACTGGAGCCAAAAGCGAAGTCAGACCTAGCAATACCATAATAGCTATCGCTGCTACATCAACACCAACCACTTCAAAAACAAACAAATAGATAGTGACAACAAGAATAGCGCAAACCCAGGCAACTTCAACACTGGGCGCAACATTGAAAACCCAGACACCAACGAGTGCAAATATCAGCAGTGAGATGAGCTTTTTGGGATTATCGTCGGCTTTTACAAATTTCTGAATTCTGGCAGAGATACTTTCCCGCACGGGCTCAGCACCCTGTTCCTCAACTGATACAGCCATATTTACCTGATTTATGCCAACATGGAAATTATTAATTCGCTGCCCCAGAGCGGAGCAGCGGGAAGTAGGTGAATTTTATCCTGAAATTCGCCTAC
This sequence comes from Parasphingorhabdus sp., assembly GCA_047615875.1. GTDB lineage: Bacteria > Pseudomonadota > Gammaproteobacteria > Arenicellales > CAJQKF01 > JBLHGU01. The sequence goes on from JBLHGU010000119.1 coordinate 2,139, forward strand.
TATCCAATGAAACTTAATATACTAATATTCCTGAAAGGAATATTTTTTACTCCACAGTTTGAACCTTTTATCCCTTCTGTAAGTAATCTTGCCGCCCCTGGAATGACTGCGTCCAGATTAATACTCCTTCCATCGTGCCCATAGGGAGCCGTTGAACCCACACCCCACATCGGTTCGGTCACAAACTCTGTAACAATATTGCCATCATAGTCTCGCTCGTGGAAGGCTGGCCCCAGATCATGGCGCTTCAAATCTGAATAAAAACCACGCACGGTAAATGATTGCTCTTCAGGCAGCAGTTGTGGATAAAGCTCACCATCATCTACCACACGAAAACGTGTGTTAGCCGTTGCATAGAGCTGGTTAAAAATACCATTTTCTGGGTCGTAGGCAGTTTCCACATCTGCAATTCGGCGATCCACATCCACTGTCAAATTTGGTATATGGCAACTATTGCAGCCTATTTTGCGCATAAGCTTCTCGCCACGCCGGACGCTCCGATCTATACGATAACGACCAGGCTTGAAGTAATTAAGCAGATAGAATTCCATATGATCCAGCAGGACTGGTTAAAGCAATTGGATTCGTAGGATCTGTCACTGCGCACAATATCGGATCCCAGCCTTGCATGCCCATTTCATCATTTAGTGCACCGAGAATAAATTCCCGAATACTAGTTGTTCCGCCATGATGAAAAAAGGGTTTGACTCGAAGATCAGAGTCAACACCATCGACCTCGGCACTGTCCAGCTGACCATGTGGAAATGCCGTAAGAGAACCAAACCGCACCCCTTTGGCCACCAGTTTCACTCTCTGACTCTGATTGCTGTTCTGAGCTTCGTTAAGCGCCTTATCACGTTGAAAGCGCAATTCAGTGGTCATCTCATCTGCAAGCTGCTCGACAAGACCCAGGCCAAATAAATGCGGCGCATCACGGCTATCTGGTCGGGTCGCCACATCACCGCCAAATCCGGCACTGCCTCGGGGGCGACCATGACAGGCGGCACAACTGTCAGCCAATCCGGCACCTAGTGCCCTTGAATTTACAATTTCTCCAGTTGAAAACTCGTTCACCCTGGGTCCGAGACCTTCAGCGGCAGAAAATTTTCGTTGGAATAATTGCCGACCACGCTTTATTGACCGCGCCGGATCACGCTTTATCAAGTATATCGAGCTATCGGGGGTGAACTCATCACCCTGCCCCGCACCAATCTGGGTGGACAGTGTGCGAGGTATACAGCCGCCTGGAATAACCGTGGCATCTATATTAATCTGATCACATTCATTAAGCTACGCCAGGCTTGTAGCCGGATTAAAATTAGTGAGAATGATGAAACTTGTAATCAGCACTTTTCGGTTTTTTGTCATGATGCCTCCAGTTATATTTAAGAAACCTCTGATCAATTCATCCTGAATTGCCAGAGCAGCGAAAATAAAAACTGCAATTTTTCATTTTCCCCCAATCTCAGCCACCTACAGTGATTGAGAATGTCAGTGCTTCCTTAAGCAGCATCACAAATGTATGACTTCCTGGTTAACCTGCAGCTGAATCCTGCTGTAAGTTTGATGTAATGAAGTAGCCGTTATATTGCGACCGGAACATACGGTATAAGAGAATAATTGAAATAAAAGTTATGGGTGTGACATTGAGGAAAAATCCAAAGCGACGTGTAGGGCGAATATTGTTTCTATTACTAATTCTGACGTGCTTTGAAACTACGGCCGCTTGCTTGAAGGAGCAACTTAAATATCCTCCAACAGAGGTTTTTCTAGCATTTATGAATTCACAGAAAGATAACTTCCATGATCGAGGAATCCTGGTTCACGCACGCACGTTACCTTACCAACAGGGCGGAGAATGTCGATTCGCCTATCAGCTTAAATAGCTTGGTGACGATGGTGTTGTTAATGAGCAGTTCTTCGACTCTATTTATCAGGTTGAGATGCCTGACGATCCGAGTCTGAGCAAAGTTATTTCCAAGACAATCTTGACTGAACATTTGTACAGTCAAGATATGGACAGAGACTCCAATGTCATAGAAGTTCTAGTCAATCGCTGCCGCAAAAAACTCAAACATGATGCCATAAAGACCTTACGCGGCCAGGGTTATCTAATAAGCAACGATACTATAAATGCCTAACTCTCTTCGATTTAAAATGCTATTGTCGGGCACCATTGCCTGTGGAATTGTATTAATTATCGCTGGCCTGGTTCTGTACTACTCATTCAGGCAATTCACTGAAAAACGTTTCGATGACAATCTGAGACTGAGCATGAGTGACCTGGTAGCAGCTTCGCAGTTTAATTCAGAATTTGGATTACAGCTGAGATGGCGACCGAGCAATCCGGCATTCAACTCGCCATTATCTGGTTGGTACTGGATTATTCATGCAGAAGACGGCAGCACTGTATTCAGTTCTGACTCACTAATGAATGATCCAGCTACGTGGCTTAAGAAAATTAATACAACAGTATCTATTCATTAATAAGCTTGTCCAGCTAGAAGGCCCCGACCGCAATCCTTTGCGTGTTCACATACGCTCCATTAGCGCTAGCAATAGCAGCCACAATTATCGCTGTGTAGTTGCCGGCCCACAAAGCGATATTGATCGTGATGTAACAGACTTTTCCAATATTCTTTTTTTGCTTCTGGCTATTGTTGCCACCGGGTTTCTGTCCGCCTTGGTTTTTCTTTTGCGAATCATCCTTGCGCCTTTACATGCTGCACAAATAGAAATTAGCAAAATTCGAGGCGGGCATATCAACCATCTTGAGGTGAGTTATCCAAAGGAAATCACCCCATTAGCCGAAGAAATCAATGCGTTGCTGAAAGACAACCAAACAATACTTTCCCGAGCCCGACTACAGGCAAGCAACCTTGCCCATAAAAAACCCTCTGACCATCATACGTAACGCACACCCGGGGACAGAGGGTGATCAAACACGTCAACAAGTGGATAAACTGTGAGGACAATCTGTTGACCAACCTGGAAGCTCAGGATCTTGAAGAGGTGCTTGGCAATTTAATAGATAATGCTTGTAAATGGGCAAATGAAACCATTCAGGTTCAGTGTTTTTCAACTGGTTCGAGGGTGTGGATGAAAATTTGTGACGACGGTCCAGGCATTGCTGCATCAGAAAGTGAAAGAGTTTTTTAACCAGGCCGCAGATTGGACGAATCCACTGACGGCTAGGGGCTCGGTCTAAGTATCGTTGAAGATATTGTGCATTCTTATGATGGTCAGATATCTATCAGCAATGGCGCGAATAGTGGCGCCTGCGTCACTTTGGAACTACCCGGGCGATTGGCGACTCAAACAAATGGCTGCCCTTGAAGTCTAACCCACACATCTGATCGGTCGCCCAATAGGATCAGTTAACCAGGAAACACTGGCCTAAAGAGTGCGTTCCAGACCGCGGACCTTAACTTCATAACCGGGTTCTTCAGGCTCGTCGTCAAACATTTCCTCTGGAAATCCAGGTGCCTGAATTTCTACACCTGCAGCTTCCTCGAGACGTTTAATTATGTTAGGTGATAACTCTCGGGGTCCAAAACGGTTTTGCCCGTCCTTGAATATATCCACCATCACTGGCGCCAGTTCCAGGTCTAAATTTCCACGCTTTGCCACGTCACTAAACAAGCCGATGTCCTTACAAACCAGGTCCATTGTAAAGCTTATATTGCGACTGCCATTTAGAATAACCTGGCTTTCGGTTTCGTGAACAAAAGAATTACCCGAGCTAATTCGAATGGCTTCGTAGGTAGTATTCAGATCCATCCCGGCAACTTTAGATGTTACCAGCGCCTCGGATAAGCTAAGTAAGTTAGCCGTAGCTAAATAATTGGTTATGACTTTCAAGACCGATGCAGAGCCCAGCTCACCGGTATGCAAAATACGTCGGCCCATAGTTGTCAGAATCGGTAACATCCGTTCAAAAATAGCGCGATCGCAGCCTGCGAATATAGCAATGTTGCCGGTTGCCGCACGATGGCATCCACCAGATACCGGGCAATCCACTGGATCTGCTCCGACCGCTTTCACTTTAGCCCCTAATCGTGTCACTTCAGCCTGATCGGTGGTACTCATTTCAGCCCATATTTTGCCGGGACCTAGTCCCTGTAATACACCATCATCAGCCTCCAGAACGGCCGCACTAGCTTCAGGGCTAGGTAGGCAGGTAATCAGGATATCCACCGACTCTGCCATTTGTTTAGGACTTTCTCCCCATTTTGCACCCTGTGACAGGTAGGGAGCAGCCACTTCGCGATCCAGATCACGAACAGTTAGATCGACACCGTTTCTTAACAGGCTTCCAGCCAGTTTGCCGCCAATGTTTCCAAGGCCAATAAATCCAACAGCAGTCATGTAACACCCCTCCGGGAATCATTCATCACATTAATAGAGCGGTGCATTATTCTGAAAAGCCGAAGAGCAAGCTGTAAATTAAACGACATCAAACCATTGAGTTGGTCGCCTATAGATCAGCCAGCCGAACTTTATTCATTGTGTTGATAGATCTTGTGATTCCATCTCATCATTTTCAACTAAATGATCTGGTAATTTTTGCTTCACTCGAATACCCATATCGACAAAATCCTGTGCTTGCCTTACCAAATTTCCTCTGCCACTGGAAAGTTTATTCATCGCACTATCGTAACTCTTACGAGTGACATCGAGCTGACTGCCAATACGCTCCATATCTTCAACAAAACCGCGGAACTTGTCATAGATACTGGCGGCCTTATCAGCTATTTTCTGCGCATTCACATTTTGTCGTTCGAAGCGCCAGATATGCTCAATTGTTCTTAAAGTAGCGAGTAGTGTGGTTGGTGTTACTACAACAATTTTCTTTTCAAAGGCCAGATTAAATAAATCAGGTTGTGCTTCGACCGCACATAAGAAAGCCGCTTCAATAGGGATAAACATGAGCACCATATCAAGCGAGCGAATTTGTACAATATCCTCGTAACGCTTCTTACTCAAGGAGTTGATATGGTTTTTTATGGATTGGACATGCTGTCGTAGTGCCTTGTCACGAACATCAGGCTCGTCACCATTAGTGAACTTTTCATAATCGAGTAAAGATACCTTGGCATCCACAACCACATCTTTACCCTGCGGCAGATGAACAATAACATCAGGACGTAATCGTTGGCCGTCTGCATCAGTAAAGCTGACCTCGCGCTCAAATTCATGGCCTTCGCGCAACCCCGACTGTTCCAATACACGTTCCAGAATTAATTCACCCCAGTTACCCTGGAACTTGCTGTCGCCCTTCAACGCCCGCGTAAGATTACCGGCCTCGGTGGTAACCTTTTCATTCAGCCTGGCAAGCTGCTCGATCTGACTTTTAAGCGTCGAACGCTCCTGCCCCTCTGTGCGATACACCTCCTCGACCTTACTGCGAAAACCATCCAGTTGCTGCTTAAGCGGGCTCAGAATTTCATTTAGCCCAGCCTGACTTTGTTCTGTGAGTCGACGACCCTTTTCATCAAATATTTTTTGTGCCAAAAGCTCAAACTCACTACTGAATTGCTGCTTCGCTTCATTCAACATGGTCTGTTGCTCACCCGCTTGCTGTCCGGATTGTCGCAGGGCTTCCGATAGACGTGCTTGCTCAGCCTTGCAACGGCTATTTTCCTGTAACAAGTCCTGGTTAACATCTTGCAGGTCCTGATATCGCTCAATCCAGCCCTCCGCCTGCCGGCAGCGCTCTTCAGCGACAGCTAGTGACTGTCTACATTCGGCAAAAGACTCCATTTTTGCGCTAAGCGTGACGCGAGAGCGTATCCATAGCGTAAAAAGCACCAATGTGGCTATAGCCAACAATAGCAGGATTATTGTGGCCCAATCAGGCAACACGATCAGCGATGCTTCGATTTGCTTCATTTAGTTGCAACTCCATAGAGGTAGATAATCATTGCTATCTGTCGCTAACCTGACTCATTGACTTTCTAGATAGAGCAAATAGACAGAGGAATGAAATCATACATATTACGGCACTAAGAATAAGCACCCAGTCATAGCCTGAGGTGCTCCAGATAACGGCCGCAAGAAGTGGGGCAATAGCGATCATAGTCATATACAGTGCCCCAATAAGTCCTGAAATGGCTCCGAAATTTACACTGCCAAGAAACTCTATGGTAAGAACAGGTCTCGTGATACTGGAGATTCCATAACTACTTCCATGCAATAAAACAAAAAGCAGGGCCAACACGGTCAGCGCGATAGAAAACTTCAACGCCAGTACTGCCAGCAGCATTATAAGACTACCTGCCATTGCAATAATCACCATATCGATTCGGCGTTGCAATACCACCATTACCAGGCGACCAAAAACCTGCATGGGGCCGATACAGGCAGCATAAAAGACCGCATGTTCTGCGGCTATACCTCGGTCATATAGTATCGGCAGTAAGTGAGAAATTATCATTCCATGCTCAAGGCCAATTAACGAAAACCCTATCGCCAGCAACCAGAATAATGGTGACCGTATAGCCTGCCCGATGGTGTGATGCCCATCATGTTCCTGGCTATCTGCAGGCGCTTGACGCTTAACAGGTAGCGATAAAAACAACGGCAAAATAATCACAACGGCAACCCCTGCGAATACCCACAAGCAGTTGCGCCAGCCGATTAATTCTGTAAGCCAATACACGCTGGGAAATGACACAGCTCCGGCAAACCCCGCTACCAGAGTGATAGTCGTAATAAATCGTTTAGCGTTAACGCCAGCCAACCATACCACGAAGGCGAAACAGGCCTCGTAAAGGCCGCCGGCCATAGCCACACCAATCAATGCCCAGGCCAGATAAAAATGCCATAGCTGGCTAACAAAACTTAATACTAACAATCCGCCAGCAATTAGCAGAGTGCTTACCACCAGCACCAATCGACCATGCCCCCGATCGATTAAGCGACCTGCTATGGGAGATGCGAAGGCTGAAATCAACAATGCCATGGTGAAGGCACCGGACAAAGTTGTTTTATCCCAACCGAGATCCTGTTCCCAATAAGGAAACATAGCGGGAAACATATAAAAAGAGATGGCCCAGATTAGAGTCTCGGCGGTTGCCAGCTTAAAAACTGTGGTTCTATTCATTGCTACCCAGGTCCACAGCGAGAATTTCTTCACGCAACCACCGACTCAGGGCCTGAATTCCAGGTCTTGCGGCATAATCCGCAGGATAAACCAGATAGTAGGCAAACGGCGCTGGCAAGCTTCTTTCAAAAGGTCTGATAAGTCGCCTCTCCAACAATGCCTGTTCGCATAAACCACTTCGCGCCATCGCTATGCCCTGACCGGCTATAGCAGCCTGAATCACCATATTGCCATCTGTAAATACGGGACCACGCTGGCAGTTAATTTGCGCCTCTCCTACGCCTTCCAGCCAGGCCTGCCATTGACTGTAATCGTCTTCATGCAACAGGCCAATATGCTCGAGATCCGCTATGGACTGGAGTTTTTTAGCCAGTAAGGGATTGCAGACCGGGAATAGATCCTCATCCATCAAGTGCTCGGTATGCAGGCCGGGATATTTACCCAGCCCGTACCGAATTCCGGCATCAACATCCTCTGTTAGAAAATCACTCAATGTTGTACTGGCATCGAGTCGAACCTGAATACCAGGGTACTGACTAGAGAACCTGCCCAGGCGGGGTACCAGCCAACCCGAGGCGAACGATGGCAAGGTGGAAATAGTCAGGCTCTGGCGCTGCTCACGTTGCTTAATTTCCAACACACCCTGTTCCATCAAATCGAAGGCCTGCTGCATTCTTGGGTACAAGCGGCGGCCAGCGTCGGTTAGTTCGAGTGCACGAGTTTTACGTTTAAACAATTGCACCCCCAATTGGTTCTCTAGAGACTTTATTTGATGGCTAATAGCTGCCTGCGAAACGAACAGAACATCAGCAGCACGGGTAAAGCTCAAATATCGAGCAGCCGCCTCAAACGCCTTTAAACCATTTAGTGAGGGTAACTTTCGTCGCATTACGTATTATATTTTCTAATTCATGACATGACTAGAAGTCGTTTGTTCCAGGCTTCGATAATATAGATAATATCCACCAGTGGCTGGCTAATGGCCATATTTTTAACCCGTAACTTAATCGGTGATCAATTATGAAATCTTATGCTATTGAAAATCATCCTGCAACCCGGATGGACTTTTTTGAGTGGCTGCGAGAAAACACTCAAAAACCTGATCTACCCATTACTTTCTGGTATCGAAGAGCCCTTCAGCGACGTTTATTGAAGGATCTAAGTGACGATTCACTTACCGACATAGGGCTAACTCGTCGTCAGATAACTCAGGAAGCCAGCAAGTACTTTTGGCAGAATTAACAACCTGACCATTGCTTGTGATGGCGATATTCATCCATGAATCGAGGCGCGATCCTGGCAAGGGTCGCGTCATCCAATCTACCTGAGCGTTGTAGATAACTGTAGGCAAATTCCAATGGATGCAGACCCATATGCCCTGGAAAATCTGTATACCAATCCATGCTCAAATAGCTCGCCTCAAGCAACTTTTCGACCCGTGGTCGGCGTCGAATTTCATAGTTCTGCAAAGCTGATTGCCAGTCATTACGAAACTCTCCCAGGGATTTAACCAGCTGAACTGCGTCTTCCAATGCCAACCGTGTACCGGAGCCTATGGAAAAATGCGCTGTATGAAGTGCGTCCCCTAATAATACTAAATTGCCGGCAGACCAACTCTTAACGCTCATACGGGGAAAATTACGCCAACTGGATCGATTAGAAATCAGCTTGTGCTGTTTAAGCTCACTGGCAAAGACTTTTTCAAGATATTCCCTGGTCTCGGTTTCATTCATCGAGTCAAAACCTGTTTCGTGCCAGGAATTTGAGTCGGTTTCTACAATAAATGTACTTTTTCTGGGCGCATACCGATAGTGGTGGGCATTGTAGAACCCGCCTTGCCAGGACTTAAATGTCTGGGTTAAACAGGGAAACTCCTGCTCGGTGCCATACCATATAAAATAATTAGGATGACTTTCCTGGCGCACGCCTAACTCTTCTGCAACGCTCTGACGCAATAATGATCCCGAACCATCCGCGGCAATAACTAGATCCGCTGCAGAAATCTCCTGATAGGATTGTATATTGCTTGAATAAACTGGTTGCACATTCAGAGTAGAAAGCTGCTGGCGCAAAAGTCGCAATAGAGTCAATCGATCCATCGCCGTAAAACCAATTCCATCCAATACAATTCGCTGATCTTCTAGTTGCAGATGTATATCAGTCCAGCTTTGCAAGTAGGGCGTAACCAATGCATGAGTGGATGAATCGTAATTTGCGAGAAATTCCAGTGCCTGCTCAGAAAACACCACCCCGAAGCCCCAGGTAGTATCTATCGGGTTGCGTTCATGAATAGTAATTTTTACTGAATCGCCAAATTCCCTCTTCAATAAATAGGCGCAGTATAGGCCTGCAGGCCCAGCACCAACGATTACCACATGAGTCATTCCTGTAAGCTCTCCTATATTCGTTTAAAGAAATTTTCTAGCTTCAATCAACGAATAGTACCAAAATAGTTCTTGTGGCAAGTGCGTGAATATAAGCTAAGGCAATTTGCTGGCATTGTGATGACCTTCAGTTGCCAACTACAATATCGATATTCTCAACGATCTTAATCAAACAGAACCGTAACGGATAAACACTTGGCAATGCACGCATTTTCCACACAGTTTCAATATCAGAACTCAGGCCATTTATTGGCGAGATCATATTAATGGCAGGTTCAGCTATGCAGCAGGCAGTCTGGGTATTCGGCTATGGCTCTATCATTTGGCGGCCAGGCTTCGACTATGTACAGAAAGCAAGAGCACGCCTACACGGATACACTCGTCGCTTTTGGCAAGGATCCCACGATCACCGAGGCACCCCGGAAGCTCCAGGGCGGGTTGTTACCTTAGTACCTGAGTCAGGCAGTGAATGCGAAGGTGTTGCCTTTTTAATTGATCCTGAAACATTATCGAAAACATTCTCTGACCTGGACCACCGTGAGAAGAACGGCTATGAACGCGTTTCTGTACAGCTGGAATTAGACGACGGCCAGACTACAACGGGTATCGTGTACATCGCACAGGTGGGAAACTTTGCATTTCTGGGTGATGCGCCAATAGAACAGATTGCTGCACAGATTCGTGATTCAGTTGGACCAAGTGGCAAGAATGTCGACTATGTCCGTGAACTTGCGGAGGCATTGCGCAATCTTAACATCCACGACGAACATGTCTTTTCACTAGCGGATCAACTTTAAATTTCTTAGTTTAAAGTCCTGATCGGCAAATTCCCGATCAGACAGAGAAAAATCAGAAGGAGTTAACGACGACACCGGCATGAGGATGAATGGAGTCCCCATCAACAAGCCCTTCGTCAATCAATTTTTTGAATACATTTCGAGCGATCGATGCCGCATTATCCATCGCCGCCTGATCTGGATACTTTGCAAGAATCACGCCCTTGCCATTCTCATACGACACTATATCGATAAAATCTGCGCCCGCACTTTCAATATCGCCTCGCAAATTTTCTAATGCCGCCGACGTCTTATCCATATCGGTGGAAGCAAATCTTGTTATTCTATATACGGACATCTTACTCTCATTGGGTATATTGTTAAGGCCAACAACTGTAGCATAACGGCTTCTTAGTTTCTCCTGACTTACACCTCTAGAATTGTCACTAATCTCAATCGTTATTCCCTATATCAAGGCTAGATATCGAATGATTCACAGCAGTTATAAATAGAAAATCTCTATCTTATAAGCAGCCTTTGTCTTATTAGTTATTAGGTTTATTAACTCCGCAATGAAGAAGCATGTGGTAATCACCTCAAATCAACCACTGCGTGGCATTGCCTACATGCTGGCAAGCCTGCTGGGCATGGCTATCCTGACCATAATAGTCAAACTGGTGTCCGATAAAGAGGCGCTAGCAGAAATATTATTCTTTCGCTTTGCCGGCTCACTAATACCCCTACTTTTTATCTTACAACGCGCAGGCGGCTTATCCGTTTTACGTACCCAGCAGCCCCTGCAACATGCACTACGTTCCGTTTTTGGACTGTCTGGAATCGCATGCTATTTCTATGCTATTGGAAGTATCCCGCTTGCTGATGCCATAACTCTTTCGTATACCGCACCGATATTCGTCGTACTACTTTCTCTACCGATACTTGGTGAGAAAATAACGCGAGTCAAGTTATTCGCTGTTACAGGAGGATTTGCCGGCGCTCTTCTAATTGTCAGGCCCGAAGGACAAGACCTCAGCCTGGGAACCCTGATCGCAATTGCTGGCGCAATCCTCGGCGCTCTAGTTTCCATCTGGCTCAGAAAACTCAGCCTACGAGAGCACGCGGCAACCATAGCGATGTTTTATAACAGTAGCTCCGCTGTAATATGCCTAATCTGGCTGATAAGCACAGATTGGCAACTCGAATTCAACTTCAATTTAGTTTTGATGATCACAATAGGCCTGGTAGCCGGCTGCCAACAATATCTGATGACCCGCGCTTTCAGTTTCGCCGAAGCCGGTTTCCTGGTGCAATTTGATTACGTCATACTCATTTTCGCAGCCATCGCTGGCTGGTTCATATGGTCAGAAATCCCCACATGGCAAACTATAACAGGCGGCATAATCATCACCGCCAGCGGTCTATTAATCGCCAAATATTCCAATCACGCCAACCCAAAAAGTTAGTTGGCATACTTTCCAACTATGAGCCATCTCTCGAAATCCGTTGGACTCCATCTGTCAGAACCGTCATCAGCAGGGATGCTGATGCCGAGCGTACATGGAAGTATTCACCGCGTGTTCTGACAGGTGGAGTCTAACGGATCCTCCCCCAGCACTAAATATTCTAACGCTCAAACAATGTTACAACCCCAAAGCCAACTCAAACCCCTCCCGCATGGCCCGCTGCGCATCCAGCCCACTCGACTCACGCGCTCCTCCTATTAAATGCACCGGCACACCCGCAGCCAAAAGCCCAGGCTCTAATTCACGACGCGATTCCTGCCCAGCACAAATAACCACCTGATCTACCTCCAGCAATCGTGGTTCTCCATTAATCAATAAATGCAATCCATCATCATCAATTCGCTGATAGCTAACATCACACAAAAATTCAACCTCTCGAGCCTGTAAACCTGCGCGCAGGGCCCAGCCAGTAGATTTACCTAGAGTCGCACCAACACGACTACCTCGCTGGCAAAGAAAAACTTGGCGGTCGATTCTCGGTTTTACCGATTGCATTTCCAGTCCACCGGCTATTTCCCATCCTCTCGACACGCCCCAGTCCTGTAGATAATGCTCAACATCCACACCATGTTTTGCGTTGGCGGTGAGAAATTCAGCCACATCAAAGCCAATTCCGCCAGCGCCAACAATAGCAACTCGTGGTCCACACTCAACCCGTCCACGCAACACATCGACATATCCGACGACTCTGGCATGATCAGAGCCATCGATTTGTGGAACACGAGGCGCAATACCACTAGCCAGCACAATTTCATCGAATCTCTCTTCAACTAGCTGCTGTGCTGTTACTGTAGTATTCAGATGCACCTTTAGTTGATCAAATTCGGCGAATCGATTTGAAAAATAACGAATGGTTTCACCGTAATCTTGCTTACCTGGAACCTGGCGAGCAAGATTAAACTGCCCACCAAGCTGGCTTTCCGACTCATACAGATCAACCTTGTGGCCTCGCTCAGCTAGAGTCATTGCCGTCATCAAACCACCCGGACCTGCACCCACCACAGCCAGACGCCGTGGTGACGTAACCCTGGAAACATTCAAGCTAGTCTCGCGACAGGCACGTGGGTTCACAACACAGCTGGCCGTTCTACCGACAAAAATTGCATCCAGGCAGGATTGGTTGCAAGCAATACAGGTATTGATCTTATCTGCCTGATTTAGTCTCGCTCGCTCACCAAAACTAGCATCAGCAAGCCAAGGGCGCGCCATGGAAACCATATCCGCATCACCATCCGAGATTAGTCTCTCGGCAACCTCTGGACTGTTAATTCGATTACAGGCTATAACCGGAATATTGACCGCATCTTTAACCCGTCTGGTAGCCCAGCCAAATGCTCCGTGGGGCACTCCAAACATAATTGTAGGCACCCTTGCTTCGTGCCAACCAATACCTGAATCCAATAAACTGGCACCAGCCTGTTCCACGCAACCAGCGAGATCGACGATCTGCTCGGCACTCATTCCGCCTTCCACCAGTTCCAGAATGGA
>JBLHGU010000120.1:0-15321 GCA_047615875.1 Parasphingorhabdus sp.
CCCTCTCGGCTGAGTCAGATCGAAAAACTGCAATACACCATGCAGAATCGAAAGGTTTTTGTTGGGTGGGATTACGTATACGTAATTAGGTTGTACTTTCATACCATCAGCAACTTGATGAACTTTCATCTTAGAGCGCTTTTGTACCAGTTCAGGTAGAAGAATGACATGAGTTGGATCGAGATGGGCAATGAGAACAAATGCAATACCACTATCATGTCGCATAGCCTTAAAAAAAGATTCAAAGGCCTCCAACCCTCCAGCGGAAGCACCCAAAGCAACAATGGGGAATTCTTGCTTTTTCTGAACAGTTTGTTTCTTTTTGATAACCATCTCTAACGGCCTTCAATTGGTAGGAACTATTATAGTAATAATATACCTCAACTCGGCGACGAATAATTATTGCCCACTTTATAGTTAACTTCACATATAGTAACTATCTACTCCCATACACCTGCCAAACCAGGTGGTAAACTCAGGCGGGTAGCAAAATTCGATGGGCACAACCTGCTGTAGCGGATAAGAAAGCATGCAGCGATGGTGCTTCTGTTTGCGCGATTCATTTGGAATTCTTACTGATCGAGTTAGGTCTGCGATATACAGGAGATGGGGTTGAATATCCCATGTAGAACCACTAAACCCAGTCCTATAGCATTATGTTGCACAGCTCGCCTGGAAGTTATAGTTAATATGAGACCCTGCTGAAATACTGTCATATAACCCGTCGAAAAAGCACAACACCGCAAGTGTTGGGTAGAGCGGGGTAACATACTACTTATTCAAATTATGCTGCAAGCACAAGATATTGTTCCGGAAAATATCTTGTGTCGGGTGTTAGGTTTTGTAGTTATCCTCGATCTTGCTTTAAGCCGGTATGAATCTGGCACGTTTGCGGACCACAATTGTGGAGATTACGGTGTTATTGCTATCGGTGCGGGTAAAACTCATGCACATTAGACCGACTGGTGAGATATGCAGGCTAATTTGCCGCATGGCCCACTAGGTCAAGCGCACGCGACTATTGCCTGCGCAAGTAACATTGACCTCCGTCGCCTCTTCCTTATTTGAATAAATGTGTTGTAAATAATCTGCGTATTAATCTGGTGAAGAGTAAAACTGCTGTGTTGAATGGGTGCTTAATCTAAGTTATACCCGGCTGTACCAACTATTACACCATCCTTGTGAGTTGACGGAATTTTCAGGAAATATCGCACAATGTCCCCAACCGTTATCGGCTTCGCTGAAAAATTGGCAGGTATTGCAAAACTGTAGTTCAGATCCGTCCCCAGTTCTTTTTGGAAAGAGGCCGGTATTAACGGACTTGGCGTCGTGACTATAACCCAGTTGTACTGCGGCTTCGGATTGCTGCTCCAGCTTAGGCAGTTCCGATGCCGCCTGGCTAGTATTTAGGTTTATCGCTGATAAGCACAACAACGAACCGGTAGATCGCTGTAAAAATAGTCTTCTCGATATAGATATTTCTGCACGCATTAATAGTCTCCTCGTTCTGGTTGGGCTCCAACACTCAACAGAGCCCAACCACTGATTATATATAGCTCTGTAAAACTACTTCAAGAACAGATAATCACCACCAGGCGCCGCCGTATGACAGGCAATACAGCCCTTTGATTTACCCTTGGCAACACGCCCGGCTAGTGCCATGCCTTTAGGGTTTTTATCCAGACTACCATCTACCAGATACTTGGCCCAGAACCAGTTCTGATTATCTGAGTCGTAGCCATCTTCACGCTGAAACATCACTGTAATGGCCTTAAGATGCTTAGCCGGATCCGTACTAACACTTGCTACTGTAGCCCCTTCGCCACCGTAATTGCGCTTTACGAATACAAGACCATTATGCCCGCGCACTGTTACACGGGAATTTATGGTATCAAGTACTGCCCCATGTGGGTGGGTGCCCTTATAGGGTTTTGAAAAAATGGCATCTGGCCCAATCAATCGTTCCTTCTTCAAGACATTCCACAGTTTTTTGGAATATTTAACACTGACTGGATCACCAAACGGTGCGTCCTGGGCAAATATTGTCGTAGCACCTAAAAGTAATGCCAGCGATCCGAACAAAACAATAAACTTTTTCATACTAATCTCCACTTGTCATACATTGTCTATGAGTTAGTCGATATCTCGACTGGTTAATATCACCCTCGCTTCCTCGCCATAAGAATTAGCCGACGTTGAAAACCAGAGCAGGTGATGCTTGCGTTGAATTGGACTTAAGGTAGTTCCGGACCCGAGGGTAAATCGTTCAAGCAAAGCACCCGTTTCGGGATCAAGTCTGACTGTTTCGCCATTTTGATCTGAAACAACGACATACTTGCTATTTACCAGTGGCAGCAGACTTAGGGCATCATGGGTCTTCTGTTGCCATATAAGATCTCCGGATGATTCACTGCGAACACGTAAAACTCCATCAAAGCCGGGAAAGTACAGCCGCCGACTTGATATAAGGGGAGATTGACTGGCTACTCCGTCATTATGTGACCACTTAATCTCGCCTGTTTTCGATTCAAGTAACTGCGTAACGCCACTAAACAAGGTGATAATAATTTCACCTCCCTGAGTAACAACAGGGTGATTTACCAGCTCCTGATGCAATTCTTTTTGCCACACAATGCGACCATCTTCAGCATTAATGACATAGAGCATTCCCTCTCTACCGCCCAAATATAAATTTTCGTTGTGTATGGCAGGGGGATACACCCACTGACTAAAAGTTCTCTGCCAAAGCATTTTCCCAGACTGTGCATCTAGCGCAACCAGGTGGCCGGTATCGTCAGTTAGATAGGAGATATTGTTATGCACGACCGCACCAAAAGCACGTCCCGGCAATGAATGCAACCAATTCTGATTACCATCTTTAAGCCGAAGTGAGTGGACGCCAATGTTACTAGATGCATATATAGTGTTTTTATCTATAACAATGCTGTCGACGTCTAACTCCTGAAATTTTTTCCATTGCAATGATAAGTCGCTCACGTCGTAGACGCGGACTCCTTCCATAGCTACAACAATTGAACCCCCACTTACCACAGGGTTGCCTGGATATTCTGCATCCTGGGAGTTAGCATTATTGACAATCAATAACATTGCCCCCAACAAGCTGACACTAATAAAGGCGTGCATCATCTACACTCTGGCTACACATATACGACAAGGTTCGATAATTTAAAAATAAATAGTACTTATTGGTTGAGGATTTCGACGAAATATCAAGTCTTCGATATACCGACCTCATAGCCTTAATTCCTGGACGCTTCAGGTACAAAATACAGATGATCAAATTTCCCCCGTGCAAGGTGGCAAGCAATGCAGTAATCAACCTTCGCAGCATTTTTACCATTGGTCTCGCCAACAATGCTGCCATCTGCTCGAACCTCCATATATTTCCAGTCTCCGGTCACTCGGTTAAAACCGCTGGGCATTTTTGTCATAATAGCCAGGGGCCCAAGAATGATTTCTCTGGTGTCTGTGATGGAGAAACTGTCTTTAGCCAAGACAGATCCAACGGGTAAGCGATTAACCGACTGAGGGGTTGCATAATCCGAAGACAATTCATTACCGTAATTGTTCAGGTAATGATTGCCGTGGGTGGCTGAAAGGTAGGGTGCAGAATTAAAGCGTTGCCAATTCTGGTAGTCCGCAATTTCTGGTAGCTTAGATGAGCCATAACCATCTGCCAGAGCGTTACGAATTATGGTGTAAATACGCTCCGCTTCACTATTGCTAAGATTGGCGGGGTTGCGAAATCTAAGATGGCGTCGCGGCTTTTCCGCACTACCACTGATCGGGCTAATTTGGACACCAACCTTAAGACCGTTTTCCTGATCATTGCCGGCAGTTGCTTTTTGTCCGACAAATATTCCAAGTATAAAGATCACAAATTTCATGCCAACACCTCCTGCTGAATTAGTGGCTCCAGACATTTGAGATGACTAGAGTAATTTTTCCAATTAGAAATCGAACTCTGGTACACCGGCCGTGACACCTGTTGAAAGCTCGCGGTGTGAAATCCGTGCCGCTGGCGTTGCAAGCACTTGTCATCGAATTCAAGCTCGCAACGATTAAGCAGGCGGCGAGTTTCGTTTTCAGTATCGCTAACCAGGTTTTCGTACTGAATGTCAATTAGATGTATTGGCAAACAGCGCTTCCAATGCTGAATTAGTTTTCGATATATACGATAGGCAAAGGCGAAATCACCGAGATGGTTGCCAAATCTTATGCCGTGATCAAAGTTCTGCATATAGCAGGACAAGCCGGTGGCGATGGGGTTTCGTACGCAATGTATAACCTTGCAGCCTGGAAACAGTTGGGCAATGTGTCCCAGAAGCAGAAAGTTGCCCAACATTTTGTCACAGGCTAATTGAGCAGAACCGACTAATAAGTGTACCGAAGCTTGCCAGTGTTGCCGTATCGACCCCATCAGATCCGGGATAATGGGGCGGTACAAATTGTCCCGGGTTTCGCCATTTATGATTGATTTTTTCAGGACCGAACTTTCACCCATGCTGGTAACCTTAGGGTGGTTGCCGACAATCGACTCGACTAACGTTGATCCACTACGTGGCATTCCTATGATAAATAGTGGCATTGGTCGTTCGTCTGTCTGGCACATTTCTATATCAATCCCGTGACAGGGAAATGATCTTATCAATGCATCAATTCTTTGCTCGTATGATTTTTTGTTAAAGGGCGCGCATCGGTGTAACAAGTTGTTACCAGATTCAAGATGAGAGAATGCCTGCTCAAACTGTTCCTGCCGATCTAATAGTGTGGCGGCGGCAAAATGAAAATTAATTCGACTGTCGAGATTAGTCGCGGGATTTGCTAGTCCTTCATTAATCACTTTAGTTAGCGTTGCGGTTTCAGAATGGTTCTGGTTTAACGCAAGGTTGTATGCGGCTCGTCCAAATAGTGGATTAATCCATAATGACTTACTTAGGTGCTTTGCCCCAGACTGGTAATTACCCTGTATCTGCTCAAGGACACCCAAATTAAAATATACAGCAGCATTATCGGGCTGTTGGTTCGTTGCATTGGTCAGAAGAGTTTTCGCTTTGGTAAATTCTCTGTTGCGCAGAAAAAAGTCTGCGGCTGTTAATTGAACGTTGGTGTTATCAGGATATATTTTTAATAAGACACTCAGCTTGCTCCTGGCTAACTCGTCGTCTCCGCAGTGTTTGAGTAGCCTTATATGGGCAAGTGTTAGGTCTAGATCTACGCTTTCATTATTGGTCCAGATCTGCACCAGACGTAGTGCCTGAGTAAATTCCTGTTGTTGTTCCAGTACGTGAATGCATTCCAGTCGGTGGCTTGTTTCCTCAGCGTGCAGCATCAACCGCTTACAGATCTTGTTCGCTTCAGTGATATCTCCAATATGTCGTAAGTTGGCGGAGAGCTGGCTCAATAAAATACAATTATCAGGATTTGCTTTCAGTCCCTGTCTAAGGGTGTCTAGACATTGTTGAATTTCATTTTGTTCGAAATAGTTTGCCGCAAGATTAACCCATGCATTAGGTGTTGTAGTATCCAGTTCAATCGCCTGTTCTAGAAGCCTGTTTGATTCAGCCAGACAATTGTGTTCAGCCAGGATTGCGCTTAGATTTATAAGGCTATTAACATCTTCAGGAGTAATATTTAGCGCACATCGATAGGATTCAATGGCATGCGATACATTCCCCATTTGATGTTGTACTAATCCGAGACAATGCCAGGTGTCGGCAGCTTTATTATTTACGACAAGACATTGCTTGAGATGAAGCAGGGCTTCATCCAACCTGCCTGTAAGTCGGCATAATTCTCCCAGGTTATGTAACACTTGAGTGTCGAGAGGGTGGTGTTTCAGAACCTTCTCGAGCGAACTTGCAGCTGACATAAGCCTGTCCTGAGACACGAGTAACTCGGCATATTGCATGGAGCTGGCCAGTTGTCGTGGATCTGGTTGAGTTTGATTCATCTATTGCTAGCTCTTACGAGTACCCAATTTCTGTGATCGGAAAGGATTGCGATCACAGAAATTGCAGGTTTTATTTGTGATTTTGTTTTAATAAACATGGTTATACTAAATATTCCTTTGCACTGAAAACTGCAGACGGGTCGCGTCACCGCTGCTACCATCGGCATTGTCCAATTGCCCGTGCATCAGTTCGATCCCTAGTTCGGTGCTTGGCCAGGGGCCCCACATGAAGTTGGCATGGTACGTGCTTAGTGAATCGATTCCGTTTGAGCGTGCGGGAATGTCGTTTTCAAAATGTCCATAGGCAAATGTGGAGTTGGTGTTCTTGTTCCATTTAATTTTTACCGCAGCATTAACAGACATGCTCTCAACAGTTTCCACACTACCGTTGGTATTGACAAAAAGGTCGTTGCTGAAACCGTTTATGATGTAACTGCCTATGCCATCGCCAAAAGTTGTGCTGGCGTTAATATTGGCCTTACCGATATCCCAACCACCAGCGAGGTTAATGCCCCAGCCAGATTTCGATACATCAATTCGTGTACCAACAAGATCCGATCCAGCTGGTGCCACACCATTGATGCCTAGACGACGCCACACCCCGGCAAGTTCGTAAAAACTGGGTCCATTGCCTCCACGCCATGCGATCACTGTGTCCGGCATTTCGTCCTGGCCGATGCCACCGCGGGATTCCCCAAGTCGGCCAGCTGCGCCAACCCCATCTGTTTCGGGATTTTCCAGGGAAAACGACATGCCGTTGTGCATGGTCCAGCGTAGTTGTCCCTGGCGTTTAAAGGATTTTCCTGCCGGTCCAAAAAAGTCCACCGTGCCAGGATAAGCGACAAAGTCCATGAAGTTCGTCCAGTATTGACCGGCCAGAAAATTGCCGTAAGCTGTGTCGATACTGGCATAGGCATGCCTGATTCGGAACGATGTTGAGCCAGAGAAACTCTGATTTCCTCCACCGCCAAAAAAGTCTCCTTCCAGGTGGGTTTTAAGGTTTTTTCCATCATCTAATTCTGAATTTGTTTTGAATCGCAGTCTGGATTGGCGGGCATGTAGACGGGTATGGGGATTTTTTGTCGAGACGACAGAGCCATCGGTAGGAATTGAACTAGCTACAAATGTATCACCGACGTCGGCATCGAGATCGATGATGGCGTCAAGCTTAAGGTAGCCACTCACTTCAAACGAGGTCTTGCCGTTGGATGTTGTGAAACTACCCGGGCTGGCCCCTTGCACAATGGCACGGGACTTTAACTCCTCGGTTTGTTTACTATTGTTTTTCTGCTGGGTTTCCAGTTGTTCGACTTTATTCATCAGGAGTTCTATCTGATGCCTTAGATCATCAATATCTCCAGAGAAAGTAATCGTCGGGGCTGACAATGCCATTATTGAGCTAGCGCCCAATAAAGTATTGCGTATGGCGATAGTCAGTAGCTTGGGACTAAATGGTCTTTTGCTCATTTTCATGACTCACTCCTGGTGGAATTTCCAGTTACACAGGACACGCCGAATAGATTGCCCAACTTTCCCTGGCGCCTGGCTCTTCATTGAATAGCGTGGCCCGATAAGGTAGATGACCGGCAACTGAGTCACTTCATTGCAGCGAAATTACAACGCAGGAACGAAATAGATAGTCAACGGTCTATATAGGGCACAAAAATCAATGAGCAATAACTGGTGGTAATGAGCGTCGACACGGCCAAAGGCTTGCATTTGGTGTGCAATAGATTCCGCAGTAAGGCGGTCTCATCATCTACGCAGAGTGAAAAACATCAAAAGTTCGAAGCTCTGATAGATACGGTTGCAGCAGATCTCTATCGATTTGCCATATGGCGCTGCCGCGATAAGCTGGTAGCAGAGGAGTTGATACAGGAAACGTATATTCGAGTGTGGAAGTCCATCCACACACTACGTGACGTCAACAGCGCCAAGAGTTGGGTATTTATTATATTCAGACGTGAGTACGCACGCCAGTTCGAACGCAAAAAGTTGACAATAGTGGATCTCGACTCACTCGAATGGGATAGTATTCGAGCTGTATCTGATAATCAGGTTGACACCATTGCATTGCGAAAGGCATTCAGGAGTCTTGATGAAAAGTATACCGAACCATTGTTGTTACAAGTTCTTGGGGGATTTGGTTGTAGGGAAATATCAGAAGTTCTGGGCATTTCGGAAACCAGTGTTATGACTCGCCTGTTCAGGGCGAGAAAGCAACTCCGGCAGTATTTGTCGGATGATGTGGAAACTACCAACAAAGAAGCACCATGAACTGTATTGAATTCAGGAAGGTCTGTCTTGCCGAACCGGATTGTGTTAGCACTGCGTTTCAGGCGCACCAATCAAACTGTGTCGAGTGTTCGACTTACGCCGATGAGATCAGGACAACTGATGAAGGTATTCGTCAGTTAATGCCCATGCCAGATGCCGACACTTTGAAACAACGAATCAAACTTCGTCATTCTATTCAAATGGATGTCGATACTCGCCAACGACGCACAATGTTCGCAGCAGCAGCAACTTTTCTCATCCTGATGTTTGGGGTGCTGTTCACAATTATGCCCAGGGTGGAACAACAAAATGCTGCCAACGCTTTTCAGCTTGCGGCATCGCGTTACGTGCTAGAACACCCAGGCTTGCTCAACTTAAGAGACCGGGTTGCAGATAAGGATGTGGTGAAACTGATCAAAGGGTTTGGCGGTAGTCTGGTACACAGCCCAGGCAGTGTAATGCTCGCCGAAGTATGTCAGTTACAGAACCGACCAGCTGCTCACATGGTGTTGGATGGGGAAAAGGGCCCAGTGTCGGTAATTTATGCCCAGCATGTCAGCCCATCAAGCGTATCTGAGTCTGTACTGGCAGATGGTAGATATAAAAGTCTTTTAGCTCCAGCAGATCAAGGCGGCTTATTTGTTATGGGCGAAGGGGATGAGCCCTTAAACCAGGTATTGGACAACCTGAATAGATCAATCAGCTGGTGATGATTTTAAACCAACTCGCTCTATTAGACGCTCGGGGCAGATAAAAACTTGCCAACCAAGCACCACTACTCGATTTGGTGGCTTTTTATGCTCCGAATATCAACGGAAAGCGCTCACCTGAATACGGCTCGCCATCAGCCAAGCCAGTAGCGAAATTGGGCATTGCGACCTCGCCCTGACGCTCCGCGAAGCGGGCATCGTCGCCAAGCCAACGCGTCGAATAGGCACGTCTTCGATATGTGGCCGAGCGGTTGCCCGGTGCACCGTGCACAATCATGGCCTGAAAAACTAACGCATCACCGGGTTCCATTTCAAAACGCAGGATGTTATGGCGATCCCGCTCGGATTCGATATCTGGCAAAGCCGGCAGGTGGGTCCCCGCGTAAGGTGATGCATCGCTAAAGTGCTGCGGATTGAATTCGTTCCAACGGTGAGAACCGGCAACATACTCAAGACTTGAAGCCTCAGGTATCGGATCCATCGGTACCCAAATCGAAATTATCTGGCCACCACATACTGACCAGTATGGTTGGTCTTGATGCCACGGCGTACGATCCTCACAACCCATTTCCTTAACCAATAACTGATCGTAGAAAAATCGGGCAGTTGCCGATTGCATAATTCCGGCGCAAATGATCGCAACTGGAGATTGCCGAATGAAGTGTTCGAATCCCTTGATACGCCACCAGCTATTGATATCTCCGAAAAACCCTGGCGGATCGGTCTCGCCGAACCATTCGCTGAACGGTCCTGGTTCGCGCATCGCGTCATCTGTGGCATCGCTCAGGCAAGCAAGCCATTCATTATCAATGACACCCCGCAAGCAGACGACGCCATCGCGTTGATAAGTTGCTAACAATTCTGGGTTTGATGCGATGTCATTCACGTGATTCATATTCACATTGCCAATTCAATCTAGTACAAGCTTTATACTATATCGGTAAGAACAATCATGACAGAAAGATTATAATTATCTCCTAATCTAAGCGATCGCGGATGCAATTATGAAAATTACTCGCCTTGTGGGTGGTCTGGGTGCTGAAATCAGCGAGGTAAATCTTGCTGATGAGATGCCATCTCCAGTAGTCAATAAAGTAAAGCAAAGCTTGTGGCAATCTCATTTAGTAATCTTCCGAGATCAGCAACTTAGTCCAGACGCGCAAATCACCTTTGGAAAACATTTGGGTGAACTGAAAAAGCATCCATTGATTGGCAGTCTCGAGGGCTATCCTGAAATTATGATGGTTATTAAAGAGCCACAGGATGAGCATAATTTTGCCGGGGCCTGGCACACCGATACCAGTTATCAGGAAACTCCTGCGATGGCATCTTTGCTATACGCTATTGAGGTTCCCGAGGATTTAGGCGATACGTTGTTTTGTAATATGGTGGCCGCTTACGAAGCCTTGAGCCCATCTATGCAGTCTTTTTTAGAATCGCTTCGCGCAATGCATAGTTTTACCGGAAGATCTTTTGCCGGTCGCGAACAGGACCTGGGATATGGTGCCCTGGCCAAGGGTTCAGGCACATTGCCGTCTATCTCTCAGCCGGTTATTCGAACTCACCCACAGTCTGGCCGCCGTGGTATTTATGTCAATCCAATGTTTACCGAGTCTATTATAGGTTTAACATCGGCTGAGTCTGACACAATCCTTACCCTTCTATTTGAACACTGTGTTAAGGCGGAGTTTTGCTATCGACTGCGTTGGCAGCCAGGCACCGTTGCCATATGGGATAATCTTACAACGATGCACTATCCTTTGAACGACTATGCAGGCCATCGTCGGATTATGCGTAGAATTGTGATAGCTGGTACTGAGCGATCCGGTGCGACAGTGGCGTCGAACTAACCACCACTCCATTAATCTCCATGTACTCCCATCGATTCAAGCGCCTGCCGCTCATCCTCCTCGTCGATTACGGTTTGTATATCGTCTAGCACTGATTCAACATCAACGGCGCCTTCAGCACGTTTAAACTCGCCAGTTAATACAGACTCTGGCAGTAATTTCCCGTCCGCATACAATGCCCACATTTCTTCGGCAAAACGACTTTGCAGGAGATCGGGTGCGAATTGCCCATAAAAGTTGGTAATATTTTCTACATCGCGGCTCAGCGAAACCTCGGCATGGTTGTTGGCCGCAGCATCCAGGGCCTGAGGAAAGTCGATAATCACGGGGCCTTGATCATCTACCAGAACGTTAAACTCGGATAAATCGCCGTGTACCAGCCCAGCGCACAGCATGTGCTTTACATACTCCATGAGCACAGCGTGCTGTGCCACGGCCTGTTGCGGCGATAAATCAATATCGATCAATCTTGGCGCAACGTAACCATCCTCGTCACAAATTAATTCCAGCAGCAGCACGCCATCAAAGCATCCATAATTTTCTGGAATACGAACGGGGGTGTTAGCAAGCCGATTCAACGCATCCATCTCCGCGTTATGCCAGGTTTCTTCCTCTTGTGCTCGGCCGTATCTGGAACCCTTTTCCATCGCACGTGCGCGTCGACTGTTGCGAACCTTGCGCCCTTCCTGGTACTGAGAAGCCTGCTTGAAACTGCGTTTCTGAATATCTTTGTAGACCTTTGCGCAACGTTCTTCGTCGCCACAACGTACCACGAAAATATCCGCCTCCTTACCACTTTTTAATCGACTCAGCACGGCATCGACAAGACCATCGTCGATCAATGGTTGCAGTCTGCGAGGGGCCTTCATGAAGTAATACTGTCCTGGTTGAAGATGCGGTCGTTTGATCGCATGGGTTTGTCAGTTACTTCCCAGATCCGTAAGAAATGGTGATTCAAAAGTAACTCCTTATGTTGGGTAAAAAAAGGCTTAGTAGAAGCCAGCCCTGCGTTGCAGAAAATACCCCTTTATAGGTACGTATTCAATACTGTAACGGGACGACTTATTGTTGAGCAGGATGTACAGCACGATCTGGCGTAACTTGGTCGATGCAAAGTGTAATGCCGGCAACGTACCGGCGATTATACTGCTATTGAGTAGATAAATCTCCGTAAAAAGAGGACGGATTATATCAATGAAGTCAGGTAACAGAATCGAAATCTATGGATTCACTGGCCTGAAATATACGAACGCGGTTATTTTCAGGTTAGTGCCTTCAACTTATCCATATTAGACACAATTGTTTCCAGAGTTTTTAAGGGTAATTAGTAGGATGACTTGTAAAGAATTGAACCACTATGGAGCGAGGAACTGGTAACGAATTGTGAGTTACGATACCCTAAGCGTTCGCTAAAGACCCCTGCAGAAAGCATGTATGGCCATCCTGGCCGACCTGTCCAGATTGTCCCGTCTATTGAGACTTGTGATTGTGAGCCGTTTTTCCTTAGAGCCTTCCCCACGACTTACCCTGAGCGTGGCAATTTTTAGCTACTTTGTATTGTTGACTTTCCAGCTATTTTTTCTAACCAACCAAACCTCACTAAGTACAACCTGGCTGCAAAGACTCTAATTGAAGAGCCGGATAATGTTTCAACCTATGCGGAATACAATGCGATATTTGATCATAACCGAGCAGTCTGTAATGTCCTTGCGGGTGGGCGAGTAACAGCACTCAAATCCAATGGCAAAATAGTAGAGATACAAAAATTCAAGACAAAATTAAGTGACCTATCCATTGGCCTTTGGATTATCGATTTTTGCGCCTTAGTGGGTTTGCTATTTGGGGTGGGCGTGTGGAGTCGAAAACCTGATCAAATGCCGACTCGCATCCTGGCGCTTGGTGGGGTGTTATTGGTATTTGCCAGCCTGACCTCTGCAGCCTATGGGCATCGTGGTCTGTGTATGGACCCGGACTGGTTTTTCACGCTAAACAATATAAATCACATAACTATGAGCACTTTCGCGTGCTCTTTACTTGGTTTGTTGTGGCACTATCCCAACCGTCTTGGGAAACAGCCGGCGTTTCGAATCATTATCGCCGCGCCAATATTATTCTGGATTAATGAGCAGTTTCAGGCGCTGCAATTCCCTTTTCACGCCTTCTATACATTCATGCTGTTGCCCTATGCGGTATCGATTTATTTTACGTTTAAGCAGTGGCGCGCGAGTCATCAGGATCCAATAGCCAGAGCCTCGTTACTGTGGTTTTTGTTTTCAGTCTACTTTTCTACTGGCAGCGTGTTATTGCTCTACATATTGCCACCCATATTGGGTCATCCTCCACTGGTGCCTCTATGGCTCGCCCATCTTGTGTTTCTTTTTCTGTTTATTGGCTTTGTTTTGGGGGTTATAAAGTATCGGCTATTTGATATTGAACAGTGGTGGCTAAAAAGCTGGCTTTGGCTGCTATCGGGTTTGTTGATTATTGCGGTAGACATTGGGCTCGTCAGTCTGTTGCAAATACAGGTTTTAGAGGCTTTAGGTATCGCCGTTATATTTGTGGCGTGGATATATTTTCCGCTTCGCCAGTGGGTATGAAACTGGTTTTCAAGTGGCACCCAAACTAAAGCAGAAGAGTACCT
This sequence comes from Parasphingorhabdus sp., assembly GCA_047615875.1. GTDB lineage: Bacteria > Pseudomonadota > Gammaproteobacteria > Arenicellales > CAJQKF01 > JBLHGU01. Next base: position 13,453 of record JBLHGU010000120.1, read on the forward strand.
GCCCCGATTGATTGAAATATTTCAGCAGTCCGAAGATTCCCAGACTTTTGCCAAACGTTGGGTAGGCGTATTTGATGGAATATTTAAACCAGCTGCAACACAATGGCAACAAGAGGCAATTGAAGGGTAGCTATTAAATCAATATGGCTTTGTGCTAGCGGTGCCAGGCATTGGTAATCAGGGACATTTCGAGTTACAGGGTAGAAACAACAGCAGTAAATTATTCCGACCAGTCGATGCAACTCTAGTCGATAGTATTCATGGTATTGCCAGCAGCCTGCTGAAGCAACGGGAAGCAAGAGAGCAGGGGGCTACTCTAGAGCGTAAGCGCATTACCCGAGATTTGCATGACGATGTCGGAGCAAAGCTTTTAACACTAACTATTGAAGCCGAAACTGAGAAAGACAGACAAATTGCACGAGACTCGTTGCAGTTATTAAGAGAAACAATTCAATCCCTGGACGACAACCGAAAGGTAAGTTTACGTGATGCATTAGCAGACTGGCGCAGTGAAGCGATGGAGCGAATAGAAGTCACACAAGTTGAACTGGAATGGCCGTTAAATGAGTTAATCAGGGAGGTTGTACTAGAACCACGACAACGCCTGAACTTAGGCCGCATAATACGTGAAGCTTTGAGTAATATTATAAAGGTTCCGAATTGTACTAGCGCCATGGTAAAGGCCGAGCTTACACAAAAGCATTTAATGGTTATGATGAGCAATAATGGTGTTGATACAACAAAGTCCCTGGTTGAGGGCACTGGGTTTTCTACCATACGCACAAGAACCAATGAATTAGATGGCCAGGTTAATTGGGAGCTAAGAGAGCCTGATCAATTGGCACTAATAATAAGTATTCCGCTTGATTGACACAATCCTAGCCAGAGAAACTCGGGTGATTAAAAATGGATAGCTATACAGTACTCATCATAGATGACCATGACTCCGTACGTAACATGCTCGGCGGTATCTTGCTTAAGTTAATTCCAGACATTCAAATTAGTGAAGCATCTACCCTTGCCCAGGCAAGACAAAAACTAACGGATCAGAGCTTTCAGTTAGCAATTGTAGATATCAATTTGCCCGATGGTGACGAAATATCTCTTTTACCTGAAATACGAATAAAACATCCCGCCATCTACATAGTAATGTGTACCATTTACAACGATGATAGACATCTATTCGATGCTCTGAAGGCGGGGGCAGGCGGCTACCTACTGAAAGGACAGACTGAAGAACAGCTGACTACAAAATTTCGCGGCATGTTAAAAGGTGAACCACCGCTAAGCTCATCTGTAGCACGCAGAATGCTGCAACACTTCCACTTACCCCCGAAGATACGGTTGAACCATTGACTGATAGGGAAATAGAGGTCTTACAAAAAATAGCTATGGGGAAGACGAGGCGTGAAGTTTCGAAGGATTTAAATATCTCTGAACACACAGTTGCGGATCATATTAAGCGGATTTATAAGAAATTAGGAATAGCTAGTGTAGTGTCCTAGTTTAACTGTATATTATCAAGAACTTTACGTGCGCGATTAACTTTTTCCAAGATCTCTTCAACGGACTTCGTCCAAACAAAAGGCTTAGGGTTTTCATTGCGTATATCAATGTATTCAATTATTTTTTGCTCCAGGTTTTTTACCGATGTAAATATACCTCGCTTAAGTTGTTTCTGTGTAAGTACGCCAAAAAACCGCTCAACCAAATTTAGCCAGGATGAACTGGTCGGTATAAAGTGTAGTTGTACTCGCTTGTTTCTTTTCAACCAATTTTTTATTTTCTCATGTTTGTGTGTGGAATAGTTATCAACGATAATGTGTAAATCTTTGCCCAGATCGGTTTGTTTGTTAACCTGCTTAAGAA
>JBLHGU010000121.1:0-15201 GCA_047615875.1 Parasphingorhabdus sp.
AGTGGAGAATATCACACCAACAGAAACCACCACTGAGGCGGTCCGACCCCCACCACATCCTACTGTCTATGGGGAATTGATAGAGCGCAATGCCTGCAGGCTTTCGGGCTGGTCTATCCTCGCTCAGGCAGATAGGTAATCTGGTTTAAGAAAATCAAGCCATAGTTCCACCGCAGCTCTTGGTTTTTGCTGTTTCAAAAAAGCCACGCCGATATTCATGGAGGGAATCATTTCTTTAATTGACAGGGATTGTAATCGACCGCCGTCGAGGGTCCAGGGTCGGAATAATAGATCTGATAGCACGGTTACGCCACGACCATTGGCGACCATAGTACGCACCGCCTCCACCGATGCAGTTTCCATGCTGCGATTTAACTGAATCCTAAACAGCTCACATATTTCATCGGTGTTACGTCGCGACTCGTCCATATCCAGCTGAATGAATGGTTGCTGGCCGATTTCATAAATGGATACCTCATCCAATTTTGTCATAGGATGATTGGTAGCACACCAGACACTCCTGCGTGACTCGAACAGAGTAATCGAGTTCAGCTTCTCAGTATGTTGAATGTTCGAGGTAATCATTACCCCAATATCAACATCCTGATTAATCAGCGATTGCTCCAACTGCTCACGACTCTGTTCAACAAACTCTATCTCAATATTGGGAAACACAGAGTTGAATCTAGATAATGGCCCCGCCAGAAAATAGCCCATTACTGCAACTGTAGCGCCTAGTCGGAGTTTGTCCTTCTGGTCTCGGGACTGGTGCCTGAATGATGCCACCGATTCGTCCAGCTGATTCAAGATTGAGCGGGCATGTTGATAAAAGATCTGACCTTGAGCCGTCAGATTCATACCCTTGTGATGTCTTTCTACCAGTGGCGTCTGCAATGTTTGCTCGAGGGCCTTTATGGCATCAGTAACCGCAGATGGGCTAATATTGACCCGGTTGGCAGCTGTCTGAATTTGGCCGGTTTCCGCCACATTCACAAAGTAACTTAATTGCCGCAACGACACATTGGGGTAGCCCGTATTGTGGTTTGATGTTTTCAAAGGGTAAATCTTAGATGGTTAGTAAAAAATGAAGTTACTATAACTAAATTAGAAAAAACAGAATATTATTTTCGAATAATTCCCATTTACCTCATTTCAAGAATTGAATATGTTACGCCATTATTGCATTCAATCATTTCAACATTTGTCAGGACATTATGGATAAAACAGAGATTAAAAAATTCTTTAAATGCGCCGGCACCGTAGTTTTGCCAGTGATTCATGTGCTGGATAATTCCCAGGTAGAGAAAAATGTCGCCATTGCTTTGCAGGAAGGCGCTGCTGGAGTTTTTCTGATAAATCATGATTTTAGCGTTGAAGAATTTCTGCCCATCATCCGTCATGTCCGTTCCTGCTTTCCGAGTTTATGGCTGGGAGTGAATTTTCTCGCGGTTACCGGTAAAGATGCCTTCCCAGTACTGGCAGAGCTTAAGGCTGAAGGGTGCTTTGTAGATGGTTACTGGGCAGACGACGCTTGTATTGATGAGAGCAGTGATGCGGAGAATCAGACAGCTGCTCAGGATATTCTCGATTGCAAAAGTCAGGTTGGCTGGGATGGCATCTATTTCGGTGGCACAGCGTTCAAAAAGCAACGGCCGGTAAAACCGTCTGAATATCAGCGCTCGGCAAGTATCGCCGCAAGCTTTATGGATGTTGTCACCACCTCGGGACAGGCCACCGGTAGTGCCGCAGAGAAGACTAAAGTAGAGGATTTTTATAATGGCGTCGGAAACGCGGCATTGGCGCTGGCCTCCGGCGTTACTCCAGAGAATATCGATCAATATGCGGCTTTTGCAGATGTCGTGCTGGTTGCCACTGGGATAAACTATGCCAACGATTTCTACAACATAGAGCCGTGGCGTCTACGCAGTTTGATTGAGAAAACTCGCTTACCAACCACTCAATCACCAAAAGACGCCGGTAGTGACCGAGACCGTCGTTGGTATCTCTCGCTTATGGCACCGCGCTCGCGGGGCGAAAAATACGCCTGGCTGGATCCGTCAGCCGCCTACATTAATGCAAGATCTTTTCACGATATGCTGGATGATCTTCTGGAGTCATTCGCGGCTCAGGATGTCGATGTATTTGCGGGCTTTGATGCGGCAGGGTTTGTGCTCGGCGGGGCCATGGCCACACGCCTGGGCAAGGGTTTTTTGACCATCCGCAAGGGTGGGAAAATTCCAGTTGTATACGATACCGTTCCTATGATGAACTACTCCGGTCAAACCCAGGCTATGGAGATGCGTAAGCCAGCGTTTGCGCCCGGCACTCGGGTTATACTAGTGGATCAGTGGATTGAGACCGGCGGCACCATGAATGCTGGAATCGAACTGGTAGAGCGTCAGAATGGAATTGTTGCGGGCATTGCGGCCGTATGTGTAGAAGAAAACGCCGCTACAGATATCATGAAACAAAAGTATAAAGTGGTATCCTGTGTCGTACCGGGTTCAGCCATCCAGTCCCAATGCAATGCACAAACTCTGGACAGTTTTAAGAACTTTAAACCTGAAGATATTTTTCCTTGATAACCCAATCGGAGCAGAAGATGAAATCAGAATTTTCCCGGCGTAAATTTATCAAAACGTCAGCCATCGCCACCGGAGCACTCGCTGCACCAATGATTTTCACATCGCGCAAGGCCATGGCCGAACCGGTGGAAATAAATATGCTTGGCTGGTACGGCACTGCTGAACCCGACATGGTCAAAGATTTTGAGGACCAGAACAATGTCAAGTTCGTGCCCAAGTACTATGCCGGTGGCGACAACATGCTTGCGGCTCTAGCGCAAAACCCGCCCGGAACATTTGATCTAATTCACACCGATGCAGAATATGCTCGATTGCTAATCGAATCAGAGTTAGTTGATGAACTCAATCCTGCCGACTACCCCATGGATGACCTGATGCACGATGATTTCAGGAATTTCCCTGGTCACTGGAAAGATGGCAAGCTGTTCTCCTTGATCACTCGTTATGGTCATCTGGGTGTGTCTTACAACAAAGAAAAAGTCACTATGGAAGAGGCTATGTCTTACGAGATTTTCTGGGATGAAAAACTCAAAGGCAAAGTAGGTCACTTCGATTGGCATTTGCCAAGCCTCGGTCAAATCAGTTTGTTGAACGGCAACAACGATCCCAGCCCGTTTAATATTGACGCAGCGGCCTGGGCCAAGGTTCAGGAGAAAGTTCTTTCTTTGCGACCACAGGTTGGTGGTTACTTTGATTTTGGCGGTACCTTTGCCGGGTTGAAGAACGGCGAAATGTGGGCCATGTGCGGTATTGGCGATTGGGTAACCGGTATACTTGAGCGTGATGGTGCACCGGTAACTTCCGTTGTCCCTAAAGAAGGCGGCGTTCAATGGACCGAGTCATATAGTGTAGTAGCTACATCAACGAAAAAAGACCTTGTTAAAAAGTATATCGAATATACCGCGTCTCCTGAAGGGCAGGTTAAATCAGCTCAGATGCTAGGTTACCCAGGTTTTGCTGTATCCCATGGTGGTCGAAAACTGCTCAATGAAGTTGATCCAGCTGAAGCGCAAAGAACCGGTCAGGTCGACGGCGTAGCCAATGATCCAATTGCGTTGATTAATGAGGGTCGTATTCACTATCGTGATATTCCTACGCAGCAATCACTTGAAGACTGGAATGATTTCTGGTCTGAGTATAAGAACGCTTAGGTGTTAAGTTTGGCGATAACGTAGAAAATATTTTCTGTGTTGAAGACTGAGGGGATGGGTTGCCATCCCCTTGTCATTTAGAGCAAATGCAAAAACCCCAAAAAATTGATTCTTACGCCTGGTTCTGGCGACTGCCGGTAATTATCTGGCAGTTTTTGTTTTTCGTCGGTCCGCTGGTATTCATGATTGCGATGTCGTTTTTCCTGGTGAAAAACTATCGCATGGTAGAGGCGTTCGAGTTGACCAGCTGGGCCAAGATGTTCAGCAAGAACTACTTTTGGGATTCCTATGTTCTGACTATCGGCCTGGCTACCGCGTCTACCGTTATCGTCACCTGTCTGGCCTTCCCCGCAGCCTTCGGTCTGGCATTTAAAGTATCTGAGCGTACCCGCCGCTGGGCTATATTTTTTCTTATCATTCCATTTTTTACCAGTTATTTGGTGAGAACATTTTCGTGGTATGTCATCCTCGCCGAGTCTGGCGTACTAAATGCGTTGTTGGGCTACATTGGACTTGGCCCCTACACCATGTTGAATACCAAGTTTGGCACGCTGGTGGGTTACGCAACCCTTACCCTGCCATTAGTTATTATTCTGCAAACATTTTCGTTAGCCAATATAGATAAAAATCTTATAGAGGCAGCACACAATCTGGGGGCCGGTCGAATTCGGGTAATTTTTTCGGTTATTGTGCCAGCGGCAAAGGTTGGTTTGATTATCGGCGCGGTATTTTGTTTTATTCTGTCCTTTGGCGACTTTGTCGCACCTTATTATTTAGGTGGATCGAAACCCCCGACATTGCCGATACTAATAATCGACACGGCGAAGTCCGGGCAACAATGGCCAAGATCCGCAGTGATTGCAATAGTAATGATGATTACATTGTTAACCGTGGCCTTTAGCGCAATACATTTTGCTTATAGGAAGAGGCGATAACAATGGCTGATCGTCTCATACGCTGGTCGTTACTGTTTTATCTGGTTTTGGTCTTTTGCTTTGTTTTCTCGCCAATCATTACCAGCGTAATATTTTCATTTAATTCAGATCGCTTCCCGACCGTTCCATTGGGTTCCTTTACATTGGAATGGTACATAAAAATCTATAACGACCCGGACGTATGGAAGGCCGCCCGAACTAGTTTGATAGTAGCGGTATCTGCGGGCCTGTTAGCAACGTTTCTCGGTTTTTGTACAGCCTATACGGATTACCGTTACCAATTCAAATTCAAGAACGCCTATCTTGCCCTGGCATTATTACCGCCAACTATTCCTTTGATTATTATGGCTTTAGCGATGCTGGCATGGTTGTCGAAAATTGGTATGTCGGGGCGAGTCTACTCTATTGTTTTCGCGCACACCGTGTTATGTATGCCATTTGCCATGGCTATTATTCGTCTTCGATTACAGCAAATGGACGCCGATATGGAATCCGCCGCGTGGAATTTAGGTGCATCACAATGGAGTGCTATGTGGCATGTGGTGATTCCATTTGCCAGACCGGCAATCGTTTCTGCATTGTGTCTGACCATGGCGGTATCTTTTGACGAATTTGCGGTCGCATGGTTTGTATCAGGACTTAACAAAACCATTCCCGTTCTTATCCTCGAAGTACTGCAGGGCACTATCGATCCGCAAATTAACGCTATCGGTACATTCGTTTTTATCACTTCCATGACCCTGGTTATCATTGCCCAGATTCTGTTTACCATTCGCACTAGCAAGAAAACCCCATGAGCTCGCCACAGATAGTATTTGAAAATATTGTTAAGAAATTTGATGGCACTGTTGCCGTGGAAAATCTTAACCTGGAAATTAATGAGGGTGAGTTTTTAGCCATCATGGGCTCCAGCGGCTGTGGCAAGACTACCACGCTACGAATGCTGGCTGGGCTGGAGACACCCACCGAGGGAGAGATTCGACTAAATGGTGAGCGAATTAATGAACTCAGTCCAAACCAACGCGAAACCCCGTTGGTTTGGCAGTCGCTCGCATTGTTCCCATTTTTAAGTGTTATTCAAAACGTTGAGTTTGGCCTGAAAATGCGCGGTATAGACCCCCAGTCTCGTCAGCAAAAATCTCAGGAGTGGCTGAACAGAATGGAGATAGGTGAGTTGGCCGATCGTTCCATTGACCAGCTGTCAGGCGGTCAAAAACAGCGTGTAGCGCTGGCCAGGGCACTGGTAACAGAACCTCCTGTGTTATTGCTGGATGAGCCCTTGAGTGCCCTTGATGCTAATCTAGTGGTGCGAATGCAGGGAGTTTTGTCACGCCTGCAGAAAGACCTTGGTATTACTTTTGTGTACGTTACCCACAGCCAGTCAGAAGCTTTTGCTATGGCTGACCGGGTGGTCATTATGAGTAAGGGGGTGATCGAACAAGTGGGTACACCACAACAGGTATTTCGCAAGCCAGCCAGTCGATTTGTGGCAGAGTTTGTTGGGTCCAATAATATTCTCGCGGGTTCCGTCGAGGCTATTGATAATGAAAATTTGTCTATAAATACAGCTATTGGACAAATTGAAGTTAGCGTAGATAGTGAACAGGCTATACAAGCAGGAACATCAGTTAATCTGGTAATAAGTGCAGATAGAATCAACTTGGCCGAGCAACCTACCGGTCAGGTAAATGAATTTCAGTGTAGTGTTGTTAGTGAGGAATTTATTGGCACAGTAATTACGTTGCTGGTGGAAACTAGTCAGGGAATTGAGTTGAAAATACAAAAGCAGCAAAGAGAAATAGAACAGTTTAATTTGCATGAAAGCAAACCGTTGTGGGTGTCCTGGCCTTCTCAGGATGTTTACATACTTCCGGTAACCGAGATGGACACATGAATTCAGATTCCAGAGTAGCTCAACATATTGTATTAACCTCTCACCCAACCGATGACCAAAAACCCATTGAAATTAATTGGGGCGCTAAGGGTTCGAAAGCTCGCGGCCCGGTAGTTGCTACGCCAGCGGGGTCAGGCACTCGCAACTCGATTGGTTCTTACTCAGGTTCTTATTCAGTTTATCGTGCGCTGGCTGTTGCCGCCGGTAATCTTGATCCCTTGCATAAGCCGGATCTAACCAATACGTCACCGGCGGTGGAAATAGGACCCTTTGCACAATGGTATGACCCACAAAAGATCGTTTCCATTGACCCCTGGGGTCATATAGTTGGCAAGGTATTCGCAGACGCTCTTGAAGAGGGTATGGATGTTCGTCCGACAATCGCAGTTACTCGAGCCCGTCTTACGGTTCCCGAACTGGCCAATGGCGCGGGTAGTTTAGCGCTTAAACCTGACGGCAAAATCTTGAAGGAAACTGGCGAAGTCAACGTAACCAAAGTTGCCATTGAACCGGTTTGGTTTCTATCCGGAATTGCGGCACGTTTTAATACTGACGAACACACCTTAAGGCGTTCTTTATTTGAACAGACGGGTGGCATGTTTTCGGAATTGGTCACCAGACCAGACTTGAAAGTTTTTCTACCGCCAATTGGTGGAATCACGGCCTACATATTTGGAGACATTGAGGCCATAACTGACCCTAATTGCAAATTATCCTGTCGTGTACATGATGAATGTAATGGTTCGGATGTGTTTGGTTCGGATATCTGTACCTGCCGACCCTACCTGATTCATGGCATTGAAGATGCCATTGAAACTGCTCAGGGTGGTGGTGCGGGCTTAATAGTTTATAACCGCAAAGAAGGTAGAGCGCTTGGCGAGGTTACTAAGTTTTTGGTGTATAACGCCCGCAAAAGACAAGAAGGCGGCGACACCGCAGAGCATTATTTTGAGCGTACCGAATGTGTGGCCGGTGTGCAGGACATGCGTTTTCAGGAATTAATGCCAGATGTTTTGCACTGGCTAGGTGTCACTCGACTGGATCGTTTCGTTTCCATGAGCAACCTGAAATACGATGCTATTGTTGAACAGGGTATTGAGATTGGCGAACGGATCGCTATTCCAGATGACATGATTCCCTCTGATGCCAAAGTAGAAATGGATGCCAAAAAGGCTGCAGGTTATTTCACTGAAGAAAAGATACCTGACGCTGCACAATTGTCGGAGCAGTCAGGCCGTAATCTACAGGATTATTAAGCAGACTCTGAGTAGAACATGGAACCCGGGCTGAAATTACTCCTGACCTCAGATGCGGTCAGGCAACGATGTTATATCCTCGGCGAAAAGGCTCGCCAAAATCAAACTCTATGGTTCCGGCTGGATGAGTCGCGTCTGGATGAGTGTGCGGAATATGTTGCACAGGAGTGTCTCTCCAATTATCCGCAATTGGATATTCCCTATCACAGCAGATGGCGGCATTTTACGGCGGGCGGAACTGACCTATGGCAGCATTATCAAACTGAACGACTAGTTCATCTCGATCAAAAGGAGCGCACTAGAACCGCCATTGATCTAGTGTTTTTAAGCGTGCTATTAGACGCGGGTGCAGGCGGCCACTGGACTTATCGAGAACCGCTAACAGGCATTGAAATGCAGCGTTCAGAAGGGCTGGCTGTCGCCAGTCTGGATCTATTTTTTAATGGCTTCAATCGAAATGCTGAGACGGGTTATCGAATGGATCCTCATAGCCTGGATTCACTATCAGATCAACATTTTGCACAGTGTTTTCAACATTCAGCGCAAAACCCCTTAATCGGTGTAGAAGGTCGAATGGAATTGCTGAAAGGTTTGAGCACGGTATTAAAGAAGTCTACACAGCTCAATCGTCCGGGGGACTTGTACGACATATTTTTAGCCAGAGCTGATAACGGACGGTTAGCTTCAGGCGATATTCTGGTTGAGATACTCAATCGATTTAGTTCGATCTGGCCAGGTGGATTGATCCATGATGGGATCAATATTGGAGATGCGGGATACCATAGTTTGGTGCAGACAAATGATGCTTCGAATCATATAGTGGTATTTCATAAACTGTCGCAATGGTTGAGCTATTCGCTAATTGAGCCATTGCAGTGGTCCGGTATGGTAATAACAGATCTCGATCAGTTGACCGGGTTGCCGGAGTATCGCAATGGTGGATTGCTAATTGATACGGGTGTATTGCAGCCAATTCATCCGGAGCTTCACCAACAAACATTATCAGTTCAATCGGAAGCAGTGGTTGAATGGCGTGCCCTGACAGTATACGTGTTGGACATAATAGCCAGGCAAGTTAGAAGCAAGCTAAACCGTACTATCGCAGAATTGCCACTAGCCAGTATCTTGCAAGGTGGAACCTGGTCCGCAGGTCGCAAGATTGCCGCGGCAAAACGAGCTGGTGGTGGACCGCCTCTCAAATTGGCAATTGATGGCACAGTATTCTGAAATACCTCGGCTCCTTGAATTCAGAATAAGCTAATCCAGGCGCTGTTGGAGGTCGATCTGACTGTCTACGGCATTAGACCAACAGATGTGACTATTCAGCATAGAAACACCAATTACATCTGGGCCTGGCGTCAAATTACAACTATAAAGTAGCTTCCGGCCTTGCAGATAACCCAACGAATCGAATATATTGCGTGTGCACTCAACGGGGTGCCTTGCTTGCAAGGCTGAGAGAGCTTTCTTCAACCCGCTGAACCTGACCTGGTTAATACCTGCGTAGGGATGTGAGTTGCCTCTACTTAAGGTTCTCCGTCCTGCTAATTTTTGAGAGAACCGATGAAAAAATTTATTTCCCTTCTTTGTCTGGCAGCCTTTTCTATCTCAGCTGGCGCTGCAACCCTTACCGTTTATACCTACGATTCTTTTACCAGTGACTGGGGTCCGGGGCCCAAGGTTAAAACCGCTTTTGAGTCGGTGTGCAACTGCGAATTGAAACTGGTGGGCCTGGAAGACGGCGTCAGCCTGCTTAATCGTCTCAAAATTGAGGGTTCCAACAGCGAAGCAGATATTGTTCTTGGTATCGATACCAACCTGACTGCAGAAGCCCGTGCCACAGGTTTATTTACGCCGCACGGTATAACAGCCGCCAATCTAACAGTACCTAACGGATGGAGCGATGCAGATTTCCTGCCCTATGATTTTGGTTACTTTGCTTTCGTCTATAACAAAGACATCGTTGCTAATCCGCCAACCAGCCTTAAGCAGTTAATTGAAGATGAAGATGGCCCAACTATTCTGATTCAGGATCCACGTACTAGCACTCCTGGTCTCGGGCTCTTGTTATGGATCAAAAGTGTTTATGGTGATGACGCTGCCAGTGCATGGCATAAGCTGCAACCCCGGATAGTAACCGTTACCAAAGGTTGGAGCGAGGCCTATGGTATGTTCCTCAAAAACGAGGCGCCGTTAGTACTAAGTTACACCACGTCTCCGGCTTACCACGCAATTGCCGAAGAGGACGATCGCTTTGCAGCAGCAGATTTTGAAGAAGGTCATTATATGCAAATCGAGGTGGCCGGAATTTTAAAGTCTAGCAAGCAGAAGGAACTGGCCAAACAGTTCATGTCATTCATGCTAGGCACTGATTTTCAGAACATAATCCCAACTAATAACTGGATGTACCCAGCAGCATTAACGGCTAATTCTTTACCTGAAGTATTTAAGACCCTGGTGGACCCTGCACCAGTTCATCTTATGACAGATGAGGAAGTATCAGCCAATCGCAAGCAATGGGTAGATGAGTGGCTGGAAGCCATGAGCCAGTAAATTGATGGCAGTGACTACCCTGTGATCCGAGGTTTGGCATCCAGCGGCCTCGTCACAGGATATGTCGCCGCAGCGGTGGTGGTAGCACTGGTTAGCCTGCCGCTAACCGTATTGTTTTTATTTGGCGAAGGCGCATTCGATACTAGCTTCTGGTTTGACCGATATATACAACGCACGCTGCGTTTTAGTCTATGGCAGGCTTTTCTATCTACGCTGCTTAGTGTTCTACCTGCTGTTCTAGTTAGTCGTGCCTTATTCAGGCTGGGAGATTTTCCCGGTAGACGATTAATGCTCGGCTTATTCGGTTTGCCCCTTGTGGTTCCAGCCATTGTCGCTGTGCTGGGCTTAATCAGTGTATTTGGAACTCAGGGCTGGTTCTCTCTGGGTCGAAATCTGTACGGGATTATCGGCATTCTGTTAGCCCATATTTTTTTCAATTTACCACTGGCTATTCGATTATTGTTACCGGCCTTTGAGCAGATTCCTAACGCGCAGTGGCGGTTGGCCGACCAATACGGCATGAACGCCTGGCAGCGCTGGCGACTGGTGGAGTGGCCTGCCATCCGTGCGCCATTTACTGGTGTGGCGCTACTTATCTTTATGCTATGTCTGACCAGTTTTGCGGTTGTGCTAGCACTGGGTGGTGGTCCTAAAAGCACCACCCTTGAGGTGGCTATCTATCAAGCACTACGTTTCGATTTCGATCCCGGACGTGCAGTCACTCTGGCTGCCCTGCAACTTTCGTTGTGCATTGTTCTTGCCGTATTAGCCAACAGTCTGGCAGGCAAACATGGCAGTGAACCCGATATGACATTACGCAGCAAATCACTGCCGGTTCAACGTCGAATAAGCGATATTTTGCCTGTATTTCTGGTGGCAGGATTTGTCGGCACAATATTGTTAGCTATCGTACTGGATGGCGTAGCAGGGCCGGTGCTGGAGGTGGTTCTGGATGAACGACTTTGGTATAGCGCAATCATGAGCCTCGGCATAGCCCTTAGTGCAAGTCTGTTGGCGTTTGTGCTGGGCTGGTTAATATTGCGATCTGCAGCGCTGGAGGCTTTTTACGGCAACCACAAGCGCGCACACGGCCTCGAAACAGCGGCAATGGTGATCTACGTTGTGCCGCCGCTGGTGTTAGGTACCGGGCTATTCATGCTGCTAATTGGTGCGGTGCGAATTGAGTCGGTCACCATACCGGTAGTTATTCTGGTAAATGCGTTGATGGGTGTACCATTTGTCGTGCGTACCCTTCAGGGCACGATTCGACAGCGTACCATCGAGTTTGAATTATTGTGCCGAAGTCTGGGCATTCGTGGTTTCGCTCGCTTCAGATTGATCGATTATCCACTCAGTCGCCGTCAAACGGGGTTAGCGGTTGCTTTGGTGGCTGCGTTGGCGCTGGGAGATCTAGGTGTGGTGGCATTGTTTGCAGGCCCACAGCAAACCACAGTGCCGTTGCTGCTGTATCATCGCCTTTCTGCTTATCAGATTCCCGAGGCATCCGTCACCGCGTTATGTTTATTGCTATTTTGCCTGGGCCTTTTTGCTGGTCTCGAACGTCTGATTGGGGGTGCAAGAGATGCTAAAACTTGATGGGCTGCAATACAGCTACGACGAGCAACTATTTGATTTTAGCCTTGAGGCCAGGGCTGGAGAAGTATTGGCCATCATTGGCCCCAGTGGTGCGGGCAAGAGCACACTGTTGCAACTGGTTGGTGGGTTTCTGCCAGCCGTGAAAGGTAGCATTCAGGTAGATGGTATGGACATCGCTCATTTGACCGCTGCGCAACGGCCCGTGAGTACCATATTTCAGGAGCACAATCTGTTCCCCCATCTGGATGTGTTTAGCAATGTGGCTCTGGGCATTCATCCTGGCTTAAAGCTTGATGCTTTGCAAAAGCAGCGAGTCATGGAGTCCCTTGAGCGTTGTTACATCGCAGAGTATTCGAAGCGACTGCCGGGTGAATTGTCCGGCGGTCAGCGCCAGAGAGTTAGCATTGCCCGGGTGTTGGCCCGTCGTCGACCGGTATTGCTACTCGACGAGGCATTGACTGCTTTGGGTCCCGCTTTACGACAGGAAATACTACAACTGATTGGTGAGGTGGTGGCGACAGAAGCCATGACTGCACTAATGGTCAGTCACTATCCAGAAGATGCTCGCCTGGTTTCCCGTCGCCTGGCATTTCTCGATGATGGCCGAATTCAAGAAGTGGTAAATACAGATCAATTGTCAGGCGATACGCTTTCGCCAACTATGCGAGCTTATCTGGGCAAGAGTTAAGACTCAGCGCCACGAGTGCATCATGAAATTGCCCGTCAGGTGGACAGGTTATTTCAATCGGTTGTTCTGTGTTTGGATGAGTGAATTTAACCCCATAGCTATGTAAAAGAAGCCGATCACACTTAAGTTGATCTGAAAAATAGCGATTATGCGTACCCTTGCCATATCGAATGTCGCCAATGATGGGGTGGGAAATATGCTTGAAGTGTCTGCGTATCTGGTGTTTCCGGCCAGTCTTTGGACGTGCTTCAACAAGCGAGTAGCGAGAAGTAGGATATTTGTCGATTGCAGTGGGAATTTCTACTTGCGACAGCGTGCGAAAATCCGTAACCGCCTCCTGTGGCTCAGCAGCTGATAATTCTTTAACTCGGCCTTTCTTACGAAGCGATTTAAAGTCGTCCAAAGGTTTTAGCGCATAATCAATCCTGTCTAGGTCTGGCGGGTGTCCACGACAAACCAGCCAGTAGGTTTTTTCTACTCGATGATTCTGCATTTCCTGGCCCAGCAGCGAAGCCATCTCGGAACTGGTGGCAAACAATAAGATCCCGGATGTAGGTTTATCCAGTCGATGGATGGGGTAAACCTGTATACCCAATTGATCTCTCAGGGCCTGTAGGGCAAACACGGTTTCATGCCGGTCTATGGCGCTCCGATGTACGAGCATTTTTGCCGGTTTGTCTATACCAACGATATCCCTGTCCTGATAAACAATTTTCAATAAAGACAAGTTATTCGATACTCAAGCTAATCTTCAAAGGGAAGGCCGATGTACTCGTGTGCCAGTGCCTGCTGAGCCAATTCTGACCTTAGCAACAGGTCGTAATCATTGTGGCGAATTTTTCTCTCGAATGGTGTTTCGTCCGGGAATACATGCAACAAACGAGTCAATCGTAAGGATATGTTCTCTGCAGCCCAGACCCGGCGCAGGGCCATTTCAGAATAGTTGTCGATATAGTGTGGGTCGTTGTCCTGCAAGTAGGTAGTTAGCGCACGGCTTAAATAAAACACATCGGAAAAAGCCAGGTTCAGACCCTTGGCGCCGGTTGGTGGAACAATATGACAGGCGTCACCGGCTAAAAACAGTTTGCCCCAGCGCATCGGTTCTGACACGAAAGAGCGCAACGGTGCCATGGATTTCTCAATCGATGGGCCGCTCTGAATTTGGCTGGATAAATCATCGGGGAATCTCTTTAGAAGGGTGTCCCAGAATCTGTCATCAGACCAGTCTTCTACTTTATCAGTGATGGGTGTCTGTATGTAGTAACGGCTCAACATCGGATTACGTTGGGCGGCTATAGCCATACCATCTTCGTGTTGAGCGTAAGTGAAGTTTTCCAAAGGTGGCCTTTCTACCATGATGCCCATCCAGCCGAACGGGAAGTCTCGTTGATACTGTTTGCTAACGTCAGCTGGAATGGCGTGACGACTGGGCCCGTGAAATCCGTCACAACCGGCAATAAAATCACAATCAATACGATAGTCCTTGTCCTGCAATTGATAAGACACGAAGGGCTTTTCGGTTATGTCATGGAGTGCCACGTTTTCGGCTTCACATATGACTTGCCCACCATCGCGTTCACGTGCCGCATACAAATCTTCGGTTATGCTGGTTTGCCCCCACGCCATCATTTGCTTGCCGGTCCACCTGGCAGTATCGATGAAAAAGCTTTCCTTATTCTGCCAGACAATGGCGGTGCCATTCTTGGGCTTGCCATGAATATCCATTCTCTCTGACAGGCCATACTGCCTGAGTAGTTGCACAGAACTATGTTCAAGCACACCAGCACGTATTCTGCCCAGGACATAATCCTTGCTGTGTTTTTCCACAACAATATTTTCTATGCCGTTAAGGTGCAGGATATGCGAAAGAAACATTCCCGCCGGGCCACCACCGATGATACAGACCTGTGTTTTCATAAAGTTGTCACGAGGCATTTAGCTAGCGTAGGATGGGAGAAACTCATCAGAAAGAAATTAGTAGAAAATAGCAGTTTACAGAAGATATCTGTGTGCGGTGGGAATCTGTTTATTCTGACGCACGAGTGTAAGACGCTGTTGGTAGCAAGATGCTGGGATTTAATGATTTGAAGTCTGGCAGGCTCCCGGGTCCTGAGTATAGCCTTGAAAAGTATCGGTGTTTGATACAGGATAGCGGTCTTGCCAAAATTACCAGAACCGACCCCGACCCATGTCCGATCCCCGCGCTGCTGAGAACCTGGTTAATCTCGATGACTATCCGTTGCTGGCACCTGATAGTGAAGGTTATCAACAACTAGTTCGTCGACTTCAGACTTCTTTAAACGAATCCGGCTCAGCTTCGCTGGCTAATTTCCTGAAACCCGAAGCCATTGAATTGATGGCAGATGAGGCACAGGCCCTGGCACCTCTTGCCTATGCAGGACCCAACGAGGCCACGCCCTATTTCTTCGACTACGATACGATAAAACACCTCGAATCAGATCATCCTGTTAAAAGAAATAATCCAAGGCGGCTTTCTCAGGTGGCCTATGATTTGATTCCGCCGGAGTCGGCGCTGCATCGCT
>JBLHGU010000122.1:0-15171 GCA_047615875.1 Parasphingorhabdus sp.
AAAAGAGTCCGTAAAACTAAACACCCTGATAAAAATTCTAAACACCTTAAATATTCAGATCCATCTCAACGGCCCTTTCAGCAAAGAATACGAGGATATACAGAATGAGAAAAGCTAAAGTATACGTTAAAGGGATCTATGCAGGAGAACTTGTTGAACAGCAGCGCAAGACTCTTTACGAATTTACTTACGCTGAAAGCTATCAAGGCCCTCCAGTATCATTAACCATGCCTGTAAGAAAAGCATTATTTTGCTTTGAGGGTTTTCCACCTTTTTTTGAAGGGTTATTACCTGAGGGCTACGAGTTGCGTGCTTTGCTTCAAATCAAGAAGATCAATAAGAATGATTACTTCAAACAGTTAGTAACTGTAGGCCTGGACCTGGTCGGCTATGTCACCGTAGAGGCTATCGAATGAATACCTGCCCCATCACTTACAAAAATTGTGGCGACGACAAGTACTTAAACGAGGGTTTAAAGAAATTGTCCTCCCGCCTAAAAGCACTTGATGATTTCCCCTATACACTGGAAGAACAATGGCTGGAAGCCAGAGGATTAGCTGCCAAGCTGTCCATCCAGGGAGTTCAAGTCAAGATGAGTGCCCGAATGAACACAAGAAAACAACAATTCGAGCCAGTAGAAAAGCATGGAGAGTATACCCTGAAGCCCCAATCTCCGGATAAAACATTAAAAGAACTCCCTGAAAACGAAGATTTGACGATGCACCTGGCTTCAGTCGGAGGTCTTGAAGTTCCACTGCATGGACTCCACTACTGTAAGGATGGTTCTTTAATATACTTTATCAAACGCTTTGACCGAGGACCCAAAAAAGAAAAATTTGCCTTAGAAGATTTCGCCCAACTTTTGGGAGAAAGTCGTGATAACAAATACGATGCCACAATGGAACGAGTCGCCAGAGTAATAGATAGATTCTGCTCTATTCCAGCTATAGAAAAAGTAAAGCTATTTAGGTTAACACTCTTTTCATTTCTTGTTGGAAATGAAGATATGCATCTCAAAAACTTTTCTCTCATCACCAGAAACGGGAAAGTCGAGCTCTCCCCTTCTTACGACCTTTTGAATTCCACCCTTCTTAATCAAACTCTACTTTCTGATGAGATGGCACTAAGATTAAATGGTAAAATTCTCGGCTTCTCGAGAGAAGACTTTGTAGAATATTACGGTAGAGAAGTTTTAGCCTTAAAGGATCCGATCATCAATCAGGTTCTAACAAAACTAGAAACCTCCCTCGACACTTGGAAGCAACTCATTAAGAAAAGCTTTCTCTCCCCTCTGATGAAAGAAGGCTACACAAAGATTTTAGAAAAAAGATTCAAAACAATTTTCATGTGATTGCATCTACCGGGTAGATGCGCCTAAAAAAGCTCACCTACCGCAGTTAATTCACAGATTGTGACTTAACTAGAAAACTTTTTTGACCAAGTTTTCTAGTTGATCAATTTCCTCTTCTTCAAGCATCGAGAAGTTATTTTTTCTTTTCTTTGGAGATAGCGAACCTTCATTTTACATAGTCATATTGATGAAAAGGTCTATTTTTTTATCAGGCATTACTGCGAAAATAGTGATATCTGGTGTCTTTTATGAAATTTTAATGATATTTGTAATTAAATTGCATTTCTATCTCAATAGACAATCAAAAATTAGACATCGATCCGGCTAATAGTCTCCGGAGAAACAACTGTTGAGAAGTTTTCTGCCTGGACCGCAACTACAGGATTGGTCGCTCTCATGTTACGAGCTTGCCTAAGTCTCTGAACACTCTGATGAGCTCGGATGCCGAATTCCGTGACTAACTGCATAACAGGAGGTAAAAAAATACTGTCAAAAGAAGCTCTTGAGTCGTTTGTTGACTGTGCTGAATCTCTAGGATAGAGCCAGGATTTCAGTATCAATATCCGTTCTACAACTCGGACATTTGTCGAAATTTCTTGCTCCTCTACTTATCCAGGTTGCTAGACAATCTTCATGAAATATGTGCCTGCATGCCACTATAGTGATCTTTTCCGGAGGTGTCATATCCGTTAGGCAGATCTGACAGGACACTAAATTGCTGTCTTCTCGAGGAATTTCAAAGACATTTTCTTCCACCCTGAAATCCTGAGGAGGGCTTATTACAATATTAGGTATGTTACTTGGAGAGCTTGTCATATTATCAAATGATCTTTTTGAAGATAAATTACAGACACTATAGTAAATGAGATATTTCATTAACAGTCGATTAGTAGTGTCGGTTAGTAATTTTAATTGACGGGAAAATAGTTCCCCATTCCTATTAGGCCACAGCTTAATTAGATATTGTTTTTTAAACCTTTATCTAGTAGTCTGATACCCGCAAAATTACTGCTATGCAGCGCCAATCCATATATTAACAGATATTTAATAAGTAATTTATTCCGCATTTATCTGGATTAATTAATATAAAAAATATTACTACCTATCTATAAACAGGATTAAAAAAGAGAGCTGTATGATTTTCACTCCCCCATTCAGAAGCCTTTTACCTCCTATCTACAAAACCCCTATTCCTCCCTCTTTTGCCTCTACAGCGTTTAATCGTACTTATGTACCCATTACCTTCCCTTTTGTACACCCTCCCCTACATCCGAAGCCGGCTGGTGCGCGGAAAGCCACCCGCTTATTAAGAGTCAAGGTTAAAAGACTCGCTAAACTCAAAATAACTCCTGTCAAAAAGAAGAACCTCCATGACCACAAAATTGGCGAGTTAACAAATGCTATGATTAACACGAGTCAACCGCTATCTGCAAAGCAAGCCAAACTCGTTACTATGATTCTTGAAAACCATTTCGACGGAACCCTCCCGTTAGGATATAGCAAAATCCGCAAGAAAGAACCTCTGTACAAAAAATTCAATCTCCCCTGCTCATTATTTGTAAAAGCAGACCCCTTAGGACGTATTACGAATATCTATCTTTCCATAAATGAAGCCTTACAGGAAGGCCATGATAAAAAAGTAGAACAGATTTTTGATATCACAGGATCAGAAAATAAAGTGCTGCTAAAGGCTAAGAGGACTCTCTCCCAAAATGGAATAAAATATCAAAACCCCGCGTTTGAGATCTGTAAAAGAAATATGAAATCGGAACTGGATATTCAAGAGAATTTAGCCTCAAAACCGGGTATCGCATCAGTATCCAAAGATGACAAAGTCTCCTGGAGAAGAGATTACTCCGACGAAGGACAGGCCGGTTATATTATGGATAAGTATCTGGGTGACATGCTCGATCATTTAACTGTTGCCTCAAAAAGAAAGGCCTCCTCTGCCATACAGCTTCTTAGAGGTCTGAAATCCATTCATGAAGAAGGCATCGTGCACGGAGACTTAAAACTGGAAAATATTCTAGTGAGAAAATATGGGAACCTCGGAATCTCTGATTTTGGACGCTCCTCCTTACAAGAGCCTGGCCGCAAGCTAAAAATGCGCCCCGGCACTTTTCAGTATTCCTCCCCTGAAATGCTTTTGAATTTGCCTCTGGATGGTCGAAAAAGCGACATATTCTCGATGGGCTATACCCTGTATTGCTTGCTGTTTAAAGAAGAGCCTCAGTGGAGTGAGGATGCACGCAAAGCTGGTACAATCCTCTGGAAACAGAACAACCCAGTTAAGGGGAGATTCCATTTAAACAGAATGCTTCGTGAGCTAAAAGGATTCCGACAGTATGACGTTCAAACAGCTATTGAGTACATTCGAGAAGAAGAACGACAAGCTCTTGAACCTCTCTTGGAAAAAAGGAGAAATGGCGAAAAATCCATAGGCGATAAGAAAGCTATAGACCAAATCCGAAAAAAATCCAGGAATGAACAGAAAGAATTGCGCATGATTCAGCTCATTCAAGAAATGGTTAATCCCACTCCAGAATTACGTCCGGATGCTCTAACTGCTCTCGAAGTAATGAGAGCTATCAACAGCTCCAGACCTCATTCCTGGGTATAAATCCATTCACGACTTAGAGTCATACTCCCTTAAAAATATGACACCATAGCCGCTGCTTTAACTCTGCAACAAATGCCTCAAAACTTCGCGAGAATGTTTCATTACATGGTGCTCAATCATTTGATTGTGCCGCTTTCCTTCTGCTCCGGAACTGCGTCTTTCAATATTTTGATCAAATGTTTCTTGGATACCTTTGTATCGATGCTCATACTCTCCTATTATATCTGGATTTACCAGCTTATACTCCCTCAGAGAGCTCAGAGACTGGGTATACTTCATAAGAGCAACTGGCAGAACTTGAACTTCATTTAAGTGTACATTGGGGGCCATCGCCCTTATAGTTTCACTTTGGGATTGAGATTTTTCCGCTTGTAGAGTTTAGAATTCTTCTAAATTAGTAAAACCTCTATATACTTCTGATTCGCTCATCATAAATTGGGCAAAAGCAAGCATGGCTTGTTGGGGATCAATCTCTCCAAGGTCTAAGCCCTCCGAGCTCTCTTTTTGCTTCTGTTCAAATTCTTCCTGAACCCTATGATGAATTTCTAGCATTTTCATGTCCAAAGGCCCAGGCTCTGAGGCTCCACCAAGCATCATGGGATACATCGGATCGTTCCAAAACATCTCAGAAGGAGTAGAGTTTTCTTTCATGTAAGAAAGAAGCTCTGGATGCTGCAACATTTTTTTAAGATCTCTAATTGCAAAAGATGAACAGCCTGTATGACTATGCTGTCTCTGCTGAGGAGAAATATACAGGTTCATATGAGGGATCTGATCTTTTAGGCTGCCTAAATGTAAGCAATACCGTTTTAAGACCATGCTTTTCGCAAACCCCAGCGAGTCAGTAAAGAAAATATCCAAAGACTCGTTAGTCTTTTTAACAACAACAGGTGTGTCGTGATACTCCGAAAGCATTTCATGAACCTGGTCCTGTGTTAGAATCCCCATTTCTACTTGTTGTTGAAAGCTTTGAATTACTGTTTCGAGATTGGAATCTGGGATCATTGCCCAGGGTCTTTTGATTAAAAATACTTTACAGCTTCATCTGAAATATTCTGCCCATTAGCCGTAGTGTCCAAGAATCATCCCATGCAGCTTGCCTTCTCCTCTCAGCCGTACCTCGAATGCCTCCAAGGTCTATTCTAATTAACGTGCCTGCCAGTCTTTTTAGTATGGCTAGATTTTCTGGAGCGTGACCAATAGCAGCCAGACTCGCATCTTCTCGGAAATTCACATCCATATTCCAATGCAAATGGTTTTTGATGCTCCAATGACTACGAGCCAGGCGCCCGCCATCTTCTGGTGTCAGAAAAAGGTCTGATATGAAAAATCGACTAGCTTCAGTCGCCTCTCCATTGATTGTCCTACGAGATATTATCTGCGTCAATGATCCAAGGTCTTTCCACTTCGATTTGCAATCCAACCAGTCCAAATTATTTGTAACAATAATCTCGCGTTCTTCGGTTCTCCCATGCCCTCTTTCTTGGCTAGCTACTACTTTACAGTCAGCTTCTTGATAGCCAACGTTCTGAGCCTGTAAAAAGAAGTTTTTTGCTTCCTCGCATAGAGTTCCTTGATTTCCTTTCAGAGCTATAAAGTAGTGCCCTTTACCTTCTCTGATAGTCTCTACAATGTTGGTTTGACATCCAGCGGCATCGATAGTGATTGTAGCATTTTCAATATCAATATTTTTGAGTAGCTCAGGAATCGCTGTAATTTCGTTTGATTTTTCGTCTGCCTTGACCTGACCCAGTAGCAAACTGCGATTGCTGTCCCATGCGGAAACCAAGTGAATTTTCTGGCTCCTGGCAGCTCCTCTAAGATGTTTGCCATCAATATACGTCATAACTAGGGGATCTCTCAATTTTTAGCAGCCTTCTGAACATTTCATGTTTGACCTTCGAATAGGTGTAGATATCAATGATGGTATTAGCTCCTGCCAGAATAGCGCATAAAATCATGACAAGAAGACTTATCAGAGGGTAGTGTTGATTGTCTGGCACGCGAGGATCTTCTACTCCGCTAAAGCCCTCATGTATGGAATCGAGAAATGCTTGACTATCAGCAATTTGCTCAATTTCTGAGTAAAATTGCTTTGATTGTTTGCGACTCATGGTAGTACCTCCAAAAATTTGAAGCACTACTTTCTATGTTTGCTCAATCTCCATCAAGTCTTTTTAATCAAAAGACCCTGGATCATTGCCAGGGTATGGTTACCTCTAATAATAAAAGCCTCTGAAAAATCTTCATCCTTTTGATACAAGGCTACTAGTTGAGCACCCCATTCCTCTTTAGAAGCTCATAGAGAAACCCGCAATAATTGATCGGATTCTTTCATGCTCCCAAGCAATAATTCCATTGCTTGAAGTGAAAACGTATTTACTTTTGGGTCGAAATATTCATTTATACGAGGCAGTATTCCTCGAAAATCGTTTAGTATATGATCCATAAGTCTACTGGACGGATGCTTAACAAGGCCATCCACCATTCTCATGAGGACGTCCACTTTTGATCTCTCTGTTGGCATGGAGTGCTCTTCCACTGTGTGAGATCGTACTTTTCGACCATTTATGGAAGGACTGTTCTGCTCATCGTTACTTGCTAACTCTGGAAATGAGTTGAGCCTGGGAATTTGGAAATCAAAGGAAATATTCGTCATTTCAATGAACCTATTAAATGAATTAATAACTACAGTAATCTATTACTAAATGGGCAGGTATTGTATGCTTTATTAATATATGCTTGCAAGCCAGCCACACTCAGCATAATTATCGCTAAACAACTAACTGTTCTTTTCAATATGCCCTTCCCATCAAATTCCTTTAGCTCACAGCCCTCCCCTAAAAGTAGCACCCGTCACCTTCCAAAAGACTCTTTTAAGCCAGCTATCGCTTTACAACACTTTGACAAAACCAACAAAATGGAGATGGAACACCCAAGGTATAAGTTCAAGAAAAGTCTCCACTTTTTTACGGTCCAAGCCGGTACAAAGAGCCCTTTTTACCTCTCTTTTCCTGGCAGTTGGTGTTGCTACCTATGTTCTATTTAGAAAAAATACCCTTACAGAAAAAGAAAGAAAATCTCTGAAAAATCTTAGCATTTCAAGTATGAGCTCTCCTTTATCTCAGAGCCAAACGAGACTGACCGTAGAATCTTTGGAAAAACATCTCAAAGGCCATGTTCCCCTCGGCTTTAGCAAGCTTCGTAAGAAAGACCCTTTTCATCAACAAATCGGTCTCCCCTGTTCATTAATTGTAAAAGCAGACAGGGAGGGTCATATTGCCAAAGTATACCTCTCGCTTAATCAAACTCTTCAGGAGGGAATCGATAAGCGAGTACAACGTCTTAGAGATATACAAGGAATAGATCATAAGGTCTTATTAAAAGCTAAGAGAACACTAAATCTTAAAGGGAATAAGATAAACAATCCCCATTTCGAAAGCGCAAAAAAGAACATCGTTCAAGAGCTAGGAATTCAAAAATACTTACCCTCTATTGGGATTGCCTCAGCCCCCATGGAGGATCTTATCAGATGGAAAAAAGAACCTTCCGGCCCCGGACAAATTGGCTATATTATGGTGCGTTGTTGCATGAATAGACAACATCTCCCCACAAATACTATACCTATCTCTCTAATCTTATATTGAGGAAGGATGAGATGGTAAATCGAAAAATTGACTGGGCAGCTTATGATAAATCCTTGAAAGAGAGGGGGCGCATTACTTTTTGGTTTTCTGATGAAGCTATCAAAGCCTGGAATGCGTAACCTTCCGGAAAGCCCGGAGCACAGCCGGAATTTTCAAACTTGGCAATTAAAACCTCTCTCACTCTTCGTCTTATTTTTAAATAAGGGCTACGCCAAACGGAGGGTTTGATAGGTTCTATTTTTGATCTAATGAAATTGGATCTTGATGTCCCCTATCACTCAACTCTATCCAGACGAGGGAAGGCACTCTTGAAATCATGGTTTCTTCACTGACGGATAAAAATGTAGGCGATCCAACAGAGGTGCCAAATTTACTTGAGAAAATCAACAAGCCGATTGATGAATTCATTGGTGATGGTGCTTATGACACTAAACAAGTGTACAATGCTGTCAAGAGCAGGGGAAAAGAAGGTAAACGCGCTGTTACAGTTCCGCCCCAAAAAATGCAGTGCTATCTCCAGGATTCAAAAGCCATCCAACTCAAGGGGATGAGCATGTGGATTTTATAAATAAACGTGGTCGATCGTCATGGGAATATAAGTTTCGATACTACAGACGTCTACTGATAGAAAAAACAATGGGTCGATTCAAAGGAATCATAGGTTCAAAATTAAGATCTCGAAATTTTAACTCTCAAAAAGTTGAAATAAATCTTGGATGTGGAATTCATGAATACCATGATAAAGTTAGGGAATCCATTACATCCTGCACTATAAACCGGTTGATAACAAAGGATAGTGAGAGAATATTGCCTTCTTTTTATTCATGCAACATCGCAACCCAGTACCAAAGTTGTGCCGCAAGGTGGTCCACTATCGCCGTTACTATCGAGTAATATATCCGACGTTGCGCACCCCTTCACTAGTTTTTTGCGTATATTACTCGATAGTCTCGATAAAGAACTGGAACATCGCAGCATCAATCTGCACACCGTACTTGCTTAAGCAAAGCAGTATTGGCTCAATGCCTGCAATAACAAGGCAGGGCATGCGTTTTAGAATCCCTTGCTGATTTGAACCCAGGCGCTGGTGGATGCGTTACTCTCCACCAGCGTTGGGGTCGAGCCTAGTTGTGTGGCAACCATGGTCTTGGCACGCCATTGGTTCGATCCCTCCCAGTTAAGCCCGATACCCGCCCCGCTTAGCGTGGCGCTGTTCTCACCCTTCCCCCAGGTGTTCTTGTTGACCGTTACATGCGCCTTGTCAACGAAAGCGACTGCCTGCCAGCGCCCATCCCAGGTGAAGTCTAGATCGTGCCGCAATTCGGCCGTTGCCAAGTAACCGCTATCGCCGGACACCGCGCCCGACTCATAAGCACGCACCATGTTCGGCCCGCCCATAGTAATCTTCTCAGCCGAATCCAGATTGCCATCCGCCCACTGGCCGGATAAGGCAAGATACAGCTCATTCTTTGGGTTCAGGTTTTGCAGGCGGACAAGGCTCGCATTCCATTTCGAGAACCTACCTTGGGTTCTCGCTGTCGCCGTATCAGCCAGCTGCGCCGCGCCGTCATCGAAGCCGACACGTCCCGATGTCCAGCCGAGGTTCCAGTAGTTTATGCCGCGAAGCAGCCGTACATCCCCGGCAAGACTGAGCGTCAAGTTATCCAGATGTCGGTCGATGCGGATGCCGGTGATGTCGACACGGTCTTTCAGTTGCTTGCCGTCATACTGGATCTTCCCGTAGACATTGACATCCTGGCTGCGCACCAGCGGGTGCTTTGCCCACAGGCTTCCCACCACTGCGGTGCCATGCGCTTTGAGGGCTGACAGCGCCTCGACCAAAACATAGTGTAAGACTGCATAAGAGCCGCCTAAGCGGGTGCCTTGTCCGTTCAGCAGGGATTCATAGCTGATGCGTCCGTAGTTCATCCCGCTTTCCGATCTGTGGCCGTTCACGCTGAGAACATCGCCATGCTTCAGGGGGCTGATAAAATTTACCGTGCCGACGATGCGCGTGCGGCCGGTATGGCGGTTGCCGTGATTGTCCAGCACCACATTGCCCGTGACCGCCGGAGCGGGCGTTGTGGTCACCAGTAAATCCGACGTTCCCACGGCCTTGCCCGGCTTCAATGTCGCGGCGACCAAGACGCCCGGAATATCCGAGAGCAGAAGCAAGCTCCGGTCCAGCCCGGTCTGGCCAATGATCTGCCCGCTTTGCAGAGGGAAGAGCTTTGACTGCAACAGCGGATCGTTTACCTGGCTACGGTTGTCAAGGCTGACCTGACCGTAGCGCGCCTCGATGAGCTCGATACGCACAATTCCATCCGCAATCGTCTGCGCCGGGATAATCGCCCGTGCTAGTGGATAGCTGCGGCTCTGGTAATGGTTGGTAATGCGGGCCGCCAGCTCACCCAACTGGGAAAGGGTGATGCTTTTGCCTTCGGCGTCCGCTACCAGGGCGTGCAGTGTCGGCGTATCGAATAGGGTATTGCCCGATATCTGTAGAGTTTTCACCAGAAAAGGGGCGCTGTCCGGCAGCTTGGCGGTGCTTCCCTTCTCGATCGTAAGCCGGGTACCGATGGGCAAGGGAGCCGGCGGCGTGACCTGCTGAATCTGCTGCAGGATGGTGCCAGCGTCGGGAGTAAGAGGCTGAGTCGTCTCGGTGGCCGCTAGGGCGGGGAAGGCGACGAGCAGTGCCGCAAACAAAGGTTTCATAGTTTGCAGCGGGTGATGATTTTTGGTCATGCCGGGTACCTTATTCATTCAAATTATCTCGATTGTTCGGTAGCCGCACGCCGCCGTCCACGATCTACAGGATCGCGCCCGTCGCTACGTTATTCAAAATTTCCATCGACTGAATCATTTTTACCGGAATCCGACGAGGATGCAGGGCGGTCAGAATTGAATCTCTTTATCCCCGTAATTGAATTGTATAGGCTTAGCGTTTCAGGCAGGTAATATACTTGTGGTGCAAGAAAATTGGAATGTAGTCCCGTTACCACATTCTGAACTGATGATGGAATGATCGGTAGGATTGCGGGCGGTAATGCGGTGATGCCGATGACGGTTAGCGCTTTGGGTTTGATGGTCAGCGCGCCGTTCTTCAAGGTCAGGTTGTAGTTGCTGTCGGTGCCGGCGGCGATCACGTTGTAAGTGCCGGCGTTGGTGCCGGATCCAATGGCGCTGACACTGGTCAGCACACTAGCATTTTCACCCTTGACCAGGCCGCTAGCAGTAAAGCCGCTGACACTCTGGCTCACGCCGCTGTAGGTAGCGTTGCTGCTGTTGGCGGTCACGATGGCGTTGGCCTTGCCGATAACCAGCGCGCCGTTGTTCAAGGTCAGGTTGTAGTTGCTGTCGGTGCCGGCGGCGAGCACGTTGTAACTGCCGGCTTGGGTACCCGTTCCGCTGGAGCTGACCCCCCTGAGGACACTGGCTGTCTCGCCATTGACCAGACCGCTGGCGGTAAAGCCGCTGACGCTCTGGGCGAGGCCACTGTAGCTGGTGTTGCCACTGTTGGCGGTGACGGTGGCGGTGGCCTTGGCGATGGCCAGCGTGCCGTTGACAAAGGTGACGACATTCTGCGGATTATTGTAGCTCAGTCCACCCACTGTAATCACATAACTGCCCACATCCACCCCGGTCTGCGAGCTGCCAGAGAAGCTCAAGGTGCCGGACAAGGGATCCGTGAAGCCGGGGGCCATGACTGTGGTTGCGGTGTATCCGCTGCTGTATGCAGCGCCTTGGTAAATCTGTGTGCGGTTATTGGCCGTCACTGTGGCCACGTTGTTAAATAAAGAGCTCAGAAGCGGGTAATTGACAGAATTAAGCGTCACAATGGAATCAGTATTCCAGGCCGGGTTCACACCACCGTTGGCCGCCGTGGCCGTGGTGAAGTTAAGCGGATTCAGCATTTGGGCGGTGGTCATACCTGTTTCACCACTGCCCGTGGATGTTAAAAACCCCGTTGTCTGTGTGTCCCAAAAACTGCCGACATGTACTGCGGAGGTGGTCCCAATCAGTCCGCCTCGACCGGCTCCTGCACCGCTAATCAGACCGGTAGCATAACTGTTGGTAATAACGCCTGTGGTGCCAACGCCTACCAACCCACCAGTACCGGCAGCGCCTGCCACACTGCCGGTGGCGTAGGTGTTGGTGATGTTGCCGGTTGTGATTGTACCTACCAGCCCGCCGGCACCAGCACCACCGGACACGGCACCAATAGCATAACTGTTGGCAATAACGCCTGTGGTGCCAACGCCTAGCAGCCCACCAGTACCGGCACCACCTGCCACACTGCCGGTGGCGTAGGTGTTGGTGATGTTGCCGGTTGTGATCGTACCTACCAGCCCGCCTGCACCAGCACCACCTGCCACACTGCCGGTGGCGTAGGTGTTGTTGATGTTGCCGGTTGTAATCGTACCTACCAGCCCGCCGATAGAGGCTGCGGTACCATTACTTACATTACCGGTGGCATAGCTGTTACTGACATCTCCACCAGTGTTGCTGCCCAATAATCCACCAGTACCGGCGGCGCCGTTGACGTTGCCAGTGGCGTAGCTGCTGATGATGGCGCCGTTGGTGTTAGAGCCCAATAATCCACCAGAACTGGCGCCGCCGGTGATGTTGCCAGTGGCGTAGCTGCTGATGGTGGCGCCGTTGGTGTTAGAGCCCAATAATCCACCGGAACTGGCGCCGCCGGTAATGTTGCCAGTGGCGTAGCTGTTGCCGATATTGCCTTCGGTGTTGCTCCCCACCAGTCCACCGGCACCGGCTGCGGCACTATTGTTGACATCACCCGTGGCGTAACTGTTGCTGATATTGCCGCTGGTGTTGGAGCCCACCAATCCACCCGTACTGGCAGCGCCGAAGACGTTGCCAGTGGCATAGCTGTTGCTGATATTACCGCTGGTGTTGGATCCCACCAATCCACCCGTACTGGCAGCGCCGGATACGTTGCCAGTGGCATAGCTGTTATGGACAGTACCTACGTTGTTGTTGCCCACCAGGGCGCCTGTGCTCGCGCCACCGCTTACGCTAACGCCTAGCATTCCCACATTACGGATGACGGAGCCGAGGCCGACCGACCCAATCAGGCCGATATTTCCGGTGCCTGCCGCATTGATGAATAGGCCTGAAACAGTGTGGCCCAAGCCGTCTAAGGTGCCGGTGAATCCGCCGATAGGCGTGAAGCCGGTAGTGCCAAATGCACTGGTTGACGTTAGTGCAGTATCGATATCGCTACCGAGGGCGTAATTAGCTGCTGGGGCGCCGTTCATGCCCTGTAAGTCATTGGTCGTCAAGCTATTTGCTGCCCCTAGGCTGGTGATGACGGTGTAGGCTTTTACTGCGCCATCCGAGCCTTGCAAAGTGGTGAAGTTGGCCGTCCCAGCAGGCAGGTTGACTGCCGCGCTCGTGGTGGTGACCTGGCTGGTGTTACCCGCTGCGATTGCGCCTTGACCGTAGTTCAGCGCGAGGCTAGCTGTTGCGGACGCGTTCAGGTCTGCGTTGATGTTGATGTTGCGGTGAGCGCTTAGTGTGAGCTTGTTGGCGGCCCAGGAGACGGCGCTGTTGACGAAGATGTCGCCGTTGCCAGCAGTATCTGCGCTGGTGGCGATGCTTACATTGTTGCTTGCTAAAATATTGGAGAGTGTGGTTGCGCCTATGCCTGAAGTCGTTAGGTCGTCACTGTCCGCCGCGATGGTGAAATCCACGGGATCAATCAGCCAGGTACCGGTATTACCGGCAGGCGCGGCGATGGTTATTTTTACATCATCGGCGATCTTAACGTGAGCGGCGCTGGTTTCAATGAAGCCACCATCCCCCCCATTGGGCGCACTGGCATCGAGCGTGCCGCCAACATTGACGGTGCCCGCTGCCATTCCACCCAGCAGGATGATAGTACCCGAATGGTTTTCCACTGTGCGTGCTTCGATCAAGCCGGTGTTGTTGACTACACTGGCGAGCAGAGCATCTTTGGCACCGGCGCTCATCAGCACCAGCCCACCGTCAGCGCGAATCAGCCCGCCGTTGTCGGCAAGCGTGTTAAGTAAGTTCTGGTCCACCTGCATCTTGACCAGGCTGTCGTTCTGGAAGGTGAGGGTGGTGTTACTGCCTGCGCCCAGCATCACCGAGCCCTTCTTCGTGGTGATGGTGCCCTGGTTGCTGACGGTGTTGCCGAGCAGTGCGACGTAACCACCCGAGGCTGTGGCATTGATGATACCCTGGTTGACGATGCTGCCTGGACTGTGGCCGCTGAAAGTTCTGGTGGTGCCATTCAGGCTGGCGTCGTTGAAGTCAAGGGTCGAGGCGACTAGAGCGCCGACATTGACCTGCGAGCCTTGTCCGAAAAGGATGCCGTTCGGATTGATCAGGTACACCTGTCCGTTGGCGTTCAGGCGCCCCAGGATTTGCGTGCCGTTGGTATCAAAAATGCGGTTGACTGCGATGGCGCTCGTCGAGGGCTGCACGAAGTTGACCGTCTCGGCCGGCGCAATGTTAAAGCTTTTCCAGTTGAGTGAGAGGTTCTGGCTGGCCTGATTGATGGTGGTGGTGGTGCCAGACTGAGAAATGCTGCCCGTACCTTCAATCACCTGTCCGCCATCTGGTGCAGCATGAGCAAAGGCTGAGGCTGAGGTAAGCACCAATGCGGCGATGATGCGGATTGGCCCCTTTCCTAGCCCGCGCGACGTTTTTATTACGACCACCCAGGCGTTTAATACCCGAGTCCAAATTAGACGGTAGATGCGGTTCATAGATGCGTGGCTTTTGTTGGATTCTGTAAACTCTGGAGAGTTAACTCTATTTCAGAGAGATCAAAATTGTTGCTTGGCCCTTCGTAGTCGTCAGTTGCTCCGAAAAAAACCATATTTAATGGAGTTTCTGTGAATAAAGGTTTGGCAACTTTTTGTGTAATCCGATAATCTGAATCAGCAAACCTTGGATCTACTGTAACATTCTGTAGTTGGATCAACTTTTCCTTGTTCAGTGATTTCAAGTTTTCAGCTTCTTTAAGAAGTTCCACGAAACGAGCAACTCTTTTTTTATCAGGAAGTTCTCTCTCAATTTCATAGGAAGACATCAGGTGTTGCATGGGATCATTTTCATCTTTTAAAGAGTAGCCCTTAGTGTAAACGTGGACTTCATGAGCATTCTCTTTGTTCGTCCGTCTCTGTCCCCGCTTGGCTACATAGGAGCTGCGGTAATGAGGCATGGACTCAATAGGAAACATCTCTATCAAAGCCAAATATCCTATAGCACGTAATTCCTCTTGTATTGAGATCATTACTTGTCTCCGCTGTAGAAATGATAACTTTTCTCTTATATCTATTATTCTATCACAGGAGCCCTGCAAAGTCGTCAGTTAAATTTTAATTTGTTGTAAGTTTATCGTTTCACACTGATAACGAAATTAACGGTACATAACAGATGAGCATTTCCACAGAGACAACTAATGAAACATTTAACTCCAACAGCCTAGCCCTTTTCGAAGCTCTAAATAGTATTTCGGACCCTAGAAAGAAACGAGGAGTGCGTCATAACTTTCACGCAAT
>JBLHGU010000123.1:0-15124 GCA_047615875.1 Parasphingorhabdus sp.
CTGAAATAGAAATAGTTATTTTTCTAACCTTTTTGCTGGCTGGTACCGTTAAGGGTGTGATTGGCATGGGTTTGCCGACTGTCAGTCTGGCTGTACTTGCAGTGGCACTGGACCTGACTTCTGCTATGGCGTTGTTGTTGGTTCCGTCATTGGTAACTAATTTCTGGCAGGCACTTGTCGGTGGTCAGTTTATCTCACTGCTTAAGCGTCTATGGGCTTTTCTGTTGCTCGCAGGCGGCACAGTAATATTCGGCTCGATGGCACTTTCTCTGATCGATTTATCCTGGTTGTCTGCATTGCTGGGTCTGTTATTGGTGGTTTATAGCTTGACCAATTTGATAGGTTTCAGGCTCTCAGTTCCTCAATCCAGGGAAAGCAGTCTTGGCCCAGTAATGGGAATATGCAATGGTGTTCTAACCGGCATGACTGGCTCATTTGTGGTTCCAGGTGTTATGTATCTTCAGGCTATTGGACTATCCCGTGACTCTTTGGTGCAGGCTATGGGCATCCTGTTTAGCGTTTCCACAGTAGCTCTGCTTGGCGCATTGATGTGGCAAGGGTTGTTAACAAGTAGTTTAGGCATCACTTCCACATGGGCAATAATCCCGGCAATTATCGGTATGATTGTTGGACAGAAAATACGTAAAAATATACCCCAGGACAGATTTCGATTAGTATTCTTCTACTCAATTTTAATACTTGGAATGTACATTCTTATGAACAACTTGATGGCGGTTTCCAGTGGCTAAAATAGTACTTGTTGTGGGTGATCTTTCGACCTGGTCTCTACGGGCCTGGTTGTGTATGAAACTTGCCGAAATTGAATTTAATGAAATCGTCATTCCCATCGGCAAGGCCGGATATCGTGAGCAGCTCGCACAGTATTCAAGCACCGGACTGGTGCCGGTTCTGATTGATGGCGACTTAACTATCCATGATTCCCTGGCAATTGCTGAGTATATAAATGAATATAGTAATGGTGTTCTTTTGCCGAGGGATAAGGGCAATCGAGCCAGGGCGCGCAGTCTAACCGCAGAAATTCACAGTGGTTTTTCTGCAATACGAAGTTTGTGTTCTTTTACTTTAGAAGAGGTGCACAACTTTGACTATAAGAAAGAACTCGACCCTGAGGTTGCGCGTTTGCAGGCGCTTTGGTCTAAAGCCAATGGCCCATTCTATTTTGGTCAGCAGACTGGAATGGTTGATGCATTTAATGCGGTTATGGCACGCAGGCTCCTAAGTTATGACATATTGTTGCAGGGCAAAGCAGCAGAATATCAAAATGCTTTGCTAAGCTGGAACTTGTTCGTCGACGGAATGAATGCAGCAAAACGCTGGCGAGGTGCCGCGGTATGAATCCCCCTTATAAAGGTAGTTGTCTATGTGGCCAGATCACCTTCGAATTTGATTCAATCTCACCACGGGTAGCACACTGCCATTGTTCCATGTGTCGCAAGTTCCATGGCGCTGCGTTTGCGACTATTGGCTCGGTTCCGGTTAGTGCTTTTCGCTGGACTAAAGGTGAGAATGAGTTACAAGGATATAGCGCAAACAACGATACCACGCGTACATTCTGCCGGAATTGTGGTTCAAGCCTGCAGTTCGCTAGTTCCAAAGCGGATTCAGGTTTCCGTGAGATTGCGCTGGGATGTGTTGATGACGATTTGCCCATTGAACCAAAGGCACATATATTCGTCGCCGATTCAGCTAAATGGACAAAAATTTGTGATGGCTTGCCAACACACCCCAAGGGCGCTTTGGTTAAGGATGAGGAGGAAGATTGAGCTGCGAAAAGTTGAAATTATCCAATTTTCTCGATTATGCCATCTAGCTCATCCAGACTGTGATAGTCGATAACTAATCGACCTTTTTTGCCATTGTGTTCAATATTTACCGAAGCACCTAGTTGTTCTGAAAGGCGGTTTTCCAAATGTTGTATATCAGCGCTTTTTGCCGCTATTTCATTTTTACTAACGGGTGATGGCGACAATATGCTGCGTACATATTGTTCAGTCTGGCGGACAGAAAGGCGTCGATGCATCACCACATCACAGGCTCTGGCCTGCTGATCTTTTTCCAGTGGAAGAAGGGCTCGGGCATGCCCCATCTCAATATGCCCCGCTTCGAGGTGATCGCGTACGCCCATATCTAGATTAAGCAAACGTAGCAAATTACTCACCGCTGCTCTTGATCGGCCAACTTTTTCAGCAGCATCCTGGTGAGTTAGGCCGAATTCATCTAATAATCGCTTTAAG
The DNA here is from genome assembly GCA_047615875.1 of Parasphingorhabdus sp. Classification (GTDB taxonomy): domain Bacteria; phylum Pseudomonadota; class Gammaproteobacteria; order Arenicellales; family CAJQKF01; genus JBLHGU01. The sequence goes on from JBLHGU010000123.1 coordinate 2,256, forward strand.
CCTGCTGCCTCCTCAATGGGATTTAAATCTTCGCGTTGAATATTCTCTATCAAAGCCACTGCCATGGCGGAAGAATCATCAACCTGGCGAACCACCACAGGCACTGTGGTCAGGCCGGCCAATTGTGATGCACGCCAGCGTCTTTCACCGGCAATAATTTCATAGCTGCCACTACCAGTTTCTCGTACCAGTATGGGTTGAATAACACCCTGGCTACGGATTGATGCGGCTAATTCTTCTAACGATTTTTCGTCCATATGGGTGCGTGGCTGATAACGACCGCGCTTTAGCTTGCCAACCTCCAGTTCCAGCAGTCCAGTGCGATTATCACTAGTTGATGGTGGCGCTGTGGGCGATGGCGATAATGGTGGAGTAATTAGGGCATCAAGCCCACGGCCAAGACGGGACTTTTTGGGATTGGCCTTAGATTTTTTAGATTCGGACATTAGGTCTTTCTCAACATCTCGCCTGCCAGGGCCAGGTAAGACTGGCTGCCGGAACAGGTCGGATCGTAATCGATGACCGCCTTACCGTAGCTTGGGGCTTCAGCGAGACGAATATTGCGTGGAATCAGTGTGCGAAATACTTTGTCACCAAAGTGTTTATGCAGTTGATCAGAAACTTCATTTGCCAACGAATTGCGACCATCAAACATGGTACGTAACAGTCCTTCGATGGCAAGGCTGGGATTATAGCTCTGGCGAATCTTATCGATAGTTTCCAGCAAACCTGACAGTCCCTCCAGTGCGAAATATTCACATTGAACTGGAATGAGTACAGAATTTGCAGCAACCAACGCGTTGATAGTCAGAACATTTAAAGCGGGCGGACAATCAATCAGAATGTAGTCATATTGATCACGTAGTGGTTCCAGATTGGTTTTCAAACGGTGGTCTCTACCCCCGGCATCATTTAACTCCGCCTGGGCACCGGCAAGCCCGGATTCTGAAGGTATCAGTGTATAACCGCTGCTACTGGTCTTTTGCGCCATTTCAATAGTGCTTAAGCCCAATAAAATATCATAGATACTGTGCTCAACTTCATCCCGGCTAATGCCAGACCCAGTGGTTGCATTACCCTGGGGATCGAGATCAATCAACATCACTCGGCGTTTGGTTTTTACCAGTGAGGCTGCCAAATTAATGCATGTAGTAGTTTTTCCGACGCCACCTTTCTGGTTGGTGACTGCGATAATTTTGCTCATAATATTTTTTACTTAACTCATTGGGCCCGTTGGGCTGATAACTACTAGATGCCGTGTGGCGTTGAGATAGGGTACCTGTAGCTCATGGCATTGTGTAGAGAGATCATAGCGGTCGTTCAGTTCTTGCAGCTCGGCTGTGGGGTATTCCCCTTTCATTGCCAGCAGGCGACCACCGCTCTTTAAAAGATGCTGAGTCAGATGGAAAAATTTCGCCAATGACGAAAAAGCCCTGGACACAAGCGTATCAAATAGCTGCTCAGGTCGATATTCTTCAACACGATAATGCAAACCGGTGAGATTCTTCAGTTTAAGCTCACGGCGAACAGTATTGATGAAATTAACCTTCTTGCCTCTACTATCCAATAAGACGAATTGTCGTTGTGGATTGCAGATGGCCAGTGGCACGCCAGGAAAACCTCCGCCGCTACCAATATCAGCAACTCGCTCGCCGTCCATCCAGGGTTGAATGGAAAGACTGTCCAGTGTGTGCCGGATGACCGTTTGCTCCGGTTCACTAACAGTGGTCAGATTGTAGGTCTTATTCCACTTGCTGAGCAGGGTTAGATGGGCAAGCATGGCATTACGTTGGTCTTCAGATAATTGAATGGCCAGATCTTGAGCGCCGAGTTCCAGTTGCTCTTCTATTGCATTATCCACTTTAAGTTTACGCGGCTCGTGCAGAATGCTTTTTTAAATGAACCAACAGCAGGGATACTGCGGCCGGTGTAATGCCAGAGATTCGACCTGCCTGGCCCACGGTAGAAGGTCTTGTATCAGTCAGTTTTTGTCGTGCCTCGTTGGAAAGGCCGCGTACTAGTTCATAGTCAATATTATCTGGCAAAGGAGTCGTTTCGTTGCGTTTATGGCGTGCGATTTCACCTTGTTGACGCTCGAGATAACCATGATAACGAGCTTGAATTTCCAGTTGTTCGACAACGTTCGGATCACTAACAGCCGTATGAGTTGGGGTCAGTTTCATCAGTTGCGAATAACCAACTTCAGGTCGGCGTAGCAGATCTGCCAGGCTGGCATCTTTGCGAAGCTCTTGTCCCAATACTGTTTCTGCACAATGCTGGTCGACTTTATCTGGTTGTAGCCAGGTGTTGGACAAGTAGTGATTCTCCTTCTGTAATAATTCTCGTTTTTCACTAAAAGATTGATAACGATCATCACTAACCAGTCCCAGTTCACGGCCAAGTTCGGTTAAGCGTAAATCCGCATTATCCTCACGCAGTTGCAGGCGATACTCTGCCCGCGAGGTAAACATGCGATAGGGTTCTGTAACACCACTGGTTATTAAATCGTCAATCATGACGCCGATATAGGCCTGGTCTCTGGATGGACACCAGGAGTCCAGCTGCTGCGCTGCGCGAGCAGCATTCAATCCGGCGATTAAGCCCTGACCGGCAGCTTCTTCGTAACCAGTTGTGCCATTAATTTGACCTGCAAAATATAACCCATTGATAAAACGTGTCTCTAGACTGGGCTTTAGATCGCGTGGGTCAAAGAAATCATACTCAATGGCGTAGCCCGGCCTGGTTATATGGGCATTCTCGAAGCCTTTTATGCTACGTACCAGGTCGAGTTGTATATCGAAGGGCAAGCTGGTCGATATACCGTTAGGATATAACTCAGTGGTATTTAGTCCTTCAGGTTCGATGAAGATCTGGTGAGAATTTCGATCCGCAAAACGGACCACCTTGTCCTCAACAGAAGGGCAGTAGCGCGGACCAACACCTTCAATCGTGCCGCCGCCATAAATCGGCGAACGGCAGAGTCCGGAACGAATAATGTCGTGGGTGCGTTCGTTGGTGTGGGTAATATAACAACTGATCTGGCGTGGGTGGTTGGCCCTGGTATGCATAGTTGAGAACACCGGCGCTGGATTATCTCCGGGTTGCTCTTCAAGCTCGGAAAAGTTAACACTGCGGCCATCTATACGAGGTGGTGTACCTGTTTTGAGCCTTTCCACTCTGAACGGTAGTTCTCGCAAGCGATCTGCCAGGCGAATTGAGGGTGGGTCACCGGCCCGCCCCCCTGCCGATTGTTCCAGGCCAATATGGATTTTACCGCCGAGAAAAGTTCCCGCAGCGAGTATGACCTGTCTGGCATGAAAGCTTATGCCATTATTTGTGATTACACCTGTAACCTGTTCAGCCTCAACCAGTAAATCATCAACAGCCGCTTGAAACAGTGTCAAGTTGGGTTGGTATTCTACTGCCTCGCGAATGGCGGCCTTGTAAAGGGCACGATCGGCCTGGGCGCGAGTTGCACGAACCGCCGGCCCCTTGCGTGAATTCAGGCGTCGAAACTGAATGCCTCCTAGGTCCGCGGCACGGGCCATTATGCCGTCCAGAGCATCAATTTCGCGCACAATATGACCCTTGCCTATGCCACCAATAGCTGGATTACAGGACATTTGGCCAACAGTTTCAACGTTGTGAGTGAGTAATAGCGTTGCAACACCCATCCGGGCTGACGTAAGAGCCGCTTCGGTTCCGGCGTGACCGCCACCGATTACGATGACATCAAATTTATCTGGATATTGCATGGGTTATTGGTGGTAATAGTCGTAGCGGCCCAGAATGTCATTGGTAAATGACCAGGCTTCATTGTAGGAAAGACCACTATCGTCTGGAATAATGATTCGTGTGTATAAATTGTTCGGCTGAGTCTGCTTGAGTTCTGTAAGACGTTCGTGCAAATGCTCCAGCGATACCCTCAGGGATTCAGTTTCACCGGGCACGCGAATGCTATAAAAATTAATACCACTACCTTTGGTGATGCGAACTTCTACTACAAAACGGCCAACAGTACTACGTGCAGGGCGCACGAGTTTATTATATTTTTCTTCAAGTTCAACATAATCACCTTTTAAAGCAACTACTAAACTTTCTGTTGATTGTGTCGTCTGACGCTCATTGGCTAGATTTTTCTCAAGCTTGAGCAAATCGTCTTGCAATACTGCCAATTGCTCAACACTCAGATTATAGCGTGTGGTTGTTTGTGCCAGTTGCTGTCTGAGTGTGAGTTTTTCCGCTTCAACTTTGGCTTTTTCATTCTCAAGATTCGATCGTGCATTCTGCACAGACAGGAATCTTTTTACCAGATCTTCCATCTGATTTTTCAAGCCTGTGACCTCGTCTACCAATGCCGTCTTATCTAGTGAAGTCCCCGCCTGTCGTTCCTCCAGCTCAGAAATAAATCCAGTGAGTTGTTGAATTCTATTTTGTAAATTACTGGCGTTTTGTTGTGCTGTGTCCTTCTCCGTGGAAAGCGTACGATTGGTTTGCATTATGTTCGCCAGATCTGTGGCAAGTTGATTGCGCACATTTTGCAGAGAGCTGAAATCAAGTTTGGCAGTTGTCAGTTCTTTTTCAAGATTGGTTTTTTCACCAGCCAGACGACCAAAAGCCTGTTTAAGCAGGATCAGATCCATGCTGGTCTGGTTTTTCTGCTGGGTTAAACCAGTTTTTTCTCCAGTCAATCGGTCACGCAATTGTTCTAGTGCCGAGATATCCCCAATCATGGTAGCTATTTGCCGGTTTAATCGTTGTTGCCCTTGCAGTGCTGCCTGTTTCTCTGTTTCGGTAATCTCGAGCCGGGCTGAGGTTTCGCTAAGTGAGGTTTTGGTTGTGCCAAGCTCAGCATTGGTCGATAACAGTTGATTGATGTTCGCACCCAGCTCTTCGCGGGTCGAAGACAGCGTGGTTTGAGTTCGCTCGAGATCGATCTGAGCTGTACTAAGGGTGGTTCGCGTGCTGCCCAACTGGGTCTGGGCAGTTGCCAATTCGTCTTGTGTGGAGATCAGATTGGTTTGTGCTGAGCTTAAATCAGCCAGGGTTTTTTCTAATTGTGTCTGACTAGTAGTGAGTTCATTTTGGTTCGTTGCTAATAGCTTTTCCAGTTCAATGCGTTGTTGCTCCGTTGATTTTTGCAGCTCTGCAACTTGCTGCTCGGAATGCATGGTTTCGCGCAACTGTTGAACCAAATTGACATTACGCAACAGAATAACTACCAGCGCCATGAGAAAAATCATCACGATCACCGTCATAATGTCGGTGAAAGATGGCCACACACTATCGTCATTGCCCATGCCAGTGGCATGACCCATGCGAAGATCTGTGAAGCCGGAGTTTTGCATTACTCTTCGGTCTCCGAAAGTCGAAAACCACGTTTTAAAAGACCCACTATTTCATCTAGTGATTCACCATTACGGTGCATTTCATCGCGGTATACGTCCAAAATACTATTTAGCTTGGACGCGGCTTCTTCATATTGGGCCTGTGAACTGTCAAGCTTTTTTACCAGGGCCGCAGCGGCGCGAATAACATCAGAAAAATCCTTTACGACAGTTTCCTGTTGAACCTGGAAGCGTGGTAGTAACACGGTCGCAGTGATATCCTCTATACGGCTGATCAGATAGGTCTGGGTATCGGTTAGGCGCAAATAGAAATAACCGAAAAAGAGATAGCAGACAATGGCCGTCATGGTGGTGGATAGTGCTGTCGACATGCCATAAATAATATCGCCCAGGCCACTGATCTCATTGATGTTGGAAATCATATCTGAGGCGCCTAATAGCGCAATAGACAGAGAGACGATGGTGCCAAATACACCAGTTAAAATCATTATGTTGTGGACAAACTTGGGAAAGCCAATTAATGACGACTCGCTGGCGATCAAAGTAGATGCCAGTGCATTGTGATTGATTGCTGTGCGTCGATTATGTAAATCCAGTAGTGTGCGATAACGCTGGATAATTAGTGATTGAGTATCAACGCCCTGTGTAGGTTCAACTTTTTGCCGGATATTCAATATAAACCGGTTAAGCATCTGTTCTTCCTTGTGATACCGCATGAACAGCATAACCAGACGAAAGAGACCCGACAGGAACAGTAGTAGGATGCCACCATTGATTGACATGCCAAGGTCACTGACTTGATCCTTGATATAAATCTGGTGAAGAAAATCGCTTTGCCAGAAAATGATCGCAACACAAATAGCACTAAGTATGCCGATCTGGATCAGAATATTGCGAGTATAGAAATGATTTGTGGTTTCAGTATTCATACAGTTAGTTTAATACGGCGTGGGGTCCGTGCCGGCGGCGAACCGGATGTTGGCCGACAGGTGTCTGCGTTATCAGCGCTAAGATGCCAGAAAATTACTGCAATTATCGCATGAATTCAATGGCTTCGTTCCAATATCCAATGCGGGTTGTGGGTATTTTCGGATCAGAAAGTGATAGATTAGTGGTTAATTACATGGCAATTTGAGGGTGAGCGTGGATGCCAACATAGAAATAGTGCTAGTAGACTGGCAATCTGCCGCGAGGTCGTTGACCGCGATTCGTTATCAGGTGTTCGTGGTGGAGCAAAAAGTACCCGTCGAGTTGGAGTTGGACGAACTGGACCCGGTTAGTCTGCATGCGCTAGCCCACGATGGATCGAATTGTGTGCTCGGCACGGGCAGATTGACGCCAACTGGAAAAATTGGACGAATGGCTGTCGATATCGGATATCGTGGCTGTGGTGTTGGTGGAAAACTTTTATCTGCACTAATTCAAGCGGCTAGACAGCGTGGCGACGATCAAGTGTGTCTTTCAGCTCAAATTAGTGCATTGCGGTTTTACCACCGTTATGGGTTCATTATTCAGAGCGAAATTTTCATGGACGCAGGTATTCCACATCAGGACATGTGTCTTAGGCTGTGAAAGAGTATAATTTCAGATATTCTTTCTCCTCTTTAGGACTGTCGGCATGCGAATTTTTAGTGGAACACTCATAACCTGCCTGGTACTTGGCACAACAACTGCTGTATTGGCTCAGGAGCAGACTGCTACGCCGGAGGAAACTCGAGTTAGTCGTGAAGAAGCAGGACAGTCGATAGTTGAACACCGAGTTGAGGGCAGGCTGGAAAGCGTCAGTATTACCCCACCAACTGGCCCCGCCTACTTTATAGAAGATCGTCAGGGAGACGGGTCGTTAACTTCATTAAATGATGGTTCCGTTGATGCTAATTTCAATATTCGCACCTGGAAGTTGGGTGTATGGTAGTTCGGTTTTTAACTCTATTGGCTGTATTTTCGATTGCTGGAATTGCAACTATTCCATTGCCAAGCGAAGCGGGTGAAGTTCGTTTTTACAAAATAAGTAAGAAGAGCCAGCAATCTGAGGTGCGTCTGGTACGAAACCGCAATGAATCCGGTTGCCACAATTTTCTGCGTAATAAAGATATTTATCGCGTGGCCCAGGTTGGATTTACTTATTGCACTGTTTTTGAACAAAAAGATTGTCCAAATAATAAGGGTTTAGTTATGGAATGGCGTGGCAAGGTAAAGAAAAATAGTATTAGATCACAGCCCGGCGAGCGTCTAATGCCTGGTGATCTGTGGTTCTTTAAGGATGGTGAGGAGCAAACCCTAAGATCCTGGTTGTGTGTTAAGAATTAGGCTTCTCAGCCGACAAATCCTGCTAACCTTTAATCCAGTTTCTCACTGCGGCCGTATGACGCCGACTGACCTCAAGAGTTTCTTCAACCCCGTGTAATCTGACGTGCCAACGCCCCGAGTTTTGTTTTTCCATGCCTCGAATATGGGCTATGGAAACGATGGCATTGCGATGGATGCGCAGGAATTCTCCTTCAAATTCTGTTTCCAGACTAACCAATGAGTCTTCGATGTAGTGACGCTCAGTCTTGGTTCGCACACGAACATACTTGTTGTCCGCCATAAAATAAACTACATCTCTGACTGGAATAATGGTTATTTGACCCCTTAGTTGCACACTGATATGGGAGCGAGAGGAGCCCAGATTATTGTCCGACTTTATTCTGGCAAGCTTTTCCTCAGTGACCGGAGAAACTTTGTCGAGCGCTGTTCCCAGGCGGTCCTTGCGAATGGGTTTGAGAAGATAATCTACCGCATTTACTTCAAACGCTTCGACGGCATGTTGATCATAGGCAGTGGTGAATATAATCGGTGGAGGGTTTTGCATCCGACTGATATGCATGGCTGATTCGAGTCCATCCATTACAGGCATACGTATGTCCATAAGAACCAGATCGGGATTTGTCGCGTTAACAGTAAATAGAGCTTCACGCCCATTAGTTGCCTCGAATAGCTCAATTTCAGGTCGAAGACCTGAGACGAGTTGTTTAAGACGTTCCCGGGCCAGTTGTTCGTCATCGACAATCAGAATTTTCATTGGGGATTCTCCAGTCTTGTTGGTTTAACTCTCGGACTGCGCCTTGACTAAAGGCGCATCGATGCTTATGTTGAACCGATCTACGGTTTCCCGTATGTTGATTTTTACATCCCCACCAAACTGGCGCTTTAAACGCTCTTTTATATTTTTCAACGCTATTTGATTGCCACCCTGTCGAGTAGATTTAATTTCTGGCACTGGATTGGTAATTAGAATTAACAGGCGTTCATCCTCGCAGGTGCAGTCAATGGTTATTTTACCACCTGCCAGATTAGGTTCTATGCCGTGATATACCGCATTCTCCAGCAGGGGCTGCAGCGTTAAACCAGGGATTGTTGCGTTCATCGCATCTTCAGTTGTGTGCCATTCTACCGTTAGTCGATCGCCTAATCTAAGTTTTTCTATATTCAGATACTGCTTAGCAATTTCAATGTCTGAAGCTAACGACACTACCTTTTTGTCTTGTCTAATGACCACTCGAAAAATATCAGCGAGGTCTTCGATAGCCTTTTCTGCCCGTTCGGGATCCGAGCGAATTAAACTGGCAACGCTGTTTAGTGTATTGAAGAAAAAATGTGGACGAATTCGCGCTTGCAAAGCTTTCATTCGGTTTGTTATATTTTTTCTTCTTGCCATTCGCTCGCGGCGTGAAGCAACGGCAATCTGTATGACCATAAGATAGCCAAGCACAGTTATCACTGTCACTTGAATGGCCAACTGGGTTGGAATTGCCGGAGGCCAGTAATCTGACAAAGCAGAATATGACAGGTGCCCGGCAACCCACAGCAGAGTAAAATAGGCGATAGACGCAGTAATTAAAACTGTCAAAATAATGCCGGCATACAAGGGAATCCGTTGAATAAAACGGTAGAGTAGGCGTAAGGGAGCATAGGTAATTGCGGCTACACACAAACCAAACAAAATAAACATCAAGATGACCGGAATCAGTCCGAAGTCAAGGTTGCGGTGGTAGGTCATTGCGGCAATCAGAGAGAAAATGCTTGCTACCAACATGACATAAGACAAGATGTCACTACCCTTAAAGCGTAGTAGATAAGGTTTATTGAGACTGCTGAATTCAATTATCACTAGCGTGGGCAGCCGTAGCCAGATTTCAGGAGAACGCGAAGTTTCAAAGAATATTGGGTCAAGCGCACAGGTTATTCCTGTTTTGCCTTACTAATAATAAATAATCCTTTTAAAAGGTTGAGTGCTTCACGAATCAGTGGATCTTTGTTTAGTGTGTTACCTGTAATGTTCTCATCAGTTTTGTCAGAATTATTTTCATTTTGCAAATGTCCGGCAAGATCCTCCTCACGAAGCCCACGACCTCTGGATTCATCCACTTCTTTCTCATTAATAACGAGATCTCCTGAGAGAATATCAGGGTCAATTCCAGTTGCCTGTATTGAATTTCCCGATGGCGTGTAATAGCGGGCGGTAGTAATTTTTAAAGCTGCGCCATTTTTGAGTGGCAAAATAGTCTGCACTGAGCCTTTACCGAAGGTCTGGCTACCCAAAATTATTGCTCGGTGGTGATCTTTCAGTGCTCCAGCAACTATCTCTGATGCCGATGCAGAGCCACCATTAACGAGTAGCACAATGGGTTCACCGTTAAGAATATCGCCGCGAGTTGCATCGAAACTAGATTCTGATTCATCATTACGGCCACGAGTTGAAACAATCGTCCCGCTATTAAGGAATAAGTCGCTGACTTGTATTGCGCCACTTAATACGCCACCGGGATTATTTCGCAGGTCCAGTATCAAGCCGTATACCGAGTTGTCCGCATCGCTTTTCAGTCGTTGCAAAGTATCACGCAAAGCACTTGCTGTATTGGCCTGAAACTGTGTGACTCGTACATAGATATAATGCTCGTCGATCAATTCGCCACGTACGCTGGAAATTTTGATTACCGCCCGCTTAAGGGTGACTCGTAACGGTCTACCACGCCCTTCACGCAATATAGTAAGAACTATTTCAGCACCTGGTTCGCCGCGCATGCGCTTAATGGCGTCATCGAGGCTCAGCCCCTTGACGGGGGTGTCGTCAAGGCGGGTGATAATGTCCCCCGGTTTGATGCCGGCATGGAAAGCCGGTGTACCATCAATGGGTGTTATTACCTTGATCAAACCATTTTCCATGGTGACCTCGATACCCAGTCCGCCAAACCGACCTTCACTGCCAATCTGAATCTCCTCAAAAGACTCAGCGCTGAGATAAGCGGAATGAGGGTCAAGGCCGCTCAGCATGCCTCCAATAGCGCTGCGCAATAGATCGAAATCATCTACTGGTTCGACATAATCGTTTTTTATCAGTCCAAAAACTTCGGAAAAAATCCGCAACTCATCAATGGGCAGTTTTTGCTGATTATCTTGTGCATAAGATGCGCCCACACCCGACAATGTTAGAAGAAAACCCAGACTTAATGCTGGCAAATGACTTGTGTAAATAGGAATTATGGACATTGAAAAATTAGTTCTAATGGCGAGTTATAAATTGCGCCGGATTAATCGGGTTGCCATTATGTCGAATTTCGAAATACAGGCTGCTTTGCTGTTGGCCACCAGTATTGCCAACTCGTGCTATTAGTGTCCCTCGTTCTACTTTATCGCCGACTCTCAAGAGCAATTCGCTCAGAAAACCATACAGGCTCATGACACCATTACCATGATCAACTACCAATAATAAACCAAATCCTCGGAACCAGTCAGAAAAGACCACTTGTCCCCCGGAAACTGACCGTACGTCTGCACCACTGGAGGCTGCTAGAATCATTCCAGTTGATGCAATGCCAGTATCGGGGTTTTTATGTCTGAATCCGCTAATGGTTGTGCCTGATAACGGCAAGCTTGCCGAGGTGGCCTGTTGGTCATCTGTTGAGGTGATTAGTTGAGGGTGTTTTTCACTGGCTGATTGCAAACCTGAAACGAGTTTTTTCAGTTGTTGATGTTCTAGTAATTTTTCTTCAAGGCGCCGATTTTTGAGATCTATTCGCTGATTAAGAGATTTAAGTTTGGTTTGCCGCAAGTCACTGGTTGTGCGAAGTTCTGCCTTATACGAGGCAGCGGTTTGCTGTAATTCTAGAATACGGTGTGACTCCTGTTGCCGAGCAGTTTGTTTTTTACCAAGCAGATTCAAATGAGATTGAATTACTTTTAACTCGAAGATTAAATCTTGTGCTATATAGTCGTAAAACTTTAGTGTTCTCTGCAAATCTTTTGGACGATCCGTGTCGAGGAGGATTTGCAAGCGGCTTTTGCCTTTCAGTCTTTGCTTGGCTAATGCCAGGAGATAGAGTTTTCGTTTTTGTTCAGGCAGTCCTTGTTCTAGCTCACTAATTTCTCGGTTAAGTCTATCTGTGGTTTGAAATGACTGATCAAGATCTGCAGCGAGGCTGCCTTGTTGTAGGGACAGGGATTGTATTTGTCTTTCTATTTCTTCTAGTTCATTGCCCAGAGTGTCCTGCTGCTTTGCGCCATTGCGAAGACTACGACTTAAACTTTTAATCTCCTGGCGTAACGATTCAAGTTGCTGTGTGGATGTTTGAGTAAACCCGGTTTCCCATGATATTGTCGTGACAAATGCGATAAAACAGGTCAGTCGGGAAAGGTGAAATCGGCAGGTTCTGGTTATCAATTCGGGTGCGGGGGTGCTTGCAACACTATCATTTTATTAGTGTATAATTGATGGTTAATATTCTAAGATCGAGTAATGAGTTAGTTATATGTCCGAGCTACAACTGGCGGCCAATAATGGTGATTTTTCAGAAGCAGTTGAATCACTTTTGGCGAACGAGGCGGATATTTATAAAGCATCCAGGGCTCTAAAAGCCATGGGTCATCCATTAAGGTTGAAAATATTATGTGTGCTTGCTGGATTAAACGAGACCAGTGTACAGGATCTGGTCGAGATTGTTGGTACTTCACAAAGCAATATTTCGCAGCATTTGTCCATACTTCGAGATAAAGGCATTCTGGCGTCAAGAAAAGATGCTAACAAGGTTTTTTATCGTATTGGCGACGAAAATATACTGGCGTTAGTAGGAACGATGAAAGAAATCTTCTGCTCCAGCCCCTCGTGAGTTAAAATCACTTCGATTTCGAATCCGTAGCCAGATACTGAGCCAGTTTTTCTTGGCATAATCAGTCATCCTGACCCGGAATTTTTTCTGAAGCTTCACTGGTAATCCCAAACGACGTTCGCGGGACCGGGCCAGCGGAGCTTTTTTATTGTATTGGGAGCCCCAAGAACCGTGGAACTCGAGTTTTTAATTCAGAACTGGCACTTATTTCTCGCCCTTGTTGTCATTATCGCATTGTTGGGACTAGACCCCTTGCGTCAGCGGGCTGGCGGTATGCGACCCGTCAGTGCAATTGAATTGCCGCAATTGTTAAATCATGAAGATGCTGTCGTTATCGATGTTTGCGAGTCAGCGGAGTATCGTAATGGCCATA
>JBLHGU010000124.1:0-15005 GCA_047615875.1 Parasphingorhabdus sp.
TGCGCAATTTGTTGCTAATAACCAATGGTTGCATTACGCCACACACCACGCCCATGGAAAATACCTCGTCTCGATGTATGTCAAGAATTTCCTGCCAGGCATTTTTTTGTGATTCCGAATCACCTGCGTTCTGCCAAATGTCACGCAATTCCAAAAGTCTTTTCGCGCTTTCCATATCTGGTGCTTCGCCTACACCGCCATTGGTTTCAAAATATTGCCCCCATTTTGGCCACTGCAGCTGATCTTGAGACGTTGGCACAAATTCATCCGGGCTAGTGCTGCTGGTAGGTAAGCCGTTATCAACTCCGGACCAGACTGCCATCTGGGCGTCTCCAGAGAACACGCGATCACGAAATACTTCACGCTGCGAGGGTTTGGTAAAGATTTTTACTCCGGCTTTTATCCAGGTATCGTGAATCAGTTCCAGCACATCGGTCTGCTCAGTGCTTTCGCCGGCGGTGTGTACGATAATTTCCAGTGGCCTACCATCTGGCATCAGTCTGACGCCATCATCATTTCGTTCGGTAAGACCCATTTCATCCAGTAGGGCATTGGATCTATCCAGGTCAAATTGTGCCCAGGTGGTCTGGTATTCCGGTTTGAACAGGGAGCAAGTTGGCAGCACCGTATTGGCGCTTTCCTGAACCAGCCCAAAATAAACCACACTGTTTATTTCTGCACGATCTATTCCCAACGACAATGCACGACGAAATCGAACATCGCGCACCAACTTGCGCCAGGTCTCATCGGTACTGTTTAGATTCGGGTATAAGGCAATCTGTGCGCCGGTGCCTTTTTGCCAGAGTATTACCTGAAAATTATTACGTTCTTCACCTTCTTTTAAAAAGGTGAAGTTGTCCAGGCGTAGATAGCGTGCCTGAAGATCTGCCTCACCGGAACCGGTCTTGGCTGGGATCAAACTTTTGCTAACAATATTAATAATCAGCTGATCGACATAAGGTAGTTGCTGGCCTTTAGTATCGACACGGTGGTAGAACGGATTACGTTCAAATATAAAACGATCTGATGGTGGTGGGGTTATATTGATCCAGGGTTGTAATACTGGCAACTCCACATTGGTAGCCTTATATTGGCGTGCCTTACGTGTGTGTAATCCTGCCCAGTTTCGTACACCAGCATCCATCACCATTTCGTCCAGGTTATCAGCCTCGGCGTATTTTTTATGAAACTGTTTCATGTAATGGGCTGGCTGATAAATATACATTGGTCTGGCACCAGCCAGCGCAGGGAGAAAATAGGGGTTGGGCTTTGTCCATTCATAACGAACGGTTAGCTCATCTGGAAAACTGACTGTTGGCGCTTCATTTTCAACTAATAAGGTCTTGTTAGGGCCAAATGGCGAAAGTTCTTCATTATTGGAGACGTCTTCCCAAAAATAACGAAAATCTGCACTGCTAAAGGGTGCGCCATCAGACCACTTGTGGCCGGCTCGTAAATGGAAGGTGAAAATACGACCTTCTTCGATTTCCACACTCTTGGCCAGATCTGGCTCCAGTTCGAAGGCGGTGTTATAGCCAATTAGTCGTGCATAACCATACACAACGGTCATGCGGATGTCCTTATTAGCGCCCATTAGCATACGGATTGCACCACCGTATTTGCCGATAGAGCCACCGCTTATCTCGGGGTCGATTATGCGAGGTTCGGTTGGCAGTCGGCTTTCCACCCCTGGTAAGGCACCGCTGGCCACACGATCTTGTAAAAAGGGCACCTCAGCACTAGCTGTGAATGAGCTGCCAAGAACCAGCGCCAGGCAGGCGCAAGCTAATAGTTTAGAGAGACGAGATTTCAATATCATTATGTTAAGTCAGATGGTTGAGTGCCGGCAATCGCTCGTACAAAGTGACTGTCGCCGAGGTTAACTAATGTACTGCCCTGGCTAGAATCTGCAGTAAACGGGTCTGGCCAGGCTTCGGGATTTGAAGCACGATTAACTTTAATTTGTTCAAAGTCGAGCTTTCTTTGTAGTTCCGGGAATGGCACAGCTGAGAGTAGGGCGCGTGTATAGGGGTGCACCGGGTTTTCAAAAATTTGCTCCCGAGATGCCACTTCAACAAGTTTGCCCTGGCACATAACTGATATGCGATTGGCGATATAGTCTACGACAGCCAGGTTGTGGGAAACAAACAGGTAAGTCAGATTTAGCTCACTTTGCAGATCTTTGAGAAGATTAAGCACCTGGGCCTGAATAGATACATCCAGCGCAGATACCGGTTCATCGCATATTATCAAATCGGGTCTAAGCGCGAGAGCTCTGGCGATGCCAATGCGTTGTCGCTGACCACCGGAGAAACTATGCGGATAGCGGCTCAGGTATCTAGGGTCTAGTCCAACCATGCGCATTAATTCTTTAACCAGTTCTATCTGGTAGTCTTCATTACCAATAGAATGGATAATCAGAGGCTCACGAATAATGTCGTAAACCGTCATGCGCGGATTCAATGAGCTGAAGGGATCCTGGAAAATGATTTGCATCTTGCGACGAAAATCGAAAATCTCACTATTGTTGAGTGACAAAATATCTATTTCTTTATCACCATCGAAATAGGTCAATTGACCACTGTCTGGAGACAGCGCTCGCATTATCATCTTCGAAAGGGTTGTTTTGCCACAACCACTTTCTCCAACCAAACCCATGCACTCTCCCTTCATGATGGTGAGATTTACATCATCGACTGCGGTTACCGTCTGGGCTTTTGAACTACCCCAGCCTTCATTGCGAATAGAGAAGGATTTGACGATAGACTTCACTTCCAGGTGACGGGGTTCAGTGTAGGCTGGCTTGTTAGTATCCGGCTGAAAGTGTTCGCCCAAAACATGATCAATTTCTCGAACAGGAACCAGTCGCTCACCTTCCTTCATATCGAAGTGAGGAACCGCCTTAAATAATGCGTTGAGATAAGGGTGCTGCGGATTGGCATATATGTCGCTGATGCCGCCGTGCTCCATGATTTCACCGTGGTACATAACCACAACTTCTTCCGCTATGTTGGCCACCACACCTAAATCGTGGGTGATTAGCAGTACAGCCATGCCTAACTCAGCCTGCAGGTCTTTGATCAGACTTAATATCTGTGCCTGAATAGTTACGTCGAGAGCGGTTGTCGGCTCATCTGCGATTAACAACGCTGGTCGGCATATCAGAGCAAGGGCTATCATTGCCCGTTGTCTCAATCCGCCTGAAAGTTCGAATGGGTAGGTGTTAATTGCGCGGGCCGGATCTGGAAATCCCACCAGGCGCAACATCTCCCGGGTTAATTCCATGCCCTCATCATGACTCGAATCGCGGTGCAGAAATAATGCCTCGCTAATTTGATCGCCAATAGTATGCAGTGGCGACAACGATACCATGGGCTCCTGAAAAATGATCGAAATGGATCCCCCGCGAACCTTTCGCATAGCAGCGCTATTGCGTTCCAGCGAGGCGATATCAACGCTCGGTTTATCAGGTTCGTTTAGAATGATCTGGCCACTACTTATCGTAGCGATCTCGGGCAGAATTCCCATTATGGCCTGCGCGGTTACGGATTTGCCCGAGCCAGATTCTCCAACCAACGCCACGGTGCTGCCTGGCATAATATCGAAAGAAATGCCTTTGACCGCATTAATACTGCCCCTATGGACCTTGAAATCAATCGCAAGGTCTCGGATTTCTAGCAATGGATTCACGCCGCTCCTCAATTCAACACATGATTACATTATTTTTTTTCTGTCAGTGATTGTTGTCGGGTTTTAAGCAACAATTGTGGGTAATCACTGATAATACCGTCTACTTGCCAGCTTAACAGTTTTTTCATCCATTGCACATCGTTGACCGTCCAGGTTATTACATCAAGACCAAGGAATTTAGTCTCTTTAACCATGGATTGTGTTAAATTGCTATAGTAAGGTGACCAGTAGTCGGCGCCCAGATCAACGACCATCGCTGGCACCGAATTGTCGAAATCGGCAACCCGTAGCCCAGCAGTCCAGTTTGAACCATCGCCTGGATTAATGGTATCGAATACCCCCCATTGCTCACTGAGGCAACCAAGCCGGAGTTCGCTATCCAAAGCCTGGATGCACCTGAGTATTTCCCAGTTAAAACTTTGGATGGAGACCTGCTGAGCTATTTTCAGTCGATGAATTTCTGCTATTACCAGTGTAGAGAACTCTTCGACATCAATATCGCTACCAGGGGTGTGTTTGATCTCTATTATGAACTCAAAATCCGTGGGTACGTTGCCGAATTCATTCATCAGAGCTGAGAATTCTGGTAGACCGGTGCCATCCAGAGCAATCTGTTCAGGGAAATGATTAGCGTATTCAGTTCCTGTTCGTAGCCTGCCAATATCGAATTCTATATAGTCAGTTCGTAGCAGTTGTCGCCAGGGAGTTCTCTCTGTGACGAAATATTTGTCTACAGATCGAACCAGATCAGGGCTTGTGGTTTCGTCGTGGACAATGAGAAGTTTCGAGTCGGCAGTTAGATTGAGATCAAGTTCAATTCCATCTACGCCAAGATCAAAGGCATGTAGAAAACCAGGTAGAGAATTTTCAGGGTAAACTCCTCGGGCACCCCGATGACCGTATACTTTGCACATATTCAATTTGGTTTTCCGTCGAAATGTATCCCACATACGAAACACTGATTAACAGTTTGTCGGCCAATGGGCTTAATAGATTAGCTGTGTTGGACATTAATACCTTGCCGGATGCCTTGCAATCCACGGTGCGAGAGATTACTTCTGTTGAGTCTGCGCAGAGATTGCTGGTGGTTGGTAATACCGGCTCTGAATTTTGGTCGAGCATATCCCAATTTGATGTTAATCATCCAGTGGACGATTTTAGCGTTTCCTGTATTGAATATCTGTTTCGGGAGAACTTGTCAGACTGGAATAATGAAATATTGTTTCCTGGTAGAAGTGTTATTCCATTGCAGCAAATAGGTGCGGCCTGTGGCTGGGGGGTGCCGTCCTGGCTTGGCGTGAGTATTCACCCCGAATTTGGCACCTGGTTCGCGTTTCGTGCAGTGGCAATCACCGATTGCCCTCTAGTCATTAAAGAATTTGACCCTATAATTGATGCTTGTGTGAAATGCTCTGACAAGCCTTGTGTTGGGGCTTGTCCGGCTTCCGCCCCAGGTTTGCCTGGACAGTTTAATCTTGATGCCTGTGTAGATTACAGGGTGTCGGATGCTTCGCGTTGCACAGACCGCTGTGTTGCACGATTGTCTTGCCCGGTTGGAAATCAGCATTCGTATGTTGAAGAAGCTATGAGTTATTTTTATGCTAGATCACTTCAAACTCTGAAACATTGGAAGTCTACTGTTAGCTAGCCAGGAGTAGGGGTAGCGGTCAGGTACAGAAATACGGTTATAATCCCTCACGAATACTAGTCACCGCAGAGTAATCCGTCTGTTATGTTTTGCCGTTTTAATTTCAATAAATATTCCCTTTTTGCCTGGGCCTGTGTAATTGTTGCACTGCTTAATAATCCAGGTGATCTGGCCTATTCCGATGAGGCTATGCAGGAGGCAGAAGAATCCTATGCCAATGGAGACTATCAACAAGCGCTGGAAATTTGGTTGTTAAAAGCCTACGAGGGCGACCCCAAAGCTCAGTTTCTTTTAGGGAAAATGTTTGCCGATGGAACTGGTACGGTGGTTGATCCCGCCGAATCTGTGTACTGGTACAGCCGTTCAGCTGAACAAGGCAATTCTGATGCTCAATTTGAACTCGGTAATGCTTATTTTCATGGCGCCGGCCTGGCTGCTGATAAGAAAAGTGCCCTGCAATGGTGGCAGCTCGCTGCAGGCAACGACCATGTTAATGCCCAGTATCATCTTGGGCGTGCCTATTTTTACGGCATAAATCTTACACAAAACTCAGATCAGGCAATTGAGTGGTTCAATAAGGCAGCTGCTAACGGAAGTGAATTGGCAATCAATTTTTTAAATCGAATAGGTGATAATCAGGGCCATAGCAGCGAAAAGAAAACCTCAGACTGGCGAGGATTTGGCGCAGTCGGTGATAACGCTATTCGTATTTATTCTTATTTTAATCGGCACTCGTCAATTCTCCAAAGTCTGCAATCTGGCTCTCTAGTTAGGGTTCTAGACCAGAACAGTGGATGGTTTAGAGTCGAGGTTCCCGGCGGAGTACCAATATGGATCCCACGGGACAGCATTGGTCTTGAAGGCGATGTATCTATAATTAATCGACCTGGTGTCGCCGCTCGACCTGACCCTTTGGATTCTCCAGAGAATAAACCACTTGGCGTGTTACAGCGAGGTGATCAGGTGGTCATATTGGAGCGTCGTAAGGAATGGGTCAAAGTGCAGGCGCCGCAGCATATTTCTGGCTGGGTTGAAGCGATCAACATTACTGAAATTGATAGTGATGAGGATGAAATGGAGGGCCCTTGGCAAGATGCTATCGCTTCACGTTTTGCGGAATTAAACATCATTAGTCCAACATTGGTACTCAATTCATCAGAAAATGACTCAAAGCAGGAAAATAGTGGGTCGACTGATAATGCGCAAGAGCCTGCGGACACCTCTGGAGAGATAATAGAAGTAGTCGATCCCTTGCCGCCAACAGATGATGGAGTTTTATTGGCTTCAGTAACGGATTTATCCAGTGAACCCATTAGTGAGCAAACTGAAATTGTTGAAAATGAATCTCTTGCTGACACTCGCTCCGATGAGGTGAACGCAGAAAAAGAAACTGATAATGCCGAAGTTAGTAGTTTCGAGTCGGTTGATTTTAAAAGTTTGGGACAGCAAGATTGGTGGGTCACTAGAGCGGAGTCGAGTTCTATCAAAGATGCTCAGTATTTACGTGTAGGCCCTGTTGAACAGTCGGTTTTTACCCGCAACCGACTAAGCTCTGCATCTATTGTGAGTCTGGCACCCGGTAATCTTGTGCAGATTACTGGACGACGTGGCAACTGGGTGCGTGTTCGAGTTCCTGGTGGATTGCCATTGTGGATTTTCAGCAAGTTTATAGAGCATAACAGTGTAACTGGCACCATTACAGGTCAGGGTGTTCGGGCTCGACCGCTGCCTTCCACTTCCAATGGGTCCCAACCAGTTGGCAATTACCCATCTGGCGCGGAAGTAAAGGTTATCCAGGAAGAAAATAGCTGGGTACAGATTAGAGCGCCAGAGAGCCTGCAAGGCTGGATGCAGGTGGAGGGACTTTACACAGTTGCTCGAGAGGCGCTGATCATCAATATTGAATGGACACAACAAATTGATGAAGGACCGATTGATTCTATTGTTGTAGAAGAAGCGGTGGTTTCAACGGAGCTCGTTACTAATTCTGCTCAACAAGAACCCATAGTCTCAGAAGTCACTGAAGCAGAGAGTGCTGCAGCTCCGGTAGAAGATCCAGAAACAATTGCTGAAGTAACTCAGCAGACCACTACTGCGGAGCCTGTTGAAGATATTCCTTATGTGGAGAATGTCGTTGAAAAAGAGTCTTCTTCTGAGTCAATGACAGCCTCACAGAAAGTTGAGGAAGCAGAGCAAGCAGAGCAAGCAATTGTCGAAATTCCGGTGGCCCCAGTCACAGCAGAAACAGATGCCGTCACTACATTGGTGGAGGGAGAGATCTCTGTCGATGAGAAAATTTCAAACAACGACGAAACCCTCAGTCAGGCGAGCATATCCGAGTCAGATGTTGCTAATGAAGGAGAAATTTCCGAGGCGGTAAATGCTGCTGAACCTGAACAGGTAGTCACTGAAGGCGATAATCTGGGTTCTGTAACTGAAGTTGTTGAAGATCTAGCTGTGGAGAAGTCAGATGGCGAGCAAGTAGCGTCCAATTCAAGGGAAGTTAACACGGGGTCTGAAGAGGTTGTAAGCTCTGCATCGTCAGAAAAGCTAGATGAGCTACTTCCTGTGCTCGAAACTGATGCTCCAGTTGAGAACCAGTTGGCGGAAGAATCTGAGTCAGTTGCCCTGATTGCAACTGAAGCGGCAGAAGAATCGGCTAATACTGCACAGCAGAATGACGTCACATCGAATGACTCTTTGCAAAGCGTCGTGACTGAAGGCACTTTGGAGGAACCACTGGTGGATGTATCGATTTCTAAATCAACATCTGATACCGGAAATGATTCGGTACAGGAGCAGACTGCAGTTATCGATGAGCAACCTCAGTCGGAGAGCGAAGCAGTTGTGACTGAACCGACTGCGGAAGCGGTTGTTTCTGGGGATGAAGCTACGGCAAACGATTCCCTTACGCCCAATAATTCTGCAGTAAATCAGGCCCCTGTTGAGTCGGTAGTAGAAAATGCTACTGATTCATTGGTGGATTCCAATGAGTCAATTGCCAATGTCCAGTTAGACGAGGAGCCAATCGAGAAACCAGTGGAAGAAGTGGCTCAAATCGAAGCATCTGTAGTGACAGACAGCATAACAGTGGACGATGTTGCGGAAGCACAATCCGCGAATTCAGAAAAAGACGCCGTGATATTCGATGATCTTTCCTGGCTATATAAGCAAAGCAGCGATGACTTCTCCATAGAGTTGCTGAGAGAAGTAGATCGTCAAGCAATCAGTCAGGCTGTTGAGAAAATCGAGGCAGCCGAATTACTTGCTTCATTTTCATCTATCCAAAATGGCGAGCAGGTGTATAACTTACTCTATGGTGTATTTTCTGATCTTCGCCACGTTAAGCAGGCGTTGAGCGATTTGCAGACTAATTTTAGTACGATTCGCATACGCCGGCTTGGTGCAATGCAGGACGAGTGGTGTAAAAAACTCGATAATCTAACCCCTGAACAATTTCTGGTGGTTCTGGATAAATGCGCGGGATGAGTTTTTTCTTGGCGTAAATAATCGAAATTAGTGCAGGTATTACCATTCTGCATTGTGAAAACACTGTTTAAGTTTTCATTACAGTTGCAAGCTAAACTCAAGTTATATCGTTAGGTATAATCTAGCGATATAACTGAAATTTTCTCGTTTTCTACTCGTCGCCGCCTGACAACTCCAAGTCGCCGCGTGATGTGTGGTTCTATCTACTCCGTCATAGTCTATGGCAGCTTTTTTGATCAGGATATTCCCATGTTTGACACCTCCGTAAAAATTAAAGATTTCGACTCAGAATTGTGGCAGGCGATGGCGTCAGAACGCCAACGTCAGGAAGAGCATATTGAGTTAATTGCTTCAGAAAATTACACCAGCGCGTTGGTAATGGAAGCCCAGGGTTCCGTGCTGACTAACAAATATGCCGAGGGATACCCTGGCAAGCGCTACTATGGTGGTTGCGAGTTTGTTGATATTGCAGAGCAACTGGCAATTGATCGTGCCTGTGAGTTATTTGGTGCTAATTATTGTAATGTTCAACCTCACTCCGGCTCCCAGGCTAACGGCGCTGTTTACATGGCCCTGCTTGATCCCCATGACACCGTGCTTGGCATGAGTCTGGCCCATGGTGGTCATTTGACCCATGGTGCAAAAGTTAACTTTTCCGGCAAAATCTACAACTCTGTTCAATATGGTTTGAATGAAGACACCGGTGAAGTTGACTACGAGCAGGTAGCAGCCCTGGCCCGCGAACACAAACCGAAAATGATCGTAGCAGGCTTTTCCGCCTATTCTCGTATTATGGACTGGGGAAAGTTTCGTGCTATCGCTGACGAAGTAGGTGCCTATCTTTTTGTTGATATGGCTCATGTGGCTGGATTGGTAGCTGCTGGACTGTATCCAAATCCGATTCCTATTGCTGATGTGGTAACCACCACCACGCACAAAACATTGCGTGGACCCCGTGGCGGACTGATTTTGTCCAATGGCAGCGAAGCGCTTTGCAAAAAATTCAGCTCGTTGGTTTTTCCAGGCACCCAGGGTGGCCCTCTGATGCACGTGATCGCCGCTAAAGCAGTGGCATTCAAAGAAGCTCTGACTGAGGAGTTTAAAGAATATCAGAAGCAAGTGTTGGTTAATGCCAATGCGATGGCTGAACAGTTCCAGGCTCGTGACTACGATATCGTCTCAGGTGGTACTGATGATCATTTGTTCCTGTTGGATTTAATTAGCAAAGATATAACCGGTAAAGACGCCGACGCGGCCTTAGGCAGATCCAATATCACAGTTAATAAAAACTCGGTGCCGAATGACCCACGTTCGCCTTTCGTTACCAGTGGCTTACGTATAGGTTCGCCTGCTGTGACCACCAGAGGTTTTGGTGAGGCAGAATGTCGACAGTTGGTTAACTGGATTTGCGATATTCTGGATAATTTGGGTGATGCCGACACAGAGGCAAAAATACGCGAGGAAGTTAAAGAGTTGTGCTCAAGATTTCCCGTCTACGGATAATCATTTTCGGATAGTCCTAATAAGAGTAGCCTTGTCCTATGAGTAAATACTCCATTTTCAGTCTGGCGCGAAATGCCCTTAGTTTTCACGAAAACTGGGACAGGGCATGGCGCAGTCCAGAACCCGCTGCCGAGTACGATGTCATTATCGTCGGCGGTGGTGGGCATGGCCTGGCTACCGCCTACTATCTTGCCAAAGAGCATAATGTTGGGCGCATAGCCGTGGTGGAGAAAGGCTGGTTAGGTGGTGGTAATACCGGTCGTAATACCACCATTGTTCGGTCCAATTATTTATGGGATGAATCTGCACATCTATATGAAAAGGCGTTGAAGTTATGGGAGGGTCTTAGTCAGGACCTAAACTACAACGTCATGTTTAGTCAGCGTGGCGTGATGAACCTTGGGCATAATTTACAAGATATGCGCGATATTGTGCGTAGATCCAACGCCAACAAGCTCAACGGTATCGATTCTAAGGTATTGGATCGTGAACAAATCCGCAAAATTGTGCCAAACATGGATTTATCCGATAGCACCCGTTATCCAATACTTGGCGCATCGTTTCAGCCTCGTGGTGGTGTTGCACGACACGACGCCGTCGCCTGGGGTTTCGCTCGGGCTGCCGACAAGCACGGTGTAGACATCATTCAAAATTGTGAAGTGACAGGAATTTTGCGTGAAGATGGTCAGGTTAAAGGTCTTGAAACCAGCCGTGGCACGCTTCGTGCGAAAAAAGTCGGCATCGTTGTAGCCGGTCACACAGGTGTGTTGGCGGAAATGGCAGGATTTCGTTTGCCACTGGAAAGTCATCCGCTACAGGCATTTGTTTCTGAACCTATCAAACCTGTTTTGCACACAGTGGTAATGTCCAATGCTGTACATGGATACATAAGCCAGTCTGATAAGGGCGAGTTAGTTATTGGTGCAGGTATAGATAGTTATACGGGTTACGGTCAGCGCGGCAGCTATCAAACGATAGAAGGGAATGTGGCGGCAATTATGGCTTTGTTTCCCCAGTTCAGCCGTGTGCGCATGATGCGGCAATGGGGAGGTATTGTTGATACCTGCCCGGACGCCTGCCCGATTATTAGCAAAACACCGGTTGGTGGTCTTTATATTAATGGTGGCTGGGGTACTGGTGGTTTTAAAGCAACGCCAGGATCCGGTTGGGCGTTTGCGCATACCATCGCGCGAGATGAACCTCATGAGTTAAATGCCGCGTTTACTATTGATCGTTTCCATAGCGGCGCATTAATTGACGAGCACGGTGCTGCAGGAGTGGCCCACTAATGCGTAGCCCGAGGATAGACTTCACATGTTAATCATTAAATGTCCCTGGTGTGGTGAGAGAGACCAGTCTGAATTTAGTTACGGTGGCGAAGCCCACATAGAGCGCCCCTTGCATCCTGAGCAACTTAACGACCAGGAGTGGGGCGATTATGTGTTTTTTCGCAAAAACCCCAAGGGTCTACATAAAGAGCAGTGGATGCACAGTGCAGGTTGCAGACGTTGGTTTAATGCCATTCGGGATACCGTGACTTATAAGTTTCATGGCTTTTACAAACCAGGTGAAGCTGCCCCGGAGATTGATCAATGAGTCAGCAGTTTCGACTTCCTTCAGGTGGCAGAATAAATCGCGACCAGAGCCTTGCCTTTGCCTTCAATGGTGCCGGATTGCGCGGCTATCAAGGCGATACATTAGCCTCAGCATTACTAGCCAATGGCGTACGACTGGTTGGACGAAGTTTTAAGTATCATCGCCCCAGAGGAATAATCGGTAGTGGGGCGGAAGAACCCAATGCGATAATGCAGGTTGAGCGTGGTGCGCATACTGTACCCAATCCCCGTGCTACTCAATTAGAGCTATACGACGACTTGATCGCATCAAGCGTAAATTGCTGGCCCAGTGTTGATTTCGATATCAGCGCGATAAATAATTTTGCAGCTCGTTTAATTCCCGCTGGCTTCTACTACAAGACATTCATGTGGCCGCAGTCACGTTGGATGAAATACGAAGAAACTATTCGCAATGCGGCAGGCCTGGGGCATGCTCCGGTAGCGCCAGACCCCGATCGTTATGAACGAACTCATGCGCACTGCGATGTTCTGGTTGTTGGTGCTGGTCCTGCAGGTATTCAAGCCGCTGCACTGGCAGCAGAATCAGGCGCCCGAGTGATGCTGGTGGATGAGCAAAATGAACTGGGTGGCAGTTTATTGGCAACTGCTACTGATGTGGAAGGTGTTTCTGCAACGCAATGGTTGGCGGAAAAAATCAAACATCTGCAGAGTAATGCAGATGTCACTTTGTTACCGCGAACAACAGCCTATGGTTATCACGACGCCAACTTCGTCACGCTAAACCAACGCCTCACTCACCATGTGCCGATAGCCGAAAGGTCATCATTAAGAGAGCGAACCTGGCGGGTTCGCGCAAAGCAAGTGGTTTTGGCCACTGGCGCTATTGAACGTCCGCTGGTTTTTGGTAACAACGATTTGCCCGGTGTAATGTTGGCAAACGCAGTATCGACCTATATCAATCGTTATGCCGTTCTACCCGGCAGACAAGCCGTGGTGTTTGGTAATAACGATAGTATTTATTCAACCGCACTGGATATAGTTAACTCGGGTGGTCAGGTTCAGGCGATTGTTGATAGCCGAAAAAAGGTTCAGTGTGAGGCTGCGGAGTCTCTTCGGCATCAGGGTGTACCTGTACATGCTAATAGTGTGGTTAATCGAGCCCGCGGCGGAAAAACTCTACGCGGAGTGGAAATTCATAGCCTTACTGGTGCTACTCTTGGTACGCCAGTTGCTGCTCCAGCCTGCGACTTACTGGCGATGTCTGGCGGATATAGTCCTGTCGTCCATTTGCATGCGCAATCCGGTGCACGGCCGCGATTTGACGAAGATCTACTTGGGTTTGTTCCTGGTGATTCTGTTCAGAATGAACGCTCTGCCGGTGCCTGTAACGGGGTTTTTGAGCTGAACGCGTTATTACAGGATGCACGTTCGGCTGCCAGCGAAGCGATTGTGCAAGCAGGATTTGAATCAAATTTGTGCGCTAGGCCAAAAGGTAACTATGGCCGTGGTGTAGAGGCACTGTGGCTGGTGCCTGACCGAGTTGGCTCTGGACGTGGTCCGAAGCAGTTTGTTGATTATCAAAATGACACTTCTGCAGCAGACATTAAATTAGCTGCTCGCGAGGGTTATCACTCTGTTGAGCATGTTAAACGTTACACCGCTTTGGGTTTTGGAACCGATCAAGGTAAGCTGGGTAATATAAATGGTATGGCCATTCTGGCCGGTGAGCTGGGTCAGACACTGCCAGAAACTGGAACCACAACCTTTCGCCCCAATTACACACCGGTTACCTTTGGTGCCGTCGCCGGCCGAGATGTTGGTAACGAATTATTTGATCCTGTACGCAAAACGGCTATGCACAATTGGCATGTGGACGCGGGTGCTGAGTTCGAGAATGTTGGGCAATGGAAGCGTCCCTGGTTTTACCCCAGGGCTGGCGAGACGATTCACGACGCGGTTAATCGTGAGTGCGTAGCCACCCGCAATAGTGTTGGCATATTGGATGCATCGACCCTCGGTAAGATTGATGTTGTCGGTCCTGATGCGGCTGAATTTCTGAATAGAATTTATACCAATGCCTGGACCAAGCTGGGTGTTGGCAGATGTAGATACGGACTCATGCTGGGTGAAGATGGCATGGTGATGGACGATGGTGTGACGACTCGTGTGGCTGAAAATCACTACTACATGACCACCACAACCGGTGGAGCCGCCCATGTGTTGTCCTGGATGGAGCAATGGCGACAGACTGAATGGCCTGAGATGAAGGTGTACTTTACCTCAGTCACCGACCATTGGGCAGTCATGTCGGTAGCAGGACCAAATGCTCGCAAAGTAGTAGAGAAAGTTTGTAGTGATATTGAACTTGATTCAGAAAACTTCCCTTTTATGGCCATGCGCGAAGGTACCATTGCCGATGTGGCTGGCAGAATATTTAGAATCAGTTTTAGCGGTGAGCTAGCTTACGAAATCAATGTTCCTGCCAATCAGGGCAGGGCCGTGTGGGATGCGGTAATAGAAGCGGGTGGCGCATTCGATATCACGCCTTATGGTACTGAATCTATGCACGTATTACGCGCGGAAAAGGGCTTTATCATAGTTGGCCAGGATACTGATGGTTCTATGACCCCACCGGACCTGGGTATGGACTGGGTCGTTTCCAAAACCAAGGATTTCCTCGGGAAGCGCTCTCTGTCTAGATCAGATAGTGCTCGTGATCAGCGTAAACAGCTGGTTGGTTTGTTGAGTAAGAATGGTCGAACTGTGGTACCTGAAGGTACCCAGCTAGTGAATGAGCCTTCCAGTCGCACACCAGTCCCAATGATCGGGCACGTCACATCTAGTTATTACAGTGCTGTGCTCGGGCACCCCATTGCTTTGGCTGTTGTTAAAGGTGGCTTGAACCGTATGGGAAGCACCATCTATGCAACAACCATGGATGATCGACATATAGAGCTTGAGATAACCAGCCCGGTATTTTTCGATCCGAAAAATGACAGATTGCGCCAATGATTAGATTGTTAGTGCTACTGACAGGGCTGATTGTCAGCAGTGTAGTTGTCGCTACCGATGTGGGTAAGGAAAAACGTTGGGTCGAA
>JBLHGU010000125.1:0-14930 GCA_047615875.1 Parasphingorhabdus sp.
ACTTGGCACCCCTGCCTCTCGCAACATGCTTATCGCATCAATCACAAACTGATAGTTAACTTCACCATCACCACGCACTAAAAACGACAGGCTTGCGTTACTGCGTAATACGGCCTGAGCTTTCACGCGGATTTCATTCAGACTTTCAACTGCGGTTTCATCATCGTTGACGAAGTACTCACCCTGCTTGTTCACAGTTAGCACAAAGGGTTCCTCAGGATCATCTACCGGCTCAGAGCTGGCAATTGGTAAATCAACCTTTACGCCCTGGGTTAACAATGGGGCGGTAACCATAAAAATAATTAGCAACACCAACATTACATCAATATAGGGAACGACATTAATCTCGCTCATCTGTTGCTTACGCCTACGACGATTCTGACTCATGATCTTAATCAGCGGCTATTTGTTACGTCCGTCTATGCTCTGTCGATTCACAATACTAAGGAACTCTTCAAGGAACATGTCGTATCGGTTTATCAGGCGTTCCGCGGAATTATTGAATCGGTTGTAGGCGATAACCGCCGGAATCGCGGCAAATAAACCCATTGCCGTAGCAATCAAAGCCTCGGAAATACCCGGTGCCACTGTAGCAATAGTGACTTGTTGCATAGCTCCAAGTGAACGGAACGAGTTCATTATTCCCCACACCGTACCAAACAGGCCGATATATGGGCTGGTAGAACCGACAGTAGCAAGAAAGGACAAATTTGATTCGATAACTTCAATTTCTCGGGATAGCGCAACACGCATAGCACGATGCACACCGTCTACTAGATCACCCCGCACTACCTCACTAGAAGAGGAAAGACGATTATATTCCCTATAACCTGCGACAAAAATATTCGCCATGCCTATCATGCGTTTTTCGTCAGCCGACCATTCACGATAAAGCCGATTTAACTCTCCGCCAGACCAAAAGTCTGATTCGAATACATCTGACGCTGCACGTAGTGCCTTAAAAGACGACCATTTGTTAAAGATCATTGTCCAGGAGATGACGGATGCCACCAACAAAATCATCATTACCAACTGAACCAGAAAACTGGCGTTAACAATGAGTTCAAGAATAGAGAGCGAATCGTTGCTCAGCTCTATGGCTACTGGGTTATCCATTTTTCTAGGTCATGATAGATAATTTTTGGAATCGCTCGCGGTTTAAGCTTAACGCTATCAACACAGGCGAGCACGACGAGGGCAGAAAACACTATTTCTGATCCGCGTTTAAGAATTTGGTTCAATTCCAGGCTGGCTTTACGCATTCGTATCAATTTTACGATCGAAACCAGTTGGTCATCCAATTGTGCCGGCTTATGGTATCTCGCATCAACTCGGCTAACGGCAAACAGACGTTGCTCACGCCGCTCAATTTCACTTAGCTCGAACCCCAGCGAACGTAACCACTCTGTTCGGCCACGTTCAATAAATTTGAGATAGTTGGCATAGTATACAATGCCGGCGGCATCAGTATCTTCGTAATAAATGCGAATATTATGTTCAAATTGCGGGATTGTTATGCACATTTAAAGTGAGTTTGAATTTAAACCTACTGTTGATGAACTGAGGGTGAATGGAAGAATCTTTATCGTAGTAAATCTAGTCAATCAAGCATCCCCCACCGGCCCGCTGATATCGGTATCAATCCGCTTGAACCCTACCAGTCTGTTCTGAGAACAACGCGCCCTGGCTTGAGTCTGCTGGCGCTTCCAGCTGAAAGTACCGCCAGGCACGCTTCGTCACTGTGCGACCACGAGGCGTACGCATCATAAAACCCTGTTGAATTAGAAATGGCTCAATTACGTCCTCAATAGTTCCGCGTTCCTCACCAATAGCAGCCGCTAGACTATCCACCCCTACCGGTCCACCATCAAACTTCTCCATAACTGCCAGGAGCAATTTTCGATCGAGCAAATCCATACCGTGCTCATCCACCTCCAGCATATCTAGTGCGGCACTGGCAATATCGGCTGTAATACGGCCATCAGCACGCACCTCAGCATAATCGCGCACCCGTCTTAATAACCGATTAGCAATGCGCGGGGTACCACGTGAACGCCGTGCCACAGCCAACACACCCTCTGTTTCAGTAGGAATGCCGAGAATATCCGCAGATCGTTTAACAATAATGGCCAGTTCTTCAGAACTGTAAAAGTCGAGCCGTTGCACAATACCGAACCGGTCGCGTAACGGCGATGTTAAAAGCCCTGCCCGGGTAGTAGCGCCAACTAACGTAAAGGGAGGTAAATTCAGCTTGATGGAACGCGCTGCGGGACCCTCACCAATCATAATATCCAGCTGGAAATCCTCCATCGCCGGATAAAGAATCTCTTCAATAGCTGGGCTCATTCGATGAATTTCATCCACAAACAGGACATCATTGGCTTCAAGATTAGTTAGCATAGCGGCGAGGTCACCGGCTTTTTCCAGCACTGGCCCGGATGTTTGTCGCAGTCGAGCGCCCATTTCATGGGCAAGAATATGAGCCAGTGTGGTTTTTCCTAATCCGGGCGGGCCAAACACCAGTACGTGATCAAGTGCTTCATTGCGCTGTAGCGAGGCCTGTATAAAGATAGCAAGCTGCTCACGGGTTTTCGGTTGACCGATGAAATCTGCCAAACTTAAGGGACGTAGACTACGATCCAGGCGTTGCTCATCATTAGACTCAGGCTCTGCATTTCGATTAAATGTCTGCTCGTTCACAACTTGCTACCAGATAAGCTGGAAAGCGCCTGGCGAATCAGAGATTCACTGGTAGCGTCTTCATGATTTATTGATTGCACCACCCTGCTCGCCTCAGTGGGTTTGTAACCTAACGCTATAAGAGCACTGACTGCCTCGGAAACAGGATCAGTGGCAATACCGGTGGAAGACATACTACTTTCTATCGATGTATTTGATATATCCTCCAGCTTGTCGCGCATTTCTATTAGTAAACGCTCAGCAGTTTTTCGACCTATGCCAGGTACACGAGTGAGTGCCGTTATGTCGCCCTGCATCACACATTGATGGAACTCTTCGACTCTCAACCCAGACAAAATCGCCAATGCAACTCGTGGGCCCACACCATTGACTTTAAGCAGCATGCGAAACAAATCCCGCTGAGCTCTTGTAGAAAAGCCATAAAGCCGATGGGCATCTTCCCTAACCTGCATATGTATATGAAGTAATACGTTGGCGCCTGTATCGGGAAGATCGTAAAACGTGGTCATAGGCGCTTCGACTTCATAACCAACACCGGACACATTAACCAACAACTGGGGTGGCTGTTTCTGTACCAGTCGTCCTTCAAGAAAACCAATCATTGAACGTACCCTTGCAATGCAAGTTTTTGGGTGATCCGTGAGGTGTTGATATGGCAAATCGCGCAGGCCAGCGCATCAGCGGCATCACTGGGTGGCTTGCTGGTCAAACCGAGCAAAACCCGCACCATATGTTGCACCTGGTTTTTATCCGCTGCACCGGTTCCGACAACCGCCTGTTTTATTTGCAGCGCGGAATATTCTCCGACCATTAAGCCGGCATTAACGGCAGCACATATGGCAGCGCCCCGTGCATGCCCCAGCACCAGTGCTGAATTAGCGTTTTTGGCCATAAAAACCTTTTCGATGGCCACAACATCTGGCTGATAATGCTTTACTGCTTCGAAAACGCCAGCGTAAATACATTTTAGACGTTCTGCCAGAGAAGCCTTCGCCATCTTAACCTCGCCCTTATAAACACAGGTCAATTCATCGCCATTTGCGCTTACAATTCCCAGGCCAGTAATCCGGGATCCAGGGTCAATGCCAAGAACACGCAACAGACTCTGCCTTAAAACTAACGGTCAGAAAACGTGGCATTCGTAAAGACATCCTGCACGTCATCAATATCTTCGAGCATATCAATCAGCAGCTCTATTTTGTCTGCGTCGTCACCGGTTAACTCTGTTTCGGTAGCCGGTCGCTGCATTACCTCGGCCACTTCCGCTTCCAGACCAGAATCGGCAAATGCGCTTCGAACCGCCTCAAATTCTTCTGGTGTAGTAGAAACCTCAATACTGCCATCGTCATTGGTTTCCACATCATCCGCACCTGCTGAAATCGCCTCCTCCATGATTTTCTCTTCATCACTTCCCGGTGGAAAAACAAATAGACCTGTTTTTGTAAACAGATACGCAACCGAGCCATCTGTACCCAGATTGCCACCGTGTTTGCTAAATGCGTGACGCACCTCACTGACTGTTCTATTACGATTATCGGTAGTGCACTCCACCAGGAAAGCGATGCCGCCAGGGCCATAGCCTTCGTAGCGAATTTCCTCATAATCGACACCTTCAAGCTCACCTGTGCCACGCTTAATGGCACGATCCAGCGTATCCCGCGTCATATTAGAGCCAAGCGCCTTATCTATGGCTGCTCGCAATCTGGGATTTGAATCTGCTTCACCACCACCGGTTCTAGCCGATACCGTAATTTCGCGAATGAGCTTTGTGAATAGCTTACCGCGTTTGGCATCCTGGGCAGCCTTTCTAAACTTGATATTGGCCCACTTACTATGACCAGCCATGTGTGCTCCTGGGTTGAGTAATCTTAGAGAAGTTATTATTAGTTATTACAGAGGAAACTTTCAAATAAAAATTGGATAAATAATTTCGCTTTGGTTTCTTGCAACACACCTGACTATTTTAACAGGTTGAATGCTGGGCTGCAGGGCAATGAGCACCTGGATAAATATTGATTGTTTTTTACCGAAAATTCTCAAGGGCACCATGCGCATTGTATATCTAGTTAAACAAATTTTCGACGGCAGACAAGTTCGACCAGGACCAGATTAATCTTCTCGCCTCGTCGAGGTTCACCCAACGGTATTCGCTGTGCTCGCGGGGCTCTATTCTGACATCTACCTCTGCTGGCAGGCGTAATGAAAATTGGAATTCCAGATTGTGTGTTGTGCCTGGTTTATAGCGGTGCCTAAAATTCGCAAGAATCTCAAATTGTTCGGTTTTATGGTGATTAGTTAGCTCCCCAGGCGCCACCTTAATACGGGTTTCTTCCCAGAGCTCTCGTTGGGCAGTTTGTATGGGGTCAGACTCGGCCCACGACATACTTCCGGTAATCGATTGCCAGAATGCCGGTGGCTGACGATTCAACAACAGAATACGATTGGTTGCCGTATAGACGACAACCAGAACCGATTCTGGCCTTTTATGCTTCGCTGACATCTCCAGCAGAGGCGATTTTTGGTGCTTTGCGTAGGCGAATTCCCAAATCTTTAAGTTGCTTGTCGTCAACTTCACCCGGCGCATTGGTCAATAGACACGATGCTCGCTGGGTCTTCGGAAAGGCAATTACATCGCGAATAGAGTCGGAACCACACATCATTGCGACCAGTCGATCCAGACCGAAGGCGATACCACCGTGTGGCGGAGCACCAAAATCCAGCGCTTTGATTAAAAAGCCGAATTTCTCCTCAGCTTCCTCATCGCCGATACCTAATAACTTAAGGACCTTTTTCTGCACTTCAGGTTGATGAATACGGATAGATCCGCCACCGACCTCGGTGCCATTAATAACCATATCGTAGGCTCTCGAAAGCACATTACCTGGATCTGACTCCAGCTTACCCATTTCCTCCACCATTGGGGCAGTAAATGGATGATGCAAAGCCTGCCAACGATTACCACCTTCGTCATATTCAACCAGTGGAAAACCTTCGACCCAAACCGGGCGCCAGGCATCTTCAACCATATCGAGATCTTGTCCAAGGCGTAAGCGCAATGCGCCGAGTGCATCACTGACCACCTTGGCCTTATCGGCACCGAAGAACAACAGATCTCCAGTGACGGCACCGGTTCGTTGCATAATCCCGTCTACCACATCATCAGGAAGGAATTTTAGTATCGGCGATTGCAGTCCTTCACGTCCAGCGTCAGCATCGTTAACTTTAATATAAGCCAGGCCTTTGGCACCGTACAGCTTAACAAATTCTGTATAGGAATCTATTTGCTGCCGACTCAGGCTGTTGCCACCAGGTACGTGCAAAACGGCTACCCGACCATCCGGGCTGTTTGCCGGGCCAGAGAAAACCTTGAACTCTACTGACTGCATCAGGTCTTTTAAGTCTTTCAATTGCAAAGGTATACGAAGATCCGGTCGATCTGAGCCAAAGTCACGTATGGCATCGGCATAACTCATACGTGGAAATACATCGGGCAGATTCACATCGAGCAATTTAGCAAATAGCTCCCGAATCATCTGCTCCATGGTGTCGGTGACATCTGCCTCGTCCACGAAAGACATTTCCACATCTAACTGAGTAAATTCGGGCTGACGATCAGCGCGCAGATCTTCGTCGCGGAAACAACGTGCAATTTGATAATAACGTTCGAAACCAGACACCATCAGCATTTGTTTAAACAGCTGAGGAGATTGTGGCAGAGCGAAGAAGCTACCCGTATGAGTTCGACTAGGAACGAGGTAATCTCGCGCGCCTTCCGGTGTTGAGCGGGTCAGAATCGGCGTTTCAATTTCTATGAAATCGCGCTCTTCAAGGAAGCGTCGCAGAAAACTCGCCACCTTATGTCGCAGGCGCATATTGTGCTGCAATTTCGAGCCGCGCAGGTCAAGATAACGGTAGGCCAGTCGCACAGCCTCACCCACATCTTCTTCGTCCATCTGAAACGGCAGAGGATTAGAGGCGTTTAATAATTGAATTTCTGAGGCCAAAATTTCCACTGCACCAGTCGCTAGCCCCTCGTTTGCTGTACCTTCGGGACGCTTTCTAACTGTACCCGTAATTTTCAGCACAAACTCATTTCTGGCCGCATCTGCCACCTGAAAGGGCGCAGGAAAATCCGGATCCACAACAACTTGCGCTACCGCTGAGCGGTCACGCAAATCGATAAATATTACACCGCCGTGATCACGGCGTCGATGCACCCAACCGCAAAGTGTGACTGTAGAATCAATCAGGCTTTCGTTGAGTTCGCCGCAAAGATGGGTTCGCATAGTTGTCTCTTTTATCTGCTGCAACCGCAACAGTTGATGGAAGATGGAAAAATTTAATCAGGTAGACTTTGTTGAACTACTGTCAGGTTTGGATGATCCACTACTTTTCGAGGATTCTCCGGAAGAGTCAGAGCTCTTTTTGCTATCTGATTTAGACTCCGACGACGAACCGCTCGACTCGCTAGAGCTATCTTTACCCTTCTTGCCATTATTCTTGAAGTCAGTCTCATACCAACCTGTGCCTTTAAGAACAAAAGCCGATGCTGAAATTTTCTTTTTTAGAGTTTCATCGCCACATTCAGGACAAAACTTGAGGGGGTCGTCAGCCATTTTCTGCAGAGCTTCAAACTCATGAGCACAATCAGTGCAGACATATTCATAGATGGGCATAGTGCGCAGCCTTTAATTAAAGCCGGAAAAACCGGAAAATTCTTGAAAATACAATTAGATACGGATCCCCAACCATAGGGATTCAAAAACTCAAAATCAACCAACACAGGAATTCCGGTGAGGGCTTGATTTAGCAGGGCGCGGATTATACCTGAGTGTTGGCAAACCTGAACACCACTGCTTTCAGACTATGAACAAATTACTCATTTTTAACTATTCTGGGTTCGAAACCACCAGCCGGAATATATTTCGCTGCTAGAAAGATGATCACCAGAGCCGGCAGGCCCAACGCGGCCGCTGATAGAAAAAATATCACATAGCCATAAGTTTCCACATAAACACCAGAAAACCCGGCGATCAATTTTGGGAACAGCAACATCATTGAGCTGAATAAGGCGTACTGAGTGGCGGTGTAAGAAATACTGGTGAGCGAGGACAAATAAGCGATAAAAGCAGCAGTGGCAATCCCAGCACTCAGATTATCTGCAGATATAACTACGGTCAGCCAGGTCAAGTCGTGGCCGATTGTTGCCAATAATGCAAATAAGGTATTCGTAACCGCAGTAAGTGCAGCGCCTAAAAACAGGATAACCATAACGCCGTAGCGCATCATCATAACACCACCAACGCCTGCACCAACGATGGTCATGATGGGACCATACACTTTCGAAATCTGTGCAATTTCGAGTTTGGTGTACTGCATGTCTGAGTAAAAAACGTTAGCCATCACACCCAGCACGATATCCGAGATCCGATACATACTAATGAGTGAGAGAATAAGCAGCGCATGCCATTTGTAACGCTGAAAAAAGTCGATAAACGGTATAACCGCGGCGGCGTAGAACCAGCCAATGCCTAATTGTAGTCGACCAGGTAACCAGCCAAATCTGCCTGCCGGCGTTGTAATAGAACTAAGGTTTGGTACACGAGATTCAGATTCTGAAATGAGCATAGTCGTAATCATCCCAACCAGCATCAATGCGCCCATGCTCAGATAAGAGATCATCCAGGGATAATGCTCATACGTGGACTCGTCACTATCGAAAATTCCGGCAATGACGAGGGCTCCTGCCTGAGAAGCGATCAAAGCAATACGGTAGCCTGCCAAATAACTCGCCGCCAAGGCAGCCTGCCAATCGACATCTGCAGATTCAATTCTATAGGCATCCAGCGCGATATCCTGGGTGGCGGACGCAAACGCGGTGAGAATTGCGAAGGTTACCATTAGGCCCAGGTCCTGTGACGGATCGGTCAAGCCCATACCACATAAAGACGCAGCCACACATATTTGAGACGCCAATAGCCAGCTACGACGTCGCCCCATAAGTTTGGTGAGCCATGGCAGTGGCATGCGGTCTACCAAAGGTGACCACATCCACTTGAACGCGTAAGTCAGACCAATCCAACTGATAAAGCCGATGGTTGAACGTTGAATTTCAGCCTCGCGCATCCAGAAGGATAACGTGCCAAAGACCAGATATAATGGCAGCCCGGCTGAAAAGCCTAAAAACAACATGGCAACGACTTTTTTGTTGGTATAGATCGTCAAAGACTCTTTCCAACCACGTACTGTTTGTTGCTCAGACATGACTATTTCCAGTAATAATTCTATGCTCGATTATCAATCCGAATTCCTGCAATTCTGCATTTCTACTAATGTTTTGCGGTTTGGGGACTTTACCCTCAAATCCGGCAGGCAAAGCCCGTATTTTTTCAACGCGGGACTGTTCAGTTCAGGCGCCTCGTTAAACCGCCTGGCGCAATTCTATGCCCAAACCCTTGAACAACATATGAATAATGACTACATGCTGTTCGGTCCAGCTTACAAAGGCATTCCGTTGGTCACCTCAGTCGCCATGGCAATGGATGGCTTATATCAGAAAGATATCCATATTGCCTTTAATCGCAAAGAAGTTAAAGATCATGGTGAAGGTGGCAACCTGGTCGGCGCGCCACTACGCGGCGATGTGGTCATTGTGGATGATGTCATCACTGCAGGAACTTCTGTTGGCGAGTCGGTTGCCATAATCGAGGCTTCAGGAGCCAGGCCAGCTGCAGTACTCATTGCGCTCGATCGAGAAGAAATTGTCGAAAATAGTGGCGGGCGATCAGCTGTGCAAATGGTTGCTGAGCGTTACGGAATCCCCGTGTTTTCCATTGCAAAACTGACCACACTGATTGGCTTTCTTGAGCAATCGACAGAACAATCCGACACCCTGGAAAGAATTCGAACCTATCGCAATACCTTTGGCGTTATGGATTAGTTAGCGTTAAAACGATTCTTCAACCAGTGGCCGATCGCGGTTATTTCTTCCGCGGAGACAGAATGTGGCATGGGGTAGGTATTCCACTCTACCCCATAGCCCAATTTTTCCAACAGATTTTTACTCTTTAAGCCTAACTCCGCTGAAACCACGGGATCCGATTCGCCATGGGCCATAAAAATTGGTGTCTCAGTGTTTGCTGCAGAAAGATTATCTGCAAAGGTATTGATCATTGGAATATAGGTCGACAATGCAATTACACCTGCAAGCCTGTGCTGACTACGTAAACCGGCGTGTAAAGCGATGGCGCCACCTTGAGAAAATCCTGCTAATATGATGTTTTCCGCGGGAATCCCCTGCCCTATCTGCTGTTCAATAATGCCTTGAACAATCTGTTCGGATTCGAGCACGCCAGCTTCATCTTCACGATTAATCAGGTCCATAGACTTGATATCGTACCAGCCACGCATCTGCATACCACCATTTATGGTAATTGGGCGTACCGGTGCGTGTGGAAATAAAAACTTAACTGAAACCGATTCCGGCAATCCGAGGTCTGGCACGATGGGCACAAAATCATTGCCGTCAGCACCCAGTCCATGTAGCCAGATAACCACCCACTGTGGATTAACCCCATGCAGAAGTTCAACCATCTCGATTTTATCGGCAGCGTGTAGATTATTCATAAATGGAAATTGTAACGAAGGAAAAGATTGATAAATAGTCGATCCGAACCAGGGCAGACATATAAACATAAATAGATATTTAGCCAGAGAAACACTCGACCACCCGGATATGAAGGATGGCAAAACCGGATCTCGAGTATTACTCGGTGGTGCCAGTTCTTGTTTGAGGAGTTAGCTGAACGGAAATTTCAGAGCCTGGTTGCACTACACCAGAACCACTAACGCCTATGGAAGCTAATACACCATCCGGACCCAATAACTTGATACCACTCATGCTCCAGGCAACAACAATAACCAGAATCATTGCCACCCACAGCAACCAGCCTTTGCTACTTCGACGTTCAGCATGCTCGCTAAACACCTGGGCACCAATGCCCGATTTAATCGGCGATGAAAGGGTACCAGGGTCAATAGAGATAAGGTTTTCAGTTTCTACTACAGTTTCCTCGTCGATGCCCAATAAGCGAGCATAGGAGCGTTGATAACCGCGTACAAAAGTGGGGCCTGGTAATTGGGTGTAATCGTCCACCTCCAATGCCTCGATCACGGTAACCCTAAGATTCAGGTTTGCGGCAACATCTTCCACACTCCAACTAAGTCCTTTACGCGCAGCGGCAAGCAATGATCCCGGACTCTCTCTTGAGGTGAGCTCGGGTTCTACTGCAGTGAGTTCATCGATCATTGTGTCGTCCAACCTGCCCAGCGAAATATTCATGTAGAAATTCTACCATTTCCTAGAAAAAATACGAAGTTACAGTGAATTGTTTTAGTGTTTTCTTAAAAATAAAACCAATTCACAACCTTTTCAGCCTCTTATCGACTAGTCACCCAATAATATACGCCCCAGTACCCACCGCTATTAGCTCAGCATGGTTGTTATGTAGCTCCATTCGGGTAACTGCTACTTTCCTACCAGCCCTTAAGACATAAGCGTTGGCATGAAATGAATCTCCAAGCCCTGGCCTGAGATAATCAACTCGCAAATCGATGGTACCCATCTTAGAGAACGCAGTTTCTGCAGATTTGTCCTGTGGGTCAAATTTCTTCGCCTGGGACGCGAACGCGGCCAGCCCACCAATTACATCAAGCGAACTCGATATGACGCCACCATGCAGATTACCACGCATATAGTTGCCAACCAATTCTGGCTTCATATCAAAGTTTAAGACCGCCAGGCCCTCCTTATCAAATTCAAACTGGAAGCCGATTTGCTTATTAAATGGAATTTTCTCAGCAAATATTCTTGCCAGATCTTCTAGTATCATAGTTGAAATGAATGCACGGTGAACGTCATAAACCGGACGCCATAATTAAACTTTGGATCATTTAGACTGAAACTGAAGTGAGTCGAGCCAGGAAATT
Organism: Parasphingorhabdus sp.; assembly: GCA_047615875.1. Lineage (GTDB taxonomy): Bacteria > Pseudomonadota > Gammaproteobacteria > Arenicellales > CAJQKF01 > JBLHGU01. The sequence goes on from JBLHGU010000125.1 coordinate 11,689, forward strand.
ATAATCTTTCCAGCTGGTTCGTTTTTGCCATGAAAATAATGATCCGCGCCCTCTACCCATTGTTGCGTAGATGCCGGGTGACCTAGCTCCTGCAATAGTTTTTTTCTGACCAGTGCCTGTGCCTTTACACGAGAGTATTCTTCACTACCCAGCAAATCCAGTACAGGCACCGCCATTTGGTTCAGTGGAAATGGCTTTATAAGATCCTGATGGTAGTCAGTTGCCCCCATTCCCATACCTATATAAGCGTCAATCGATGAATCCCCTACACTATCGATCCAGCTCATTGCCATGTGAGCACCACAACTATGAGCAAGTAATACGATCGGTCCTTTGCCCCCATCACGTAAATATTCAATTATCACTTCTATACGGGAATACGCTTTTGGGAAAATCTTAACGTAGTCATAGTAAAGCGCACCTTTCTCGAGCACAGGCATCTGCGCCGACAAGGTTGACCAGCCAGATTCTGCCAGAATGACGCGCAGAGGGCCAACTACTAGCTCCCAATCCGCGTGATAGCCTCGCCCGTGTAGTAGAACAACAACTCCCTTCTCTTCTTCTGCTTCAATATAGACATTAACGAATTCAGTTGCGTCTGCGCTCAAGCGCAGCGCATCGCCATCAAACAAATTACTTTCCATTTCACTGGACAAACGCGCTTCTCTCTGCAAATCTGAAGCTTGCAACACCCCACTAATTAGTCCACCAGCCAATCCTATAAGTAGATATAAATAGCCTGTGAAGTTCATTACAGTTTGCATCTCCCAGCATACAATAATGAATTATCGGCTAGGATATACACGCCAGAGCACTCATGTTAATAATGCCTCTGACGGTTACGGAATTGGCAAGAATGTGAGCAGAGCTAGCGGTACCAAGCAATACTGGCCCTATAGAAACACCACCACCAAGCATCTTGAGTAAGTTATATCCGATGTGAGCTGCATCAAGATTTGGCATAACCAACAAATTGGCGGTGCCACTCAAGCAACAGTCCTGTAGTACACGGTTTCGAAACTCTTCGGAAAGTGCCGTATCTGCATGCATTTCGCCATCAAACTCAAGATCCGGCGCGCGCTCCAGCAATATTTCTCGTGCACGTCGAACCTTTTTCGCCGATTCGTCGTCGTGACTGCCAAAATTCGAATGGGATAGCAAAGCAACCTTAGGTACAACGCCGAAGCGCCGCACTTCTTCCGCAGCCAGTAACGTCATTTCTGCCAGTTCTTCTGCGTTGGGATTTGGAGTTACATGGGTATCGCAAATAAAAAACGTACCACTGGGTAAAACCAGCGCAGTAACTGAGGACAGGTCAGTGACCCCTTCACTACGCCCAATGACCTCCTCTACATGTTTTAAATGGTGCCAGAAGTGGCCAACCCCACCACACAGCATTGCATCGGCATGCCCCAGTTTTAATGCAACAGCGGCGACTACTGTGTTAATCGTGTTAACCGCTTTCTTTGCCTGGGCGGGGGTAATTCCACTGCGTCCCATTAGCTCATGATATTCCCGCCAGTAAGCGAAAAACCGCGGATCATCATTTATGTTAACCAGCTCGAAGTCGACTCCTTTTCGCATACGTAAGCCGAGTTCCTCGATACGCCTGGACACAACCTCAGGTCTACCAACCAAAATAGGTTGAGCGATTGACTCATCGATAACCTGTTGGGCTGCCTGCAATACTCGACGATCCTCTCCTTCAGCATAAATGAGCCTTCTCTTTAGCTGCCTGGCAACCTCGAATACCGGTTTCATCACCAAACCTGAGCGGAAAACAAATTGATTCAGGCTTTCCTCATAAGCGGATAAATCCTCGATAGGGCGAGTAGCAACGCCACTTTCCATAGCGGCTCTGGCAACTGCCGGGGCAAGTTTTACAACCAGTCGGGGATCAAAAGGTTTGGGGATTAGATAATCTCGACCAAACTGGGCAGGTTCGCCGCCGTAGGCTCGATGCACAACATCAGATGACTCAGCCATCGCAAGATCCGCCAATGCCATAACACAGGCGTGCTTCATTTCCTCATTTATTGACGTTGCACCCACATCAAGTGCACCACGAAAAATGTAGGGGAAACACAATACATTGTTAACCTGATTGGGGTAGTCCGAACGCCCAGTAGCTATTATGGCGTCTGATCTCGCCTGCCTGGCCAGCTCGGGATTAATTTCCGGATCGGGATTAGCTAAGGCAAAAATCAGCGGATCTCTGGCCATATGTTTGACGAACTCTGGCTTTAATATATTCGGACCGGACAAGCCAAGGAATACATCTGCGCCAGGCACAACTTCTGAAAGCGCTCGCGCCTCTGTATCGATAGCATAGCGCTCCTTGTAGGGGTCCATCTGTTGCCGACCGATGTACACAACGCCATCAATATCGACAACGGTGATATTGGGTTTTTGCAGTCCCAGACTGACCAGCAGGTCGAGGCAGGCCAGTGCCGCGGCACCAGCGCCGGTACACACAAGCTTTACATCAGAGAGTTTTTTCTTAACCAGTCGCATGGCATTGACCATGGCCGCTGCGACGATAATTGCTGTACCGTGCTGGTCATCATGAAAAACTGGGATCTTTAACCGCTCCCTGAGTTTTTTTTCAACGACGAAGCACTCCGGAGCCTTAATATCTTCCAGGTTTATGCCACCAAAAGTCGGCTCCATACTGGCAATAATATCGACTAGTTTTTCCGGATCGTTTTCATTAAGTTCCAAATCAAATACATTGATCCCAGAAAACTTTTTGAATAAAACGGCTTTTCCTTCCATAACTGGCTTGGATGCTAATGGACCAATATTACCCAGACCGAGTACTGCGGTGCCATTAGTTATTACTGCAACCAGATTACTTCTAACCGTATACTTAGCTGCAGTTGCCGGATCATTTGCGATAGCCAGGCAAGCAGAGGCAACTCCTGGAGAATAGGCCATCGCCAGGTCACGTTGATTTGCCAACGGCTTGGTTGCCACGACCGCAAGCTTACCCGGTGGGTCGAGCTCGTGATAGGCCAGTGAATCTCGTTCCAAGTCTTCTTTCATATTTATTTATTACGCCTGCTCAATTTCGATAAGACAACCATGGAAATCTTTCGGGTGTAAGAAAAGCACCAGCTTGCCATGTGCGCCAGCACGCGGCTCACCGTCACCCAACACTCGAGCACCCTCAGATACCAAATGATCTCTGGCCTTTTCTATGTCATCGACCTCGAAACACATATGGTGGACGCCACCTGACG
>JBLHGU010000126.1:0-14740 GCA_047615875.1 Parasphingorhabdus sp.
CTCGTCAGATCTGCTAAAACTCATTCAGGCATTCCGTACTGCCAGGTGGTAACATCACAACAATTACGGTAATGAGCATAAAGTAATCACATCTTTGGGACAACTATAGCGACCTATGAAACATCTTGGAACTACAACGATGCTGATATTTCTATTAGCCAGCACAGCTGCCCCACCATCGCTGGGTGCAGACTACGAAGCCAATCGCGACTCAATTGATTTTAATATAGTCCGTGAAAGTTTATGTCGCAGTGCTAAGTTAATTCTGCGAAATACTTCGGATACACAAGCCCCAAGACCTGAATTAAGTCTTGCTGATTCCGACACCTTTTCGCTGAGCATTAAGGAGAAGCGTTGTCCAGAAAATATCGCAGCGGATAAGACCTGCCAGATATATATTCGTTTTTGCCCACCCTGGTTGGGCAACTTTCAAACTGTTCTACACATTAATGGAAGCCAGCAAGTGACTCTTACTGGTGAAGGAATTCTGGGTAAATTTTAAACAACCTCTGCAAAAAACCATCTCAATGAACTCAATAGATTTACAAGGCCAGACTGCAGTAATCACCGGTGGTGCTCAGGGGATTGGTTTCGCCATTGCCGAGCGACTGATTAAAAGCGGTGCGCATGTTGCTCTGTGGGATATCGATTCGGCTCTGCTGGAAAAGTCCGCCGAGAAGTTGGGCAATAACACCATTATTCATCAGGTCGACATTACCGATCCACAGGCTGTAAATAATGCAGCGTTGGCAGCCAGAGAATCTATGCAGAGCATTTCAATTCTGGTTAATTCTGCCGGTATTGCAGGTCCTAACGTGCCACTGGATAGTTACCCCATTGAAGCCTGGCAACAGGTCATTAATCTGAATCTAAACGGTACATTTTATGTTAACCGCGCTATCGTGCCTTATATGCGTCAGAGCGGTTATGGACGCATCGTTAATATCGCCTCTGTAGCAGGCAAGGAAGGCAATCCCAATGCCTCTGCCTATTCGGCCTCAAAAGCCGGTGTTATTGGTTTAACTAAATCACTCGGCAAGGAATTGGCGGATCAGAATATAGCCGTTAACTGTATAACACCAGCAGCCGCTAAAACCCGGATTTTTGATCAGATGTCGGAACAACACATTAAGTATATGTTGTCGAAAATCCCCCGTGAACGATTTGTACAAGTCGAGGAGATCGCTGCCATGGTTGCCTGGCTGGTAAGTAGTGAGAACAGCTTTACTACTGCCGGTGTCTTCGACATATCTGGTGGTCGTGCAACTTACTGAGATGAATTCGTCTAAAACGAATTTTGATGTTGTCGTTGTTGGTGCTGGGTTTGCCGGTATGTACCTGCTAATAAAGCTGCGCGCGCTCGGTCTTCGAACCTGTGTTATCGAGAAAGCCGAAGATGTCGGTGGCACCTGGTACTGGAATCGCTATCCCGGTGCACGGTGTGACATTGAAAGCGTGCAATATTCCTATTCCTTCGATGAAGCCCTGCAACAGGAATGGGACTGGAGTGAACGCTATGCCGGACAGCAGGAAATACTCTGCTATGCCAACCATGTTGCGGATCGTTATGAATTACGCAAGGACATCCGATTCGGAACAACGGTAGAGCAGCTACTTTATCAGGAAGAACAATCCAACTGGTCTGTAGTTACCCGACACGGGGATAACGAGCCATCGTATTTGCAAGCACGATTTTGCATTCTTGCGACCGGTTGCCTTTCGCAACCAAGCTATCCGGATTTCCCTGGTCTGGACTCGTTTAACGGATCTGTTTATCACACTGCTGACTGGCCCAGACAAGAAGTAGACTTTTCCGGTCAGTCTGTAGCCATTATTGGCACCGGCTCTTCGGGCATTCAAACCAGTGTGGAGATTGCCAAACAGGCGGAACATCTTTTCGTTTTACAGCGAACACCGAACTATGTGGTACCCGCCGCCAATCACAAACTGACAGCTGAACAGCTTGGCGAGATTAAACAAAACTATCCAGAACTGAGAGCCCAGGCAAAGTTGGCCAGAAATGGCGTTGCCCAGAAAATTGTCAAACACTCGGCCTTATCAGTCTCCCAACAAACTCGTGACGATGATTTCTGGCAACGCTGGAACCAGGGCGGTTTAACCTTTGCGGGCGTATTCGGAGATTTACTACTAAATGCAGATGCTAACGAAACAGCTGCGGAATTTGTTCGTCAACGTATTCGAGATATTGTGCATGATGAACAAACCGCATCTGCGTTAAGCCCGCAGAGCACCTTTGCCTGCAAACGTCTTTGTGTTAGCAGCCACTACTACGAAATGTTCAATCGAAACAATGTATCTTTGATCGACATCAGCGAACAGGGTATTGAGATGATCTCTGAACAGGGCTTATCCCTTGGCAATCAGGATCTAGAAGTTGACAGCATAGTATTCGCCACCGGTTTCGATGCCATGACAGGCGCCATAAGCAAGATGGAGATTGTGGGTCGAGAGGATCTAAGCCTAAAGCAGAAATGGCAGAATGGTCCACAAACCTACCTGGGCTTGATGGTGGCAGGTTTTCCCAATCTATTTACTGTGACGGGGCCTGGCAGCCCATCGGTATTAAGCAATGTACTCGGTAGTATAGAATTTCATGTCGACTATATTTCTGATTGTCTGGAGGCCGTTGTTACACAGGGAAAATATCACATAGAAACAACCCTGGAGGCCGAACAAGCCTGGGCCAACGAAGTAGCTTCAGTGGTCGACAAGACCCTATACCGAACCTGCAATTCCTGGTATCTCGGGTCAAATATATCCGACAAACCGAGACTGTTTATGCCCTATCCTGGAGTACCGACCTACACAGCTCGCTGCAGAGAGATTCAATCGGACAACTTCACTGGATTCAATTTTAGCTAATTCAATACAAAACTCTTTCTAACAGGCAATACCACAACTAGGACAATTTTTTCGCCACACCTAATTCCATCAGCAACAGACTTACTACTACAATCGTTACGCCACACCACTGTGCCAAGCTTAACCATTCATTCAATAGCAGTATAGCGAACAAAATAACGACAATGGGTTCCGAAATACTAATTATTGACGCCCGGGTAGAGCCAATAATATCCGCACCAATAAAAAATGCCCCATAGGCTATAGTAGAGGCAACTGCAGCAGTCAACATAGCCCACCAGCCAAGGGAAGATTGTGGGAATGCAGGTTCTGCGATCAAAGATGTAAAAGTTGCAATAACTATACCCAAAAGTACAAACGCCGAAGCCCAGCACATCATGTAAAAGTTCGCTGTTAGCACACCGATACGTCGACCATCTTTAACCATTAAAACAAGCATTGCTGTTGCTCCAAGCATTCCAACTACCGCCATCCCGATACCTAATGGACTGACATTCTGAAAATTCACCGACAGGGCTAGAGCTAAGCCCCCTATTGCACAGGCTATAATTAAAAACAGTTTCAACGAGAATCGGTTATCGCCGTAAAAATGATCAATCAGCGCCACAAGAAAGGGGTGAAAGAAAATAATTAGCACCGTCAAACTGACATCAATATAGGCTACCGAGCCCAATATCCCCGTGGTCAGTAACATTTGAGTAAAGCCAGTGCGGCTCATACCAATCAAATGATTTAACTCAATTCTAAAAGGTAATTTCCTAAAATAAAGGTATATCCCAAGACCTAGCGCACCAATCACGCAGCGCGTAAATACCACGGTAATGGGGTTAGCACCCTCCTGATAGGCAATTTTTCCGGCACTCGGTGCCACTCCAAAAACCAGCGCTGACAGAAGCACCATGCCAACACCAATCAATTCCGGAGATAATCTCTGCTTGTTTGTTGTGTGCATTTTTTCGTGTTAGAAAATGTTTGGGACCCGGAATTGAGGCTCAACTCTGCCATTAATCCTGCAGGCCATTTAACAAGCAGATGAATTGCCAACCTGAGATTACGATATACTTCAGCCCAACCCGAACTATAGCTGAAAGTCTGGGTCGTATGCTCCCAGTCACCCCCACCACAGTTTTATGATTCCCAATACTTCTTGTTACAAAAATATTTGTGCTACTAAACTATCAAATCTGGATAATCTTCTACAGGGCTACATTGACCGAGGTGAACTTCCAGGCTTCGTGACGCTTATTGCCCAGGGAGAAAAAACTCATTATTGCAAGGCTCGAGGTTACCGCGATGTTGAATCTCAGAGCCCCTATCAGAAAGATACCATAGTACGAATATTCTCCATGACCAAGCCGGTCGCGAGCGTAGCTTTGTTACAGTTATTCGAACAGGGTTTGTTTCAACTTAATGATCCAGTTTCCGACGTGTTGCCTGAATTTTCTGACATGCAAGTTTATGAAGACGGTGACCTTGTTAAAACCCACATACCTGTCAGTTTCCGTCATATTTTGACCCATACGGCTGGGCTTTCCTACGGCAGCCTGGGCGGCATCGATCCTGGATATGTTGATCAACAATATGATGCAGCCAAGCTTTTCGACAGTCGACAATCCCTGGCAAATATCGTTTCAAAACTGGCGCAGCTACCGCTACGTTTCCAACCTGGTAGCCAGTGGCATTACAGTATGGCCACCGATGTGGTGGGTAGATTAGTTGAGGTATTGTCAGGTATGCCCTTTGGCAGCTATGTTGAGAAACATATTTTTCTCCCGCTCAAAATGCTTGATACAAGCTTTGAACTTGTTCCCGAAAAACAACATCGGCTGGCATCGCTGTACCAGAGAAAAGATGATTGCTTAATGTCTTTGATGGAATCTTCGGCAAACAGTAAATGGCTGGCACCGGTAAATGCTCAAATGGGTGGTTCCGGATTATTATCCACTGCTGCGGACTATTTACGTTTCTGTCGTTGTTTACTGGCCGACGGAATACTGGATGATGAGCGCATTCTGCAATCCGAAACTGTTCAATTGATGCAGCAGAATCAACTACCCGATTCAATGCTACCGATCAAATTCGAATTCAGCGCGCCCTTTTCCGGATTGGGTTTTGGGCTCGGTGTGGCAGTAACACAGGACATTAGTCAATCCAGTGTGGCCGGTTCTAATGGTGATTTTGGCTGGGGTGGATTTGCAGAAACAGTATTCTGGATTGACCCACAGCACGATTTAATTGGTATTAATCTAACCCAGTGCATCCCCTCAGGGGCTTATCCGATTAGAAAGCAAATTCGACAGATTGTTTATGAAGCAATGAACTAGTTGTCTGGATACTTCCAGCTAGGTCCCATAATCCACCATTCTCTGGATCAACAGCTCGGGTTCCGCCTCAACCAACAATAAGCTGCGATGAGCTGGCTTAACAAATTGCTCGCTGGTAGCATGATCAAGGAACCCACATAATTTGTCATAGTACTGCACAGTATTGAGCAATCCACAGGGTTTATTGTGGATACCAAGTTGTGACCATGTGAGTGATTCGAACAACTCCTCCAATGTGCCGATACCACCAGGTAAAGCGATAAACCCATCGGACAAGTCAGCCATAAGGGATTTTCGTTCGTGCATCGAATCGACTATATGTAAGTCTGTAAGGCCACTATGAGCGATCTCTCGGTCCACTAAAGATCGTGGCATTACGCCAATTACTTCGCCGCCACCAGCCAGAACTGTATCGGCTACTTCACCCATAATGCCAATCCGCGCGCCACCATAGGTTACACCAATACCCAGCTTTACCAAGGCATTTGCCATAGTCCGCGCCGCTTTGATGTAGGCCGGATTTCGACCAAGGCTGGAGCCACAGTAAATGCAAATACGTTTCATAATTTTATATTCCTTAAAACATTTTCAAATGGATTTATTTAACCATGACTTAATAGCGGTGTCAGAGCTAATCGCCGGTTTGGAGGGAGTAATGAATAGCTAAGACAGATTCCGCAGCGCTAATCTGCGCTAAGCTGGTTCAGATACCATTGTTTAAAAGTCTTATTGCGTACTTCTAACTCCGAATACCTACCCGGTCGATAGGCTTTAGACAGCACACCCGCCTGATTATTTTCGGTAATAGTCTTGTCCTGCCTGGTCGTTATATCCCAGACATACATCATGTGGTCCAGGTCATAGTCAACGCCCTCCTCTGCCTCTGGATGCACCAGCCAGGTTATTTCAACGTCTGTATGGGTTGCCTCAATGGGCGTGAAACGAAAAATAATGGCGTAATCATTACTGGCTAATAAATAGCTGAACGGATTAAAAGACATTGCAGTTTGACCACCGTCATAGTCTTTAAACGCGCCCATTAGTCGGCTGCATGCAGCCTTGCCATCCAGTGTTTCTGACATCCAGTTATCGTCATTTATAGGAAAACGACCAGCCTGCTGAATCCCAAACTCGCTTTCATCAGGCTGCAATAAGCCACAGAAGTGTCCCATAGAGCGGGCCTTTGTTTCCCAGGCTGCCTGAACTTTCTGATAACGCTTAACCGCGTCTTCAGGCCCAGAGCCTTGGCCGGCACCAAATGCCAACAACTTATCTTTTGAGTGGACACTGACATATTCTGGATGTGCTGCGTTACAGTGATAGCACTCGATAAAATTCTCTACCACAAGCTTCCAGTTAGCAGCGGTAGGATAGTTCACTCTGGCTGCAGTTTTTGCCTCGGCGATACCCTGTTGTTCAACATAGGGATTAAAACCGGCATAAATCTTTTCAAAAGGCGCATCCTCTGCATTGCCCAAGTGCAAAAATATCAAACCATGCCAAAGTTTCACCTGACACTTGATCAGACCATTGTCAGCAGGATCAAAATCTTCCGGCATGCTACGTGCGAATTTTAATGAGCCATCCAGGTTGTAACGCCAGGAGTGATAGGGGCAGACAAAATTCCGCACTTCACCCTCATCTTCTAAACATATTCGTGAGCCTCGATGGCGGCATACATTATAAAAGGCGTTAACTGTCGTTGCATTTTCACGGACGACAACCAGCGATTCCTGGCCTGCCTGAAACAGAAAATACTGACCATCACGAGGTAACCGCGATATATGACCAGCCAAAATCCAATGCCTGGAGAACACCTTAGATAGATCAACCTGCAACAGTTCATTACTGCAATAAAACGGCTGGCCGAGAGTAGAATTGGTATGAAGATGCTCATTCTCCAGCAGGGCACTTAGGTTGTCGATTTCACTTACCTTTGCATTCATGTCGATGTAGACCGGTTTTCCACTAAAATTACGATGTCTGTTGGTAATTTAGTTTAGTTGGTTAAGCAGCGTTAATGCAATGTTCAAGAAAAGTCTGTTCGGCACAAATAGAGGAGAATAGCCGAGACGTCGAAGACGCCTCGGCTGGCAGGTTTATTAATCGACGTTATCCGGTATAACAAAAATACCATTCAATCCAAGCTGAATAATGGCCTGATTGACCACTCTCTCTATGGCCCGTCGCGATTCAGCCGCCTTTTCCATATCGCTTGCTGAGTCACCAGGTTGGTTTTTATATACATCCTTATAATCGAAGCCATGTTGCGCCGGTGAAAATACCTCACCAACTACCGACCGAGTACCATCTGTGATATCAGAAGCCAAAAGCACTCCTGCCTCATCGGTCTGTGTCGCACCTTCCAGCACCCTGTCGTCACAGTAGTTGGTATACAACGAGTCATCATCACCAAAACTGAACATTAGTGGTATGGCAACTTTGTAGCCATTCTCATTATCGCCATCTGCGGCCACCTCATTGGGACCGAGGTTAACATCCTTTTCCATAAACCCGTCCAATCTACATCCAGGATAAAAAGCATGGGCAAGTTTTACACTATTATAAAAATTACCGTGCACTAGTTCTGTCAGGCTATCAACATAAGTTTCGACACTGAATGCACCGTCTTCGTTCACTTCCGGGTTATCGGGCACCAACACTTCGCCGGCACTACCCATCAGAACATTACCCTGGGCTGCCAGCCCAAGAGCTAAACCATTGTCGATTGCATCCAACAAATCTTGCTCACTGTACTGGGCCAACATGGCATCCAGCGCATCAGCCAGTGTTGGATTATTCATAACTTGCTGCAGAGACAACCCAGGCGTTATTTCAACCTCAGGTTCAACAGGCTCTCCGGCAGGCAAGTTGCGACCCCAAAAGTCTCGCATATGTTGTGGCCATATATGATAGTCAGAAGCCATGGCTATCATCGCTGAACCACCATTTGAACGACCTTCAACAATCACTTTATCCAGGGATACCTCAGGAAATTGTTCCGCAACCGCTTTGTAGAGAAACATGTTGTCGAAGCCTGAGATATCCGGGGCGGCATGCAGTGGTCGAAAATCGCCATCAATCCCGTCCAACCCATAGCCATCAAAGTTATACGGCGGCAAGGTATCTCTGGTTACAGAGTTTTCATCGGTAAGGTTCAGCCAATATAGTGCGTTATCCAGATGCTGTGGATCTGCCACAACATTGTATCGACCGACCATGAATATATTCACTGGCGAGTCGAACTGGGCAAAGGCTGCTTGCCAGTACCATGCGGCAAACTGGGTGCTGCCGACAATTTTTCGCAACATAAATTCTTCAAGATCCGGGCCTACCGGTACATGGTAATAGTTAAAATCAGCCAGGAACTGTTCTTTACCCTGATCGTCTACATCACATAGCCCATCATAGGCCGTGCCTGCGAAATCACCATCAGCATTAAGATGATCCGGACCACAAGGCCCGTACTCCGTATCAATTTCATCGTACCATTCACCACCGGATCCATGATTCAGAAAAATTGTGACTGGAACACCTTGACCTTCAGTATTAAATGACCACCGATAGGCCTGTTTATAGTAGCCATCACCGGTATAAATGGTAAATCGTTGCTGTGCTCTCTCCTTAAAGTCGGAGTCAACACTGGCCCACAAATTGGTGCAGAGTGTTAATGCAGAGATGGCGAGTACGCCGGCATGTAGTTTCATAAATTTCTCCCGTCTGGATTTAACTGTAGTATTCCCGGTAACCATTGCAAATGGGCCGCCGGATTGATTGTTAAGTAACTATTCACACGATGATCCACGAGGAATCAACTCAGCAAAAGCTTGTTACTTCAAGAACTCAGTCGTTGCATGCCAGAGAAAGGTTCAATTTATATTGCGGGGTAGAAACAGAGGGCGGGAATTAGGATGCTACACTGGTCAACCAGCTGTCTGATTACCGAAGATATCGAGGGTTTTTCATAACACAGGTCAATCTGAAATGAAGGTATACATACTGGTCATTTGGGTTTTACCCCTCATTTCAATGTACACAACTGCGGCATCTTGCGATGCTCCCACAGATGCAGTATGGGTAGCTCATCCGGACAATCCGGGATCGAATATTCCGGCAGCGGGAATCTCACTGTTCGATAAGTTATTTAATCAAAACAAGTCCCTTCCATTTCCATTTTCTAGTCTTGTTAACAGCCTGAGTTATAAAACTACACCGCACGGAAATACTCAGTCTTTACGTGTACTGATACCGATCGGCAGATCACTTCAGCGTGAAGCTGCTGCACCAAACTATTATCACTCGCCGCGAGAAGTAATCGCGATAAACGGTGAAACTAATCAACAGGTACTCACCAATAGATTGTTCATCGCTTACCAACAGGCTAGCCAGCAACTAGAGGTAATCAGCTTTAACGATGAAGCGGGACGTTTCGAATTTCAAACTATTGAGAACTACAACGAGGCAGGACAGCCGATAAGAAAATATGCAAGTCGTGGACTATGCATGAGTTGCCATCAAAATGGTGGCCCTATTTTCTCTGTATCGCCCTGGTCTGAAACTAACTTCAAAGTGAACGTAGCCCGACGCATTGCCAAAGCCCGTCCCGACATCTACCCTTCCATGCTGAATGCTATAAGCAATGACTCTATTGCTTTTGATCATGCTACTAACTATGCAAACTACCTAACTATCGCACAAATTATATGGCGAGAAGCATGCGGATCTTTAGGTGCTTGCAGAGCGGCGCTGTTAACGGCCATTATTCAGAAAAGACTCAGCGGTAATCTTGGGTATGACCCGCAAAGAATTGAATTTGTTCGCGATGTCCAACGTCACATAGCCAATCAGTGGACAAAGAACTGGCCTGGTGGTTTGCTGTTTCCTACCGCTAACATACCTGACTACAATCCTATTACTGAACCTGTAATACCAATAATACAAAATGCCACATTCCTTCGCCCTGCCGACGCCCATTGGAAATATCCAAGCAAGGTTTTTTTGCAAGGTATAGTTCAACAACTATCAGGGTTTTTTACTACTGCAGATATCGCTACTCTTGATCAACATCTTGCTCGCCTTGCAAAACAGAACCAGTTAGCATCCAGCATTGTGAAAACACGTTGCGCGCTCAGTTTAAATGCCCATTGGCAGCAATGGAGTAAGGCTAATATTAATTGCGGCAATTCCAACAAACTAACCCTAAACCTCGATTTAACTCGAGAGCCCAACGGGGGCATTAACTGGCAGCTGGAAAGACTGTCTATAAACGATAATCACATTGCCTGGAAGATCAATCTTCAGAGCATTCAATCCACAGAGTCGAAAACTCTCTCAGCTAACTTCAATAGTGATCAAATTAAATTATCAACCCGTTTAACTTCTGGCAACTTATTAGAACGTATTGAGATTCAATTCGATCCAGATGCTTCTCAAGCAACAGTAACTTTACATAGCAAAGATGATTTCGAGTATATCGCGCAGGCTATTCACTCGATGCAATACAGCACTGAATCTACTGCACTAGAGAGCGGCTATTTTTATAGCGTTAAGACAATGGATGAGCTGGAAAGACACCTTGTGCTGCCGACAAATTAGCCATCCATCCCTCTCGCCACGCGCAAGATTTATCTGTTAGGCGAGGCCACCACGATAAACGATATTCCACAGAAGAGTCTGGTTAACAATGGATCAATATGACGTAATAAGGGAACAAGCAGATCAAAAATTTTGGTGTCCTGAGTGGCCAGGGCTCTTCGTTTTCTGATTATACCCACCCAATACCACCCTATTACACCAACAAAATTGTGTTCGATTTGATCAATAATCGTAAAGCCGCTTTGTTCTAAAAGCTGTGTTAAACCTTTCTTGCTATAGCGTCGATAATGATCGAGATCCTCATCCAGGCCACAATACAGTGCCTGATGCGCCGGAACCAATAAGATCAATTTGCCACCGGGGTTAAGCAGTTGTCGAACTTCGGCCAGAGTACTGACATGGTCCTCAATATGTTCCAACACATTGAGCGAAACAATAGTGTCGTAGGTAGATTCAGCAATTGCAGCAGGCGGTGATACACCGGCATCCCACTGAACAATCGACACCCTCTCATCATCACCAAATCGGTCATCCGTAATATTCAAACTGTCTGCAGAAATATCGCTCGCAATAACTTTGCTTAAGTGTGGAAGTGTCAACAATTCAGAGACAATATTGCCGATGCCAGAGCCAATCTCTAAAACATGTTTACCAACATGTTTTTTAAATCGACTAAATATCCAGGCATTATATTTTGGTGCCATCACGAATGCCTCTAGAGTTCTCACACCCACATCTATTTGTACAGACTGTTGAGCCAAACATTGATTCAGCTCTTGCCGGTCCTTTACAAACCTCTCCGGATTTCGAATAAGTGCAAATTTGAGAATAAAGTAAAACGCAGCAACTCCATCTCGCCAGGTTATCTTCTTTCCTTCGGCATAGGAACGTCCGTAGTAATTGATGGGCACTTCATAAATCGAACACTGCAGCCTTGAAATCTTTGCAGTAATTTCCGGTTCAAATCCAAAACGCTCCGATGACAGTTGGATATTCTGAATAATCTCCCGCTTAAAAGCCTTATAGCATGTCTCCATGTCCGTTAAATTTATATTGGTAAACAGGTTGGACAAACCTGTCAAAACCTTATTGCCCAGGTAGTGCCAGTAGTACAAGACACGCCGTTCACCATGCAAGAGTCTTGAACCATACACAACATCTGCATGGCCATTTTCAATGGGGCGTAGTAGTCGTTCAATATCAGCAGGGTCGTACTCAAGGTCTGCATCCTGAACAATCACAATCTCTTTGGTTGCCTGCTGAAACCCGTAGTGTAAGGCCGCGCCCTTGCCCTTGTTCTTTGGTTGTAGAAATAGTCGAATATTTGAAACATCTGTGTATTCTTTCAGAATGCGTCGGGTGCCATCAGTTGAATGATCATCAACGATGATAATTTCTTTATCGCGGGGCACTGATTGAACTTTTTTAATTATCTCGCGAATGGTCCTACGTTCGTTGAACACCGGGATAACGATACTGATTGATTTTTCCATAGTTCTACGCAATTAAGATTTAAAGACGGCTGCAAACTACTCACTCATTCTACAGGGAGAACCAACTAACTTAAGCTACCGAGTGATATATACACCTAATAATTTAAGCGGTGCTACAGTCTTATGCTTCAAGTACTCCGGTGGCACCCAGCCTATAATTACCTGATTCCAGCGATGATGCAATGTAGCGTCATTTGGTAGGCAAAACGTTGTATTGCTTCTATTCGCACCAGTTTTTTCAGTTGCAGCTTGAATAAGCTCAAAATGACCGCTGCGCATACGAAAATGCTTTGAGTCAGTGGCAAACTGAACACCATTTATAGCAAATGGCATGTCCAGGGTAACCACGGTAATGCATTGAAATGGTGGAAAAAATAAGGTTGTTACCACTGACACATTACATCCCGAACCATCACCAGTCTGGTGGGGATTCCAGTTCCAGGTGTTATTTGCAATTCCGTAGTTATGCGCCACTTCTCCGCAAACATACTGACGGGGCAATTGCTCAAACTGGATGTTCTTCGGTTGCAATGCCGGCCCGGTTTGAGAAAAACTGACTGGCTTGTTTCGATCGACATAAAATTGCGGAATAAAATTCTGCGCGTGCACAAAATGAATAGCCTGTACAAGCAGTGCTGCTAAAACAAATAACCCGGATACGTGCCAATGTTTCACACTGATCAGCATCGCCAGCCTTGAATAGACCATCGGCAACATAACGATCAACAACAATACTATGGGCGTAAGAACTTGCGGAATAAAATCTATCAGGTATCGCGAAGTAATAACTGGCGTGTACATATAGAAACCAAATAAAAACAAAAACCCTGCAATTGACCAGGCTGCGGCGATTTGTACTGGCAGTGTCAGTGTTCCCCATCGATTGATCAGCACACCCCAGGCCACCATCAGAAGTAACAGATAATAGGCAGGAAAGCTCTCAAAGTAGTACTCCCGCATACGTACCATCGGGGCTTCCCAGGCATGCCAACCGCTTGGATAAAGGCCTTCCCACTGTTCAAGTTCGGCTATACGGTCCAGAAAAAACAGAGTGCCAAATAATTCCTTGGCTGCATCAAATAAACTTACAGCCTGAAATGGATCGGCAAAATTAACCACATAAATAAATATTGGCAGAAACGCCAGCGGCTGAAATTGACCAAAACTAAACGCCGACTCAAAACGAATATAGTTGAGCAGCATCAAAACAAGCGGCAGCACACAAAATAGAGAGACGACATACAAAATGGTTATCGGTGATTTAACCCGGTATCGCCAGGCAATAACCAGCGCGCAGAGCACGGTGATAACTGCCGAAAAAGCCCCTGTAGGGCGAATGATGGCGGCAAATCCCGCACAAAGACACAACGTAACAAACCAACACCACTGAAGTTTAGCCGCGAACAGTAACAACATGCCAAGCAGTGCCCACTGAAAAAATAGCAGATAGGCAATTGCTTCTTCGTAGACCACTACTCGCCCGGAAAACATACCAATGAGCATGGGACTTGCCACGCTAACCATAGTTCCCACTAACAACAGCGCACTACGCTGCACCTTGTTCAGGTTGGATATTCCAAGCAAAGTGCTCTGCAAACCACGCACCAGAAAGCTGATGCCGAGGAACATATAAAAGACCAGCACCCATCGGTCTGGAAAATGATCAACCCCAACCAGTCGTGCTGCCAGCTCAAAGGGCATACGCAGCACTGGCACACCCAATCCCCAGGGTTGCTGCAAGCCATTACGCGCCCACACCATATCGTGTTCATGTTGCATGGGATGTGACCGCACGGATAGGTCGCCCTTAAAAAAGGCTTCAGTCTGCAAACGATAGGCAACATCTGGCGAATAGCCATGGGTGAAATCTGCCAAGCCTGTTGTGAATACAATTAGCAAGGTAGTGATCAACCCAAAAAGCCAACCGCCTCTGGCTGAAAACAGCAATGAATACAATTCCTGTTTATTCATCGCAAGCTGTTTGAGCCGATGTTTCTGCACCTGGATTGTCTTAGTTATGTCGAATTTGGTCATGAATCGCGGCAAATGTTATCGGTCTTGGCAGTTGCAATTTCAGATCATCAGTTAGCCCGCCAATGGCCTCAGTGGCCTCGAAATGTGAGTTGAATAACCCGCCAATCACAATGAGTTCACTACCATAAATATAATAGCGAGAAATTTCCGCAATACCAAGCTGCTCGATAAATGCCTGCACCTGCTCAAAGTCCTTGTTGCGATAAAGCTCCAGGGTAAAGTCCCGCGGGTCCTGATGAAATAACCATAGTTCTTCGGCATCGCGCCAATCTCCAGTGCCTGCGTTTTGGGCGGCGGTTTTCTCTGCCGCCTGCTTTAGCTTCTGCTCAATCTCCACGATCAACTTTAACGCTGGCGCATACTCCGCTTCTGCTGCCAGACGTAACCAGGTCAGCGCACGGGCCGGATCGG
>JBLHGU010000127.1:0-14129 GCA_047615875.1 Parasphingorhabdus sp.
CCGGTCTTCGACGTCTGTTTAATTTCACTGGTTGTTTTACGCTTCAGTGTAATTCGATTTTTAGCCTTAGCTTCTTCAGCAGGACGATCCCCCTTCAGATAACCTAATAACTTCTTTTTGTCTTCTTCTGACAGACTATCATCAACTGAGCTGGCCGTTACGCCGGCAGCGGCTAGTTGCTCAAGCAAACGCTCCGGATCAATCCGGATTTGCTCAGCAAACTGCTTGATTTTTACCTCGGCCATGCTTGGGGCTTACTCCTCTTCGAACCAGGGTGCGCGTGCTGTCATGATCAGACTGGCGGCACGTTCCGGGTCAATAGTAATTAAATCGGTGAGTTCATCCACAGCGCACTCAGCAAGATCTTCCATACTGCGAATTCCCTTAGCCGCCATCTGATTGGCGGTTTCTTCATCCATGCCATCCATTGTCAACAGATCTTCCTCGGGAATTGCAGCCTCCTGACTGGCAATTGCCAAAGTCAATAGACTGTCAGATGCTCTAGTCCTGAGTTCATCCACCAGGTCCTCATCAAACTCCTCAATTTCAAGTAGTTCTTGAATAGGCACATAAGCGACTTCTTCAACACTAGTAAAACCTTCTTGAACCAAGATGTCAGCAACATTTTCATCGACATCGAGGGCTTTCATCAATTTTTCGCGCAGCAGACCAGACTCTTTTTCAGCCTTTTCTGCAGCCGCCGTATCCGTCATGATGTTGAGTTCCCACTTGGTCAACTCAGAAGCAAGACGTACGTTTTGGCCGCCGCGACCAATCGCCTGCGACAGCTGGCTTTCCTTGACTACGACATCCATGCTGACAGAATCTTCATCCATAATAATGGATTCTACATCTGCTGGTGCTAAGGAATTAATGACAAATACTGGGGCTTCTGACGACCAGGGAATAATATCAACCCGCTCACCGCCTGTTTCATTTGAAACACTCTGCACTCTGGCTCCACGAATACCCACGCAGGCACCAACTGGATCAATTTTAGAGTCATTGGACTTAACGGCGATTTTTGCGCGCACGCCAGGATCTCGAGCGGCACCGAGTATTTCAATAATACCTTCGCCAGCTTCTGGAACCTCAAGCCGAAACAATTGAACTAACAATTCTGGGCAAATACGATCCAGCAATAATTGTGGACCACGAACATCTGTGCGTACTTCAGAGAGTATGGCTCTAATGCGATCGCCTGGTCGCAATGCTTCACGGGGAATCATTCGAGAGCGTTGCAACAATGCTTCGGCTCCTCCAATATCAATAATGGCGTCTCCGCGATCCATACGCTTAACTGTGCCGGATATCATTTCACCGACACGATCTTTGAATTCTTCTACTACTTGCTTGCGCTCGGCTTCACGAACTTTCTGATGAATTACCTGTTTTGCAGCCTGGGCCGCGATTCGACCAAATTCTACTGGCTTCAACGGCTCTTCAATAGCTCCGCCGATTTCAACTTCAGGATTCTGCTTCTGAGCATCTTCCAGGCCGATCTGACGGCTGGGAAATTCTATAATCTCCTCATCTTCATCGATTACGATCCATTGGCGAAACGTATCGTATTCACCAGTTGCACGATGTATAGCCACTCGAGCCTCTATATCTTCGCGATGACGTTTGCGTGTAGCGGTAGCTAGTGCAGCTTCTATCGCCTGAAAAATGACCTCTTTTTCCAGACCTTTTTCTCTGGAAACTACGTCAGCCATCAGTAAAATTTCGTTATTGCTAATCACTTCGCTTCAAACCTGGTTATTCAAAATCCGCATCCGATCAACCCAACTCGGGATCCAGCCTTGCATTTTCAATTTCATCGTAGGTGAATTCATATTCTTCACCATCAACTTCAACAACTATTCCTGCCGATCCGTCAGCTATCTCTCCTGCATCACACAAAACTCCTGTAAAACGTCGTCGGCCGAGATGATGACGCGACACTCTAACCTTCACTCTCTGCCCTATAAAACGCTGAAAATGCTCAGGTTTTACTAATGGCCTGTCTAATCCCGGTGACGACACCTCAAGAGAATAATTCCCAGTTATTGGGTCTTCAACATCCAGCTGAGCGCTAACGCTACGACTGACCTGTTGGCAATCAACCAATAACACTCCACCCGGCGCGTCAATATATAATCGCAATACCTTTGATCCGCCGCCGGTTAATTCCACCAGCACCAGTTCGTAACCAAGATCCTCAACAACAGGTTCCAGGAGTTTTCGCAACTCCAGGGCATCACCAAGCATAATCCACGCCTAAAAAAAGCGGGCTGCCCCGGACTCCCCGATATGCACTTCCCGCCCAAAAAAAACAAACCCCGCATCAGGCGGGGTCGTAATGTCTTCCGATTAATGGTAGCGGGGGTAGGATTTGAACCTACGACCTTCGGGTTATGAGCCCGACGAGCTGCCAGACTGCTCCACCCCGCAATCGGGTGGCTGATTATAGGGATACATTGATTCAGAATCAATATAAAAATCAAACCAATATGAGATATCTGTTTTATGGAATAATTCGCGGCTCAAGCAACAAGAAATGAACATCTATGTCAAACCCAGCTCCCGCTGACCTGGTAATTCAGGCTGCTCACATACTTAGCATGGACGGATCACAGGCAATCCTTTCAGACCATGCTGTAATTATTCAGGGTGACACCATAGCAGCAATCATGCCGACCAATAAATGGCAGACTGAGTGGCTGAC
This sequence comes from Parasphingorhabdus sp., assembly GCA_047615875.1. Taxonomy (GTDB): domain Bacteria; phylum Pseudomonadota; class Gammaproteobacteria; order Arenicellales; family CAJQKF01; genus JBLHGU01. The sequence continues at coordinate 2,708 of JBLHGU010000127.1, forward strand.
AAAAGAAGTCATCGATTTGGGTCAACATGTTCTTATGCCAGGTCTGATAAATGCACACACCCATGCAGCGATGACGCTACTGCGCGGATATGCTGATGACCTTGCCCTGATGGAATGGTTGAGCGATCACATCTGGCCCGCTGAAGGTCGCCATGTTGATGAGCATTTCGTACAGGTCGGCACCGATCTCGCCATAGCTGAGATGATTCGTGGCGGCACTACCTGCTTTAATGATATGTATTTTTATCCAGACACAGTGGCTGAGCGCGCTGTAGCTGCCGGAATTCGAGCCAATGTCGGCATGATCGTGCTGGAAATGCCGACTCGTTGGGCTGAAAACAGTGCGCAATATCTGGAAAAAGGACTGAAACTACATGATGAACTGCGACACCAGACTTTAGTACGCACCAGTTTTGCCCCACATGCACCCTATACTGTGGAAGATGTCAGTCTACAACATATACAAACATTGTCTGATGAACTGGATGTCCAAATACATATACATGTACATGAAACAGCGGATGAAATTGAGCAATCGATCAGCAGATTTGGCATGCGCCCGCTGGAACGTCTTGCCAAGCTCGGTTTAACCACGCCCCGTTTACAGGCAGTGCATATGACTCAGTTACTCAGCGAAGAAATTAAATTTTGTGCTGAACAGGGCGTTCATGTCATACATTGTCCTCAATCAAACATGAAGCTTGCCAGTGGAAATTGCCCAGTAACTGAGCTTCTTGAACATGGCATCAATGTGGCACTCGGTACAGATGGCGCCGCCAGCAACAATGATTTGGATATGATCGAGGAAACCCGCACTGCGGCTTTGCTGGCGAAATCTGTTTCCGAGAATCCAACCAGCTTGCCTGCCTGGCAAGCTCTTGAGATGGCGACTATAAATGGAGCTCGCGCTATGGGAATCGATGATATCACCGGCTCCATTGAGCCAGGCAAACAGGCAGACTTGATTGCAATCGACATGATGCAACCACGCACTCAACCATTATTCAACCCAGTGACTCAGGTTGCATATAGTGCAGCTGCCGACCAGGTCAGCGATGTCTGGATTGCTGGTAAACAAGTATTACAGGGAAACCGACATACCTCGTTAGATTTAGAGCAAATCCTGTCTTCTGCAGAGCAATGGAGACAAATAATCATGTCACCAAACAGCAACTAAGCAGCTACAAACCCTATAGAATACACTGCTACATATTGACCCTAGTGCACCAACTAAATATTTAAAATGACCACCACCCTAAACGTTGATCCTGCTGAAATCGAGAAATTTGAATCCCTTGCCAGTCGCTGGTGGGATCCAGATAGCGAGTTTAAACCGCTGCATGACATGAATCCTGTACGACTTGATTATATAAATGACCGAGCTAATTTACAGGCATCCAACGCAGTAGACATTGGCTGCGGTGGTGGTATTTTATCGGAAGCCATGTGTCGTGCAGGAGCAGCCGTTACCGGCGTTGACATGGGCACAACACCGTTGATGATCGCACGCCTACACGCCCAGGATAACAATCTCGACATCAACTACCGTCAATGCACCGCTGAGGAACTGGCCATTGAAAAACCCGGAAAGTATGATGTGGTTACCTGCATGGAAATGCTCGAGCATGTACCTGATCCCGCTGCAATTGTGCAAGCATGCAGTCAACTATTGCGACCCGGAGGGGAAGTGTTCTTTTCCACCATCAATCGCAATGCCAAGGCGTGGTTAATGGCGATAGTCGGTGCAGAATATATTTTAAACCTGCTACCCAAAGGCACTCATCATTATAAAAATCTAATTCGCCCATCTGAGCTAGCTAGTTGGGCAAGGCACTCTGGATTAATCATTAAGGATATAACTGGCATACACTACAACCCGTTCACAAAAGGTTTCAAAATTGGTGCCGGAGTAGACATAAATTATATAGTCCATGCCAAACGACCAGATTAATTCCGTAATTCCGGGAGGAATTTTTTTCGACCTGGATGGCACCTTAGCCGATACGGCGCCGGATTTAGGTAATGCGTTAAATCAGTTACTGGTTATGCAAGGTCGCGAACCATTACCCATCAAAGTCATTCGCCCTTATGTATCCCGTGGCACACCTGCATTGCTCGACCTTGGCTTCCAAATAACAGCAGATGATTTGCGATATCCGCCATTACGCACGCAGTTTTTGAAGTTTTATTCAAACAATATTTGTGATTCAACCACCCTTTTTCCGGGTATAGCACAACTAATTACAGACATTGAGAAGCAGGGAGTGTTATGGGGCATTGTAACCAACAAACCCCATGCATTAACCGTGCCTCTGCTGAAGAAACTACCATTTCCACACCAACCCGCAATAGTTGTTAGTGGCGATACTCTCGCGGCAAAAAAACCACATCCGGAACCACTGTTACATGCTTGCGCACGAATTGGGGTGAACGCCCGTCAGAGTCTATATATCGGCGATGATCATCGAGACATTCAGGCCGCTCGAGCTGCTCACATGCGCTCTATCGCAGTAACTTATGGGTATACTCTACCAGAGGATGATCCTTCAAAATGGAAGGCGACCTTTGTCGCTGATGATGTTGTAGAAATTGCGCTTTGGCTAAAAAGGCATTATTTCTAGGTTACGACGCCCATCAGATACTGTTTATAAAACCAGCCTTTCTGCAAGTGCATTTAAAGACACTCTAATCTTGCACCTCTATCTGTGAGTTAATCAGCTCTATAATTTGTTTTGCATCACTTTTACTGGCCCATGCAATATTGACAACTTCTTCCCTACTCCCTGCACTGGAGTTTAATAACAACTTTAAGGATCGAAAAACTACAGTGGCCTTTTCGATAGAATCAAATTCATAATTCTTCTTTCCACGAATTCCTTTATCATCAATTATCATTGCTGGCTGCATCCAGCGTGATTTCACATAAATTGCCGCTGCAATAAATGTTGCGACAAAAAATGCTATTTGAACCGAGCCGGGAGGCCATGTCCAAATTCCAGCCAAGTGAAAAACTACTGGTGACATTGCTATATTAATAGCAACATGAATGGTGCGTACTTTACTGAAATAAAAGGTCCTGACTGAATTGTCAGACATTAGAGCTCCTGTTGAATTGAATCTATTTGCTTGCGCACCGACACTTCATCCCACTCTACGGCACCAAAACTACCAAAACTATATGTTCCATTATGATTGATGACAAAATTCGTTGGAAAACCATACACATTCCACCGCTTCATTTCCTCACCATTAAGATCTTGCAGAAGAACATAACCGTGCATGGAATATTTTTCCACTGCCTCTTCGATTGCTTGCCGACTTTCACCAACGTTAACCGCCACTACCACCAATCCGCGCTCAGAGTATTCTTTTTGTAAGCGATTCAACGCTGGCAATTCCCGTATACAAGGCTCACACCAGCTAGCCCAAAAACTAACAAGGATGGTTTTTCCTTTAAAATTTTCCAGTGATACGCTGGCACCTGCCAAATCGGGCAAGTTCAGCTGCGACGGAATGCGGCCTTGCAGTGGTTTCAAACCATATCGATCGGTAGGATTGGCAATTTTATCATGCAACACCCGTTCTGCTACGGGTTGCTGTGGAACCTGTAGATTCAACATCAGCTTGATTACTTTTTCAATACGCGAAGGCGCTTCAGCCCTCTCACGGAGATCTTTATCGGTCAGATCGTCCTCCGGTCGTTGCAGGTAGCCCGAATTGATCCCGTTCAACACCTGCAGGAAAACCTGACTACCACCCGTGCCTAATACGTCTACCAACTCGTTAACTCTCCAGCGTCGCGTACTGATTCCGGCCTGGATAACAAAGACCGGCACATTGGTCAAAGTGGCAATCGACTTATAATGAGCGATCTGACCGGGATAAAAAGATGGCTCAGTTAATGCTGGTGAGAACAAAATCACCCCACGAACTGACATGGGTAGCTCTGAAACCTGCAGATAATAAACACCTTCTAGTGCATTTTTAGCACCTCGATTCATTGCTACGACAATCACCTCGCGATCCGTCTCTTGATGAATCAGATCAATTAGCGCTGCAATATCTGCTGCTGGAAACTGATTCACGCTCAGACGATTAGCGTCTACCATGTAAGCTAGGTGGAGATCGGCTAACCAAACCTCAATACCTAACTGAGACAGTGCTTTGGTCACCTCAAAAAGGGGCGATTGGATGCCTCGGTGTGGTGGTAACCATAGTATTACAGGTGATTCAGAATCAGGCACTGCAGACCGATAGACTGGAATCACCTCACCATTAGGCAACTCAAAGTCAGATACAGTCTGTGCAAAGCAGCCGACAGAAGTCAGTAGCGCGACGATTAGCGCAAACACAGGTAACAGAAATCGCTGACTCAATGGATTTATCACAGGCAATCTATGGATGGGGTTTTATAACAGCTTCTGACACACTATAAAGCCTCCCATTGGGGGTAAGCACTTTCTAATTGACGTTTACGTAAACGTCAATGTATGCTCCCACTTACCCTTATTTGAGACTCGCTAATGTCTGACCAATGGCAACCCAGTGACCCGAATTATATAAAACGCGTCGAGGACAGTTTTCATCAACAACAGGTTATGGCATTTCTTGGTGCTAGCCTTGTGGAAGTAAGCCCTGGCAAGTGTTTGATCGAATTACCCTTTCGACCTGAATTAGGACAGCAGAATGGATTCTTTCATACCGGAATTACCAGCACAATTTCCGATTCGGCTGGTGGCTATGCTGGCTTCACTCTAATGCCAAAAGATTCTAACGTTCTTACCGTTGAATACAAGATTACTCTTTTGCGTCCAGCCAAAGGAGAACGTTTGATCGCCATCGGCAATGTAATCAAAGCAGGTAGGAACCTTGTTTTTACACAGGTAGATGTTCTGATTCAACGCCAAAATTCAGAACCCGTCCTGTGCGCCCAAATGAGCCAAACCCTGACATCAGTAATTGTAGACTAGAACTATGAAAACCTATCCAACACTAGACTTTGATCTTGAAGAAACAACTGAAATGCTGCGCGACGGCGTGCAAGACTTTGCTGCAAAAGAAATTGCTCCTTATGCCGCAGAGATTGATAAATCTAACGAATTCCCCCTGCCTCTTTGGAAAAAACTCGGCGACATGGGCCTGCTTGGTATAACCGTTGAAGAGGAGTTTGGTGGTGCCAACATGGGCTATCTTGCTCATACTATCGCCATGGAGGAAATTAGCCGGGCTTCTGCATCCGTCGGCCTATCTTATGGAGCGCACTCCAATTTATGTGTGAACCAGATTAGACGCAATGGTAGTGAGGAACAAAAACAGCGTTATCTGCCAGGGTTGATCAGTGGTGAACAGGTCGGCGCTCTTGCCATGAGCGAACCAGGCTCAGGCTCAGATGTAGTGAGTATGAAATTAGCGGCTGTTGAAAATGCAGACCATTACATTCTGAATGGAACCAAAATGTGGATCACAAACGGGCCCGACGCGGATACTCTAGTGGTTTATGCCAAGACCGACCCAAAGGCTGCTTCGCGTGGCATCACGGCTTTTATTATAGAAAAAGGCTTTGCAGGATTTTCCACTTCGCCAAAACTCGACAAGCTGGGTATGCGTGGTTCCAATACTGCGGAACTAGTATTTACTAACTGCATCGTACCCAAAGAAAATATTCTCGGTGAACTTAATCAAGGTGTTGCTGTTTTGATGAGTGGACTTGATTATGAAAGAGTGGTGCTTGCAGGCGGACCACTGGGAATTATGCAAGCCTGTATGGATGTCGTTGTGCCCTATATTCATGAGCGTAAGCAATTCGGCCAGGCTATTGGTGAGTTTCAATTAATGCAGGGAAAAATTGCCGATATGTATACCAGCTTGAACGCCTGTCGAGCCTATGCTTATGCCGTCGCCAGGTCCTGTGATCGTGGCAGAACAACACGCAAGGACGCCGCCGGCGTCATTTTGTACTCAGCAGAAAAAGCCACAGCAATGGCCCTCGATGCCATACAAATACTTGGCGGCAATGGTTATATCAATGACTACCCAACCGGACGCCTACTGCGTGATGCAAAACTTTATGAAATTGGCGCAGGCACCAGCGAGATTCGACGCATGTTAATTGGTCGAGAGCTATTCAACGAAACGCTTTAACCAATCATTTCACCATACAGATAAACAGAAATAACCTATCTATGAGCAACAATTCGATTGTCGTACTAGCGGCTCAACGCACCCCCATGGGTGGTTTTCAGGGCGCCCTTTCAGACTGCACTGCACCGCAATTGGGCAGTGCCTCCATTCGCTCCGCACTTGAAACTGCCAAAGTTTCACCGGATCAGATTGATGAAGTGATTATGGGTTGCGTATTACCCGCAGGTTTAGGCCAGGCACCGGCCAGACAGGCTTCTCTCGGTGCCGGCTTGCCTATTTCCAGCGGTTGCACAACAGTTAACAAGATGTGTGGCTCAGGTATGAAAGCCGCCATGCTGGCTCATGACGCACTGATTGCGGGAAGCAACAAAATGATGATTGCTGGCGGCATGGAAAGCATGACCAGGGCACCCTATCTACTGGATAAGGCGCGTGCAGGGTTGAGACTGGGTCATGGTAAAGTTATCGATCATATGTTTATGGATGGTTTGGAGGATGCTTACGACCAGGGCAAGCTGATGGGTTGTTTTGCCGAAGATACTGCTAGCCACTTTGGTTTCAGTCGACAACAACAGGATGAGTTCGCTATTACATCTTTGCGGCGGGCTATGTCGGCAATCGATGCAGGTAAATTTGCCAACGAAACCACATCAGTCATTATCAAAAGCAGGCGGGGTGATAGCGTTGTTGAGCATGACGAACAACCACATAAAGCAAGAATTGAAAAAATCCCGCAGCTAAAACCTGCTTTTGCTTCTAACGGAACGGTAACACCAGCTAACTCAAGCTCAATTTCAGATGGTGCAGCTGCCCTGCTTCTATGCAATCAGACCCATGCTGACACATTAGGCTTAGACGCTATAGCTCGAGTAGTTGGTCATGCAACCCATGCCCGCGAACCACAATGGTTTACTACCGCTCCGGTTGGTGCGATTCAGAGCCTGCTTGCTCAAATTAACTGGCATGTCGAGGATGTTGACCTCTGGGAAATAAACGAAGCATTTGCTGTAGTAACTTTAGCCGCCATGCAAGAATTGAAACTAGACCATGCTAGGGTCAATATTCATGGCGGCGCTTGCGCACTGGGACATCCCATTGGCGCGAGTGGTGCGCGCATTATCACGACATTACTACACGCCTTAAAACTTACTGGCGGCAGCAGAGGAGTGGCATCTCTCTGCATCGGTGGTGGTGAGGCAACTGCAATGGCATTCGAACTTATATAGTTTGAGGAATAATACTTATGCCGAAAATAATTGAATTTTTCTTTGATCTTTCTTCACCCTACGGATATATGGCCACCTATCGAGCTGAGGAAATTGAACAGAAAACAGGCTATCGACTGGAATGGAACCCCTATTTAATGGGTGCTGTTTTTAAACAAACTGGCCGTCAGCCATTGGTCAGTTACCCACTGGTTAGCGAATATACTCTAAATGACATTAAACGCTCGTGCCGTAAAATTAGTGCCCCATTATCTATTCCAGATAAATTTCCTGTTGTAACCGCTGGCGCTTGCCGGGCCTGCTACTGGGCTGAAGAGCAAGATACGCAAACGGCACAGCAGTTAGTGAAAGCGTTGTACAGCGCATATTTTGTTGAAAATAGAGATATTTCCAAGTCTGACACGGTGCTGGATGTCATTGCCGAAGCAGGACTTGACCGGGAACATGCTGCTATCGCCCTTGCAAGCCAGGAACTAAAAGACAAAGCACGACAGAAAACATCTGCAGCCATGCATCGGGGAATTTTTGGATCACCATTTTTTCTTGTTAACGGTGAGACTTTCTGGGGTAATGATCGAATTGACGATTTAATTTTATGGTGTCAGCGGGGAGGTTGGTAATAATGTATACAGGAATTGAACTGAATTTCGCGGAAAACGGTGTCGCAACTCTGGAGCTTAATCGACCTGAAATTCATAATGCTTTTGATGACGCGATGATTGCAAACCTGAATAACGCCATGCAAGAGATTGCTTCTCGTGGCAACGTCAACCTGTTAGTACTCAAAGGCCGCGGCAAAAGTTTTTCAGCCGGTGCTGATTTAAACTGGATGAAAAGAATGTCCAATTACGACCATGACCAGAATCTGCAGGATGCTATGTCATTGGCAAGCATGCTACAAAGACTCAACGAACTGCCTTGCACAAGTATTGCAGCTGTACAGGGCGCTGCTATGGGAGGCGGCGTGGGGCTCGCCAGTTGTTGTGACTACGTTATTGCAACAGCATCAGCTAAATTCGCATTGTCTGAAGTCCGCTTAGGATTGTTGCCAGCAACTATTAGCCCTTATGTAATTGCTGCTATCGGCCAACGGCAAAGTCGTCGCTACATGCTTACGGGAGAACGATTTGGCACAATAGAAGCCCATCGTATCGGACTGGTTCATGAAATTTGTGAAGATGAATGTTTAGAACAAAGGACCCAGGAAGTAGTGAGGCAGTTTTTACAATGTGGGCCACAGGCTCGCAAGGCAACCAAATCACTCATTCGCAATGTAGCTGATCAGTCTATAGATCAGGAATTACTACAATATACCGCTGGGCAGATTGCGAGCATCCGTTCCACTGACGAAGGGCGAGAAGGGGTTGCGGCTTTTTTGAATCGCCGCAAACCTGATTGGTAAAAACTCCAGGAGGGATCTTGGAAACTTCCTGCTATGAATAATTGTTGCAGCCTGAGTTTTTAATGAACTAGAAAACCTACTACACCAAAGTTTCGTTTGATGATCTCGCAAGTCTTATCATGGACTAATTGTCTGCTGGCAAAATCATTGCAGAATCGAACTCACCCCTGTTAGCAAGCGTTTCCAGCACATTCCTAAGCGCATTAACCGCCATTCTGTCTTCAGCAATCGGCAGGTTCTGAACATCCATTTGAGTTAGGTCTTGTCCCTGTTTAACGGCATCTTGCAAGCCTGCAGGCGCCCCCCGCAAGCGCAATGTTGCAAAGCCATTCGAAACGCCAATTACTTCAAGGTCAATTTGCCAACGTTGCAAGAAAGGATTCTCTAACAATGACTTCTGTAGCCGATTTGCTGGATCAGAATCATCAGCGGACTGGGCAGTCAATGAAGCACTTACACTAGATACTTCTGCGGACCCGCTAACGGCCGAACTACTGCTCGGCATTTGATTCAGAAGGGATATCATTTGAGCCTGCCGCAATGCATCTTCGCTGACCCATCGACCATCTTGGTTAATAAGTGTTGACTCAATACTTTGTGGAGTGCCAAGAAATTCAAATCGCGTCACTACGTTAGCTTTAGAACCATCATTACTTAATGTTTCAACCTCGATTGAATCCAGTAATGCATCGACACTAATTCCATAATTGGTCAACACATCACGAGCTAATGCCAAAACCTCACCGGCTTTGTTCAACATATTTTGGTAGCTCAAATTGGCGATATCATCCAGGCTTTTAATCTCTAGAGCACGGGCTTTTTCTACGACAATCTGAATAGCCTGCCTGGCTTTATCGGTATTTGCTAGATCGTTAGTTGTAATCCACTGGGCTGAAGCATTGAGGGCGGCTGTAAGGTTTTGCTTGGCTTCTGCATCAACATCTGTGAGCTGTTGAATTTGCATGGCGCCCATGCCCTGAAATAATGCCACAAACTGCATCAGTCCGGTTTGCAACTCGGCGAGCTTTGGCTCAATCATAGAAAGAATCATTTCTTCTGATCCCGGCGCAAGCAGCAAACCCATAAATCCTGCAAACTCTGCTCTATCTTGTTCGCTTATCTCTCCCAGTCGTTGCTGCCGAGAGGTATCCCATTGTTCACCCAGCTGCTGAAACTCTGCATCTCCCAGCGATGATCGAACCAGGGTGTCAAGATCATTGGATTTAAGAGCCTCTACAGCGTTGGTTATCAACGTATCTGGTTCATCAGCCTGAGCCTGTATAACAGTGGGGCAAAGTGCAAAAAGACCAAATACCGCGGCGAAAACACGAACTAAGTTGCGGTTAAAATGTAGCATCTGTCGAAACTTACTTTTCATGATGTCATCCTGTAGTCACAGTAAATCAAGTGATAATATTATTGTTAAAGCTCATCGAATTCAATATTTGTATTCTATCCGGTATTTCGCAAGCCAGCAGCAATCGCATTAATTGATCTATGCAAAGCATTTTCCATTTTGGTTTTTTGCTCACCTGACTGCTGCTCACCCATATTAAGCATACTACGCATTAATTGAATCTGACACTGATTCAACGCACTCAGGTAGGGCTTGCGACGATGAATAGACTCCTGAATTTCCGGGTATTCATCCAGTAGTGCATCGGTACCAATAATGAACTTAATCGAGTCGATAGTCGTGTTGTACTCTGCCTCAATTAATTCAATAATTCGTTTCGATAACTCGGGCTCCGGTGCCAGTGCCGCATACTGGCGGGCAATAGATAAATCGGTTTTCGATAAAGCCTGTTCAATGTTTGTTATCAAAGCTGTAAAAAATGGCCAGCTCTGATACATATCACGAAGTACTTCGTCGGATTCTGGGTCGTTCTCACGTAACTGTGAAACCGCGCTGCCCAATCCAAACCAGGCTGGCAACGCCACTCTGGACTGCGCCCAACCAAACACCCAGGGAATGGCACGTATGGAAGTAATAGAACGGTTGGTCTTCTTTCTATGGGCCGGTCTAGAACCAATATTCATTCGACTGATGTAGTCAACCGGCGTTGTTGCATAGAAGAAGTCCAGAAACCCATCCTGTTCCTGCACCAGACTTCGGTAACTGATCTCCGAGTCTGACGCCAGTTTATTCATATAGTCATAGAATCGTTGTCGACCCTGACGATAAGTGATGGGTTCGCTGGTCGATGCTAATATCAAACCTGAAACACCCAGTGTTAGTTCAGAAACTGCTGTTTCCATATTGCCATACCGATAGGCAAGTACTTCACCTTGTTCAGTAAAGCGAATTTCACCGGCTACAGTACCAGTGGGTTGAGCGAGAATGGCGTCGTGGGTAGGACCACCGCCACGACCAATGCTACCGCCTCGACCATGAAAAAACCGTACGGCAATATTTGCTTCTTCACCAATGCGAAACAGTTCTCTCTGGGCTTGGTATAAATACCAGGAGGACGATAGAATTCCGCCATCTTTACAGGAATCCGAATAACCCAGCATAACTTCCTGGCCCTTCCCTGCCGACAGGATTTCATCACGATACAGATCTATTTTGAATAATCTGCGCATCAGTTCAGGGCTTCGTTTTAGATCATCGATAGTTTCAAATAATGGCGAGATATTCAGGCTAAGATGA
>JBLHGU010000128.1:0-13876 GCA_047615875.1 Parasphingorhabdus sp.
ACCTCATAGAGGTGCCCGAAGGTTGTGTGTTCCGTAATCGCTGCGAACAGGCTGTGGATATTTGTTCTAGCGTGGTGCCGCAATGGCAAGAGTACCAGCAAGGCCACTTTGTTACCTGTCATCAGGCTCAGCCATGAGCAATATACTTGAGGTTACCAACGCCCGGGTGCGGTTTCGCACACAGGGTGGATTACAGGCACTAGTGCAACGTAACGACGATCCGTTTATCGATGCGGTCAGAGATGTGTCTTTCAACATAAAAGAAGGCGAGACATTTACACTAGTTGGAGAAAGTGGATCGGGCAAATCGACCCTGGCCATGGCTGTGGCGGGATTGCATAAAACTGCAGAAGGGTCGATTCTGTTTAACCGCGAAGACGTCACCAAAATGGACAACAATGCCATGCAGGTGTACCGCAAGCAGATATCATTTATGTGGCAGAACCCGGTGGGTTCACTCAGTCCACGTTTAAGTGTCGGGTCAATAATTACCGAACCCTATCGCATCCACGGCCTGAAAGATACGGACTTTAAAGCCGAAAGTGATCGTCTACTGAAGCTGGTTGGGTTGCCCACACACTTTGCGGAACGTTACCCACATCAATTAAGCGGCGGCCAGGCGCGTCGTGTCGGTGTAGCAAGAGCTTTAGCATTAAATCCCAAACTAATTATCGCAGACGAACCGACCGCCGGATTGGATGTATCAGTACAGGGCGAAATCCTTAACTTGCTTAACCGTCTGCAAGATGAGTTCGGTATCAGCATGTTTGTTATTACTCATAACCTTAACATTGTGCGGCATATTTCAGATCGAACGGCGATAATGTATCTAGGCCGTTTTGTTGAGCTGGGCAACACGGATGAAATATTTGCCAATGCCAAACACCCCTACACGCTGGCGTTGCTTTCGGCAAACCCGGAGGCTGACCCCGATGCACAAATCAATCGTATTGAACTGAAGGGTGAAGTGCCAAGCCTGTTTCAGCGACCCGGGGGATGCGAGTTTCATACCCGCTGCCCGTTCGCTGCTGTACGTTGTGATAGCGAGTTTCCACCAGCGCATACGGCCGACAGTGGGCATTGGCTGACCTGTCATTATCCACGCTAAGCGGTCCTTCAGTAGTAGATAGCCGAACCCATCAAATTGGTTACCATCAAAGAAATTGAACATCAACTAATAACGCTGTCTGACGGTGTTCGATTGTCTGCCAGGCTGTGGTTACCGGATTTGCCGAGTGGAGAACAGGTGCCGGCAATACTCGAATACATTCCCTACCGCAAACGTGACATGGTCAGATTACGTGACCAGAAAAATCATCCATTTTTCGCTCGAAATGGTTATGTCTCGATCAGGGTCGATATGCGTGGCTCCGGGGACTCCGAAGGATCTATGCGTGACATGTATTCCAGCGCGGAACTTGACGATGCTGTAGAGGTGATTGAGTGGATTGCCCAACAGCCCTGGTGTAATGGACAGGTCGGAATGATGGGTACCTCATGGGGTGCCACCAGTAGTTTGCAAACAGCTAGTCGAAGACCCAAAAATTTGAAGGCGGTGATTGCTGTTTGCGCAACCAACAATCGCTTCGATGATGACATCCATCATATGGGTGGTTGTTTGCTTACTGACACGGTTGAATGGGCAGCAACACTGCCTGCCATACTGGCTTCACCACCAGATTCCGATACCGTGGGGCCGCAATGGCGGGAGATGTGGTTACAGCGACTTGAACAGCTGGAACTTCCGGTTGAACATTGGATAAGTCACGAGTGGCGAGATTATTATTGGCGCTGGGGCAGTGTTAACGAAACACCTAAGGCTATCAACTGCCCGGTGTTAATGATCGGTGGATGGGTTGATCGTTACAGTAACACGATAATGAACTTTCTTAATGATGCACACGCGCAATGCTGGGGTATCGTCGGCCCCTGGGGACATCACTATCCTGATCAGGCAAACCCTGCTCCTGGAATCAATTTCCAGCAAGAGGCATTACGTTGGTGGGACCACTGGCTAAAGGGCGTAGAAAATCAGGTTAATGAGGAGCCGCGATTACGAGTATGGATACAGGAATATGTACAGCCAGAGAATGTTATTTCCAGCCGACCGGGTCGATGGGCTAGTGAAACTAATTGGCCTTCTGCTGATATAACTCGGCAGACACTTTATTTTGAGCCCAGCAGATTAGTTGATTGCAAACCACAGACGGAGCTAAACATACAAGTGCCGTGGTCTTTGAGTGTCGGTAATGCAGCTGGGGACACCGGCTACTTTGGTCGGGTGGGCGGATTGCCACTCAATCAAACTATAGATGACGAACATTCTCTGGTATTTCAAACCGAACGGCTCGAAGAGCCAATGGAAATATTGGGTGCTGTCTCTCTAAAGGTTGAGCTGACTGCTATGCCGCGAAATGCCATGTTGGTCGCACGATTGAATGATGTGCACCCGGATGGCAGTGTTGCCAGGGTTTGCTACGTTATCAAAAATCTTGCACTGGATCACAAAGGAGAGAAAGCTGAGATCACCGATAGTAAAATACCACTTCACATCGAGCTAGACTTTCCTCATACGGCCTATCAGTTTGCAATCGACCATCAAATCAGAATCGCGATCTCCAGCTCCTATTGGCCTATTGTCTGGCCATCGCCGACGAGAACTAGATTAACGCTACACCTTACCCAGATGGAGTTATGTTTGCCCGTTCGCGATCCTGCTTCACAGGACGCGGAGATCAATTTCATTACTCCTGAAAATACTGTGGAAACTGTCACTCATAAAGTCATTTCTGCACCTCCTCTAAAGCGTTGGACGGATATCAGCAAAACCTCCAGAGAGCAGTTTATTTGTTGGCAGCAGCCCTGGCATCGTATATTTCATACCGACATCAACTTGCAATTCGGTTTTGCAACCGAAGCTCAACATAAAATCAATTTGGACGATCCCACTAGTGCAGCAACAAAATTTAAGCATGAATTGAGTTTTTGCCGTGATGAACGGCAAATCCAGATTCTAAGCAGTGTAGAGCTTCGCTGTTCTGAAACTCATTTTCTATTACGCGGTAAGCTTATTGTCTTAGAAGATGAAGAGGTTATTTTTCAACGTGAATGGGAGCCCAGTTTGCTGAGGACTTGTTCATGAAAATAAAGAATTCAAACAAATTTGTTACAGGTTAAGAAAATGGTTAATCACATAAATCATCTCTGGATTCCGATGTCGGATGGTAGTCGGCTAGGCGCGCGCCTGTGGCTGCCGGACGTGGTGGAAGATCAAACTGTACCAGCGATCCTCGAATACATCCCATATCGAAAAGATGACTCTTCGGCGATCAGAGATTCCACTACCATCGCCTGGTTTGCCAGCAAAGGATATGCCTGTCTACGTGTAGACATGCGTGGCTCGGGAAGCTCAGATGGCGTGATGGTGGACGAGTATAGCGATCAGGAAATTGATGACGGTGTAGAAGTCGTTAACTGGATGGAGAAGCAAGATTGGTGCAATGGCAATGTCGGCATGATCGGTATTTCCTGGGGCGGTATAACCGGTATGCAAGTGGCTCAGCGCCAACCAGAAGCACTCAAGACCATTATCGTGTTGGGTGCATCGGAGTTTCGCTACTATGATGATGCTGCATACTACATGGGCTGCATGACGGGGCAGACCATTGGTTGGGGAGCCATTATGTTTGGCTTCAATACCCGACCACCGGACCCAGAGTTAGCCGGTGAGAACTGGCGTGCTCTATGGTTAGAGCGTTTAAACAATACCCCTCATTACATGGAGCACTGGTTCTCACATCAGCGCGAAGATGAATATTGGTTACGCGGTTCTGTCGGTACAGATTACGACGCTATAAAAATACCGGTCTATGCGGTCAGTGGTCACGCAGATTGTTGGCCTAATACTGTTGCCAGATTACTAAAAAACTTATCTGTTCCAACTCGAGGACTACAGGGCGCATGGTGTCATCGATATCCTCATCTCGCTATTCCCGGGCCAGCAATTGGTTTTCTTGACGACGCAGCTCGCTGGTTTGATCAATGGCTTAAGCAGCAGGATACCGGCATCACGAAGGAAGCCAAATATCAGGTCTATCTTCAGGATAGTGTCAGGCCGCAGCCATTTTATGAGACTCGTCCAGGCAGGTGGGTGGGTGAACCTAGTTGGCCATCACCTAACGTTGAGGACAAGGTGCTCTTTCTGGATGGAGGTTCCCTGGTTAGCAGTGAAGCTGCGACCCAGGATGTCAGTATTAGCTCGCCGCAGGATGTTGGTCTTAAATCAGGCGAGTACATGCCCTGGTTTGCCTTTGGAAAGGCTGACGAGTTGCCAGACGACCAACAGGAAGAAGATGCCAATTCGGTGGTTTTCGATTATTCGGTAACCACACAGCCCCTGCAAATTCTTGGCAATCCCAGAGTTCAGGTTCACTTCAAATGTGATCAGCCGCAGGCATTGTTGGCTTGCAGATTATGTGATGTGTGGCCTGATGGTGCCAGCACCTTGATTACCCGAGGCCTGATTAATTTGAGCCAACGCAACAGCAAACGGAATCCGCAGTCATTAACCCCCGGTGAAATTTATACCGCTGAAATCGAACTCAATCATGTAGGGTATGTTGTTCCACCTGGTCATAAGTTGAGATTGGCAATATCAACCAGCTATTGGCCAATAGCCTGGCCATCGCCAACCGCAACGATTGTAAATCTCACTACGGGCAAGAATAACCTTCGTTTACCATTGCGTTCAATGGAGGCGGATTCTGGCGAACTAACAGATTTCAAGCCAACCGAGACTGGCACGCCAATCAACACCACGCAACTACGGGATATTAAACAGACTAGAACAATTACTACTGACCCTGAGAGTGGCTGTCGAGTTTGGCAAATCAATGCTGATAACGGTCAGGTAAGGTTTGAAGATAGTCAATTGCAAATGGCTTCATCAAACCTGCAGCGTTACACCATTCATCCCGAAGACCCTCTGTCGGCCAAAGCTGAATATGAATGGGAGTGGGAATACAGTAGGGGCGACGAGTGGCAGACCAGAACTTTTACTCGGACTGAGATAACCTGCGATCAACACTTCTTTTTTCTCAAAGCAGAAAGCAAAGCCTGGGAGAATGATGAGATGATATTCAGTAAATCATGGGATAAAAAATATCCGAGAGATCATTTTTAGGTCCGACTTCGATTCTGCACTGACTAAGGCTTCGTTTTAGTAGTCATTCAATCTGTAATAAAGATTTGCACTTAGCTGTGACGAATCGTTCGAGTTCGTCAATCTCTGTAGCGGAAAGTCTTAAACCTTCTTTTGTGCGACGCCATAAAATGTCTTCAGCGCATACTGCCCATTCCTGTTCGATCAGATAACGAACTTCCACTTCAAACAAACTACCGCCAAAAAAGCGACCCATATCTTCTTTATCTTGTGTCTCACCAAGAATCACTCGGGCTCTAGTGCCGTAAAGTCGGATTAGCCGTTTGGCCTGTAATAAAGACAGAAAAGCATAGTCTTGCTTGAGTAGGGATACCTGCTTCTCAAACTCATCGACTGCAAAGTCCCCACCTGGTAAGGGTGCCGTAGCAGACCATGAAGTCATATTACGATTCAATGAGCGGCCAACTAACTGCATCGTCTTGTCTGCGAGTTCCCTATAGGTGGTGATTTTTCCGCCATATATGTTGAGTAATGCTAACTTACCGCCGATGCTCTCCGTTTTGATGGAGTAATCACGGGTTGCCGCCTGTGCTTTGTTATTGCCATCGTCAAATAATGGTCGAACAGCAGAGTAACTCCATATGATATCCGCGGGAGTCAGTTGCTTTTTGAAATAATTATTTACAGATTCACAAAGGTAAGCTGTTTCTTCAGCTGATATTTTTGCGTCTCGTGGGTCGCCCTCGAAATCACAGTCGGTGGTGCCAATCAGCGTATAGTCTTCTTCATAGGGAATAGCGAAAACAATGCGTCCATCGGCGTTCTGAAAAATGTAACAGCGATCGTGATCGAATAGCTTATTCACCACAATGTGACTGCCACGCACCAGGCGTATGCTTTTGATCTCAGGTTTGTTGAGCGTATCGGTTAGAAAGTTGTCTACCCATGGGCCAGTAGCATTAATTAGCAGTCGTGATCGGTGGACTTGGATTTCGCCATGTTGATCTCTAGTGGTAATCACCCAGATATCCTTCTCACGTTGAGCAGAAATTACCCTAGTTTGAGGCAGAATCTCCGCACCTCGGTTGGCGGCATCTCGTGCATTTAAAACAACCAGTCGGGCATCGTCTACCCAACAGTCCGAATACTCGAAGCCTTTTACGTACTGATCTTTCAGAACCTCACCCGTGGGGTCGCGCATAAGGTTTACAGTTCTAGTGCCTGGAAGTAGTTTTCTGCCACCCAGATGATCGTAAATAAACAGACCTAAGCGTATTATCCAGCCAGGGCGCATGCCCTTATGTAATGGCAAGATGAAACGCAAAGGATGAATAATGTGTGGTGCAATGGCCCACAATTTTTCACGCTCTATTAATGCTTTGCGCACCAACTTAAAATCGTAGTGCTCAAGATAACGCAGGCCACCGTGAATCAGCTTGGTGGAACCAGAGGATGTGGCACTGCCGAGGTCGCCCATTTCTGCCAGACATACCGAGAAACCACTACCCTGGGCCGCACGAGCTATTCCGCAGCCGTTGATACCACCGCCAGCTATAAAAATATCGTAGATACTTTCGTTTGATGTATCTCCTGAGTTCATTCAACTCCGCCGCACGCGGTAAAAATTGCCTGAGCGACTTCCGCAAAACCAGCGCCACCTGTGCCTACAGTAATGTATTTTGGCGGACTATTCAGGCGATTTTCGAACTGTCGGACATTGGCTACACCAATGGCGTTAGGAAAAAACTCAAACATGGGGGCATCGTTGGGTGAGTCTCCGACAAACACAAACTGATCGCGTTGTTTATCTAAATCAGTCCCAAGGCAATCGGTAGCAAAGGTGCGCGTCATAGTTAACTTGTCGTATTGACCTATCCAGCCATTAACATGAATGGAACTCACTTTTGCAGTGACGCCATTAGCATCAAATAGCTCAACGATTCGATCAATATCGGCGTCAGGTAGGCGCGGTACATCTTCAGCAAAATCAATCGCTAAATCTGTTTCCCTATAAGACTGATCAGCGGAAATGGCTGCGCCTGGAACTTTGGCGATAATCTCTTCTGCGAGGATTGCTAGCTTTTCCCGCTTGTTCGCACGAACCAGGGCAGAATCTGCATAGTATCGATTCATGCGTTTAGCGATATGGTCATAATGAAAATAGAAAGCGCCATTTTCTCCAACAACACCGGTCACTGGCCAAATACGTGCAATAAGATCGCACCATCCAGCAGGGCGACCAGTAATTGGCACTACGTCAATGCCCGCTGCATAAAGATTGGCCATTGCGCTATAGGCATCTGCAGTAAGCCTGCCTTCGGTGGTCAGGGTGTCATCAATGTCGGTGAATACTGCACGAACCTGGCGCAGTTGACTAGAGGGGCAATCAATTAGAGGAAGCATAAAAAATCTGTGTGAAATGTTGTTGCATGACAAAAGGTAGGAATTGGTTTTTTACCCAACTAAGGTCAGTGGGTAGTTTCGGTAATATTTTTGGAATAGTCGTCATTTAGAATGAGTAATAATGGCTGATGATCTGATGCGTCTGTTTTAATATCAACCTGCACATCTGTCACCCACTCAGCGCTCTTGCCCGTCATGAAAAAGAAGTCTCTACAATGTGAGCCCTGAGGCCAAAGTTGGTGATCATAGATGCCGCAGGTTGGAGCATGGGGTTGCCCTGGGTGCGCTATCTCCCAGGCATCTTTAAAGGGTTTACTTTCATCAGCAAGAGGTGCTTGCAAAATGGCGTACTCTTTTGAATCGGTAGTCATATTGAAGTCACCGCAAAAAACAGCGTTAACTGGACGCGACACAAACTGGTAGGGGCCAGCAGCATCTATCTGACGGGGTTGATTATGCTCTTCTAGTACTTCTCGCTGTATTTCTCGCAACCGCCCGACCTGAGCTATTTTTTGAGTTTGGCTGTGGAACTCTAGATGCGTGTTGACCACGCGTAGTGGGCCGGCAGGACAGTCAACTACCACTTCAATCGCCTGTCTGGCCATATAACGCGTATTAGGAACACCGGGGCTAGGCAATTTATGCGAAGTTACTGACAACAGGGGCAATCGTATTAATACCGCATTGCCAAATTGCCATCGCTTGCCGTTATTTTCACACACTGCATCAATAGCCGCTCCGAATACTATTTCGTAACCTGGAAATAACTCTGCTAATTCTTCAACCTGGTCCGGCGCATAAATACCGTCGTCCAGAATTAGTCCGCGTGAGACTTCCTGCAGACAGATAATATCGGGAACGCCCATTTGGCCAATAACCTCAACAATTCGCTCAAGTGAGATTTTGCAATCACAGCCTTTGCCATTCTGGATGTTCCAGGAAAGGATGCTGGTCACTTGATACCTGAATGCATAAATGATTGAATGAACTGACGCTGGAACAACAGAAAGGCTATTAATAAGGGTGCGATAGACAACAGCGTGGCTGCTGAAACTATTGACCAATCGACACCGGATTCAGGAGCGCCAAATATACCGAGTCCTACGGTTAGCGGTCGAGTTTCTACTGAATTTGAAACGATCAGAGGCCAAAGAAAATTGTTCCAGTGATGGCTTATTGAAACCAGACCGTAGGCCAGATAGGTGGGTTTAGCCAACGGAATATAAACACGCCATAATATGCCGAATATGCCACAGCCTTCCAACCTGGCGGCGTCCTCAAGTTCCTTGGGTGTGGACTTAAATGTTTGTCGTAACAGGAAAATGCCAAAAGCACTGGCCATATACGGTAGCCCGATACCGGTAATGGTATCGATCAAACCGAGGTCGGCCAGGGTGCCGTAGTTTTCCACGATCAGTATTTCAGGCGCTATCATCAGTTGCACCAGAACTAGCCCAAAGGCAATACTACTGCCAGCAAATTGGAACCTGGCGAATGCGTAGGCGGCGAGTGTGCAAACCACCAGCTGCGACGCCAGCAACATGGTAACCAGAATGAAGGTGTTTATTCCATAACGCAGAAAGGGTGCCTGTGATAAGGCTTCGCGAAAGTTGTCCAGGGTCAGTGGTGCAAATAATTCAAAATGAATCGCATACTCACTGGGGTGAAATGCGGCCCAGAAAGCATATAAAAGTGGCGCAATCCAGATGATGGCAAGCAACCAGGCACCAATGGTTTCTAATGCCAGCGAAGGCGTCCAGATGGAAGGTTTTGACTGTGCCTGCATCATCGGTAATGGACCCTTTTATCCAGTAGAAAAAACTGGGCCAGCGCAAGAATGGCCAGGATGAGCAATAACACCACGGTCAAAGTGGCCGCATAATTAGTATCAAAATAGGAGAAGGCGTTCTCATAGATGTAGTAGAGAAGCAGGTTGCTGGCATTGTTTGGCCCACCCTTTGTCAACACGAATAAATGATCAACCAACTTGAATGAATTTAAAACCGCATTGATCAGGACAAATAGTGTGGTTGGCATCAACAGTGGGAACATGACACGACGAAAGTAATACCAGCGCGAAGCACCTTCCAGTTTGGCAGCCTCTTCAAGCTCCGGTGGCAAATTCTGTAGAGCCGCCAGATAAAATATCATGAAAAAGCCCGCCTCTTTCCAGACGGTCATTACGATGATGGCACCTAACACGGTATCGGGGTCGCCAAGCCAGTTGTGTCCGGCAATGCCAAACATGCCTAGAATTTGGTCAATGAGCCCAATATCGGGGGAATAGAAAAATAGCCAAATATTTGCCACTGCAATCATGGGCAAAATGGTGGGGGTGAAATAGGCTAGTCGCAGTAGCGATCTGCCTGGCAACGCACGGTTTACTAACAGTGCCATTGCAATGGCTAGCCCCACAGATACAGGAATTGTGCCGAGGGCAAACCAGGCATTATTTACCAGGACTTTCCAGAATACAGGATCTTCAAGCATCGACTCGTAATTCGCCAAACCAACAAATCGAGAGGGTCGAATGATGCTGCCTTTTGAAAACAGACTCTCAAAGACTGTTGCCAATGTAGGGTAATGAGTAAATGCGATCAGTAAAATGGCGGCTGGTGTAAGCAGTAGCCATCCATATATGTGACGCATGTTGTTAGGCGAGAATTTCATTTGTAGATTATCGATCGAAATCAGTAGTCCACAGGCAGAGCACTATGATGCCACCTGTGGAATACATCAGAGGGTCTAGCGGTAGACCTTCAACAAACGATCGGCTGCAGCTTGTGCTTCTTTCAATGCATCAGCAGGAGTTTTAGATCCAGTTAAAGCGGCTTGAATAGCATCATCTAAAAGTTTGCGAACGCGGCCAGTCTGGAAGGTAGACAATTCCGCTGTAGCGAACTCTAGTTGATCACGAGCAACTGCTGCATACGGAAAGCCTTCGATGTAACCCTTCAGCTTATCGGTTTCATAGGCAGCTGGACTAACGCCCATGTAACCTGTTTTCATGGACCATTCTGCGGAGCGCTCAGGATCGGTCATGAACTTGATCAGTTTCATTGAGGCAACACGTTCTTCAGTGGAAGTATCCTTGAAGATATAGAAGTTACCGCCACCGGTTGGTGTGCCACGACGCTTGTTAGCAGGCAACATGGCGACGCCAAAATCAAACTTCGCTTTGTCTTTTACAACAGTCAGGTTACCCGTTGAGTGCCACATGATTGCGGTTTGGCCTTCAAGAAAGTTTTGACGCAATGTGCCCCATTCGATGGTGCCCTCTGGCATTACCTTGTGCTTGGAACCCAGATCTTTCCAGAATTCCAGAGCGCCGATGGTGCCTGGTGAATCGAAGAATGTGGTATCACCGGAACCGCTCATAAGTTGCTGGTCGTTCTGCATAGACAGAGCGCCAAACATCCAGTAGGGATAACCCGTTGAAGGAATCATCATGCCCCATTGTGAGCCATCGTCCTTGGTCAGCTTGGTGCCTGCGGCAACCAGTTCGTCCCAGGTTGCAGGTGGCGCCTCAGGGTCCAGGCCAGCGGCACGGAAAGCGTCTTTGTTGTAATACATAACAATGGTTGAACGCTGAAAAGGAATGCCCCAGGTTTTATCTGCTGTGCGGCCATTTTCCATCAGAGTGGGGTAGAAAGAATTCAACCAGGCTTTGTCTTCAGGGGTACTAACAATGTCGTCGAATGCAACGATGGCGTCTTGTTCGATAAGCTCATAGATATCGATGGAAAACATGACAGACAGTTGTGCAGGCTCGCCACTTTTCAGTGCCGCCAGTGCTTTGATACGGGCATCGTTGTAATTGCCAGCATAGATTGCACTAACATTGATATCGGGATTCTCCTTCATAAAATCCGCAACAATGCCATCAACAACTTTAGTTAGTGACCCGCCAACCGCAACTGGGTAGTACATGGTGAGATCAGTCGCCGCTTGTGCGGAAACTGTAGTTAGGCCGAAACATGCCGCGATAGCGGTACGGCTCAGAGTTTTCTTGAACTTTGTTAACACAACTTATTCCTCCTTAGGAATGATAAGAAACTGCGGACGAAACTTATCCGAATCGCAATACTGCCCGACCGATTTCTGCTTCAGTCGGATGACGCGACAGAGGATCCGCCGCAAATTCGTTGTCCATCCTGGCCAAATAAATACTCGTCGTCCTTGCTCCAACTGATGTGGATGCTATCTCCCGCCCTGACACTGGCACGTCCTTCGATACGCGCCATCAGAACGCAACTACCGTGGCGCATGCGTAGAACGGTTTCGGCTCCCATGTAATCAACGGTCTTTACCTCAACCTTTAATCCGGTTTCAGTTATGCGTACTTTTTCCGGCCGAATACCCAACTTGGCCGCGCCAGTTTTATCTGCGTGTGTATCCTTTAATAGTGAGGTAGGCATCAGGTTCATTGGTGGGGTGCCAAGAAATTGAGCTACGAAACCGCTGGCAGGTTGTTCATAGAGTTCCATTGGTGTGCCGGTCTGCTGGATTTTTCCGTCTTTTAATAGAATCACTTGATCCGCCATCGACATGGCCTCGGTTTGATCATGAGTGACATAAACCATAGTGAGATTCAGACGCTTTTGAAGCTGTTGAATTTCGTCTCGCATCTCCGCACGCAGTTGCGCATCCAGATTCGAGAGTGGTTCATCCATCAGACATACGGGCTGTTTTGATACGATGGTTCGCGCCAGGGCGACACGCTGTCGCTGGCCGCCCGAAAGTTGAGCCGGTCTGCGGTCTAGCAATCCCTCAAGACCGACCAACTGAGCCGCATCTTTTAGTCGGGATTCACGCTCGACCGGATCTACGCGGCGCACTTTTAACCCAAAGAGAATGTTTTCGCGCACATCGAGGTGGGGAAACAAGGCATAGGATTGAAACACCATGGAAACGCCTCTTTTGGCTGGGTCCTGATGGGTTACAACCTGCTCGTTGATTTGCACTTCGCCGCCATCCACGGTTTCCAGTCCGGCAATCATGCGCAGAATAGTTGATTTACCGCAGCCAGAGGGCCCGAGCAACACGGTCAACGTACCTTCGTCAGCCGTAAACGAAACACCGTCTACAGCGCGAGTTGTATCCCACTGCTTTACCAGTTGGCTGATTTTTATACCGGTCATTTTGACTGTGTCCCATTACAAACCACTAATTCACTGCCCGATATGGCCAGGGCTTCGATAATGCTCTTGTGAGGAGAGGCATCGCAAAAAACCATGCTGGCGTCACTTATATGGCCGCCGCGTACATGCGCGGATCTGCCAAACTTGCTGTGATCAAGCACCAGCATAGTGGTTCTACTGTTTTCATGAATTCGTTGTCTTGCACGTACTTCTTCATCGGTGAAATCTAAAAGAGTGCCGTTCTCGTCGACACCGCCAACGCCATAAATTGCGAAATCAAACATGTAAGAAGACAGGAAGGCCTCCATGCCGGGGCCTAAAATGTCGCAGTCACTGTTGCGAACACGACCACCCGCAACATGAACTTCGAATGTTGAATGGGTGCAAAACAGCACGGCAATATTGAGATTGTTAGTGAAAATGCGCAGATCCTTATGATGGATCAATGCGCTGGCAACCACTTCAGGTGTCGTTCCAATGCTGAATGCTACGGATGCACCATTGGGAATGGATTGAGCCACCCGGTCTGCGATTGACTGTTTTTCGTCACGCAATAAAATTTGTCGTGATTGATAGGCCAGGTTCTTTATTGTTGCTGATCTTTCTATTCCCCCATGACGTCGTCTGGCCAACCCTTTGTCACAAAGGGCGGTTAGGTCGCGGCGTATGGTTTGCGTAGTTACCTGGTAATTCTCGGCCAACGAATCAACCGATAGAAATCCCTCGCTACGCAACAATTCCGAAATTTCGGCCTGTCGTTTAGTCAGGTTCATGTTTACTCATTATGGAATAGTGATCAGAACAAATTAACGAAGAATATTAATATGAAAGTAATAATAGACCGAATGAACGGATAAATACAGTAAATATTTTCATTAGCATGTTCATATGAACATTTTGAATGTGAGTAATTCGATTACTGAGACGAATTAACTCTATTGCGAGAAGTGACTAGCTTTAAGAGAGATCAGCGGATAACTGGGCAGTGTTGTGAATAATCCTTGCTTTGATCGACAGGCTAAATGACGCGTGAGCGTTCTATCTACTTGTTGAACGAAGCCGCTGTGCGGCAGAATACCAACCTGTAAATCATGAACGATACTCCCTCAACGCAGATCACGCCCGATCTGCGATTAACTGAGGAAGTATCGCATGAACAAAGCACAGCAAA
>JBLHGU010000129.1:0-13855 GCA_047615875.1 Parasphingorhabdus sp.
GCACGAAACTCCGGGGAGTACCGGTCAATAATGCGGTATAGGAGTGTTTTTTCTGGACGATGGCGTTCATGATAGGTTTGGGGTGGTGCGATTTCCTTGAGGATCGATGTATGGTGCATGCCTGTTTCCTTTCCTTGGAGACAGCACCCATGTTCTCATAATGTTTTCTATCTGTATATTCAAACATCTGTGGCCTATCCGATGCCTGAATGATGCCATGGTCGGTAAGCTTGTAGTTGGCTACAGCCCGTCAGGAATGCCCGCAATTGCATTGACTTGCCATTAAAACATGCTCACGCGAACGACCGCTTAATCAACATAGGGATGCCAACCGGTTGGGACTGTATGTTGAAGACTTACCGAACCAACGCAAAACAGATGGTGTTAACGCCTAACTCGGCGTTGGTCGATTCCATCAACCCGGTTATTTTATCTGACAATCTGGTCGGGTGGGTACGTCTTGGCCTCGGTCAGAAGACTACCGCAGCACGCCTGGCTATAATTACCAGAGATGGATTTGTCTATGGGCTCGTAGCCATCCTACTGGGATCGATACTGGCCTGGTTAATAGGTACTCGTTTGACGGCGATTAAAGCAAATAGAGCGAACTGCCGACGCAATTGAAGGCGGTTCGACCGATCATAGGGCAAGTATAAAAGGACGCGATGAGATTGCCCATGTTGCCGACGCCTTCAACACCATGCTCGATGGTATGGTGTCATCCAACCTGGCGCTTAACGATGCAAACTGGCGAGGTTCACTCGCCACAGAGTCGGCTGAAATTGGTATATGGGAATATGACCACAAGAGTTGCTCTATGTACTGGGCCGATTGGGCTTATCGAATCTATGGCATAAGCGAAAAAAACCAGACAGAGCCCTTTCAAGCCTGGCAAACACTGGTTCATCCTGACGACATAGATGCCACACGTTCAGGCAACCAGGGCGGTGACGGCGAATACAACTCCGAATTTAGAATTATTCGCCCTGATGGAAAGGTCCGCTGGATTAAGTCTTATGCCACGAATATTAACGACGATCATGGCAATCTATTAAAATTGATCGGTGTCAATCAAGACATCACAGAGCATAAACAAGCTGAAGAAAAACTATATCCAAGTGAACAGATACTTAGCTCTCTAGTACATTCATAGTTGGACTTAATTTCGCAGTTTACTGCAGATGGTGCATTAACTTCTGTCAAAGACTCGCACATTTTATACATCGGTAAAGGCAAATCTGAGCTTTTAGTGCATTCTATCTATCAAGATATACCACCCAAGGAGCGCGAAGCTGTCAAACCAGACCTGTCTCAACTCAGTGTTGAAAAACTCAGACAAACGCGCGAGAACTCTTTGGTCAGCGCGACTGGAAAAAAGAATAATCGAGTGGATCAATCACGGACTATTCGATCCAAACCATGTTCTGGTTGAGGTTCAATCGGTAAGACGGGACGTGACCGAGATCGAGAAGTCTCAAAATGGAGCGCGACAAGCCCACGGAAAACTCGAACACATTGCCCATTATGACTTACTGACTGATCTGCCTGACCGTATATTACTGGCTGATCGTTTAAGCCATGACATGAAGCAGTGTCAATGCCGCAATCAGTCATTAGCCGTTGTCTATATGGACTTAGATGCATTCAATGTCGTCAATGATACTATGGCCATTATCTGGGGGATAAACTACTCGTCGAACTGTTACAACGCATGAAAGAGGCTTTACGTGAAGGTTATACGCTGGCCAATATTGGTGGTGATCAATTTATCGCTGTCATGGTTGATTTGATCAGATTTACCTAACCTACTCGCGGTTTTCGACCCTGAAAAAAGCTTACATGATCAATCCAGGCGTTTGATTGATACACAAGTACCGAGCAATCGATGTCCCGCCCTATTATCAGTGATCTAGATCTTGATGTAATAAGGGGCAAATAACCTGTGCGAAGCGGAGAATTTTTCGACTATTCAATGGACGTTGTAATCACTAAAGCATCGACCAGGAAAACACCATCTTCAGTCACAATGACAGGGTTCAAGTCTACCTCTAAAAGCCGCTTGTAGTTGTGGTACACGAGTTTTGAAAATCGGGTGATTAGAATGGCTAATGCTTCGACATCGAGTAAAGCTCTACCACGATAGCCTGATAGTATTCCCATAGGATCGATTCTTCTAATGAGTGATTTTGCCGTTTGGTGATCAAACGGAGCGAGCTCGGTTTCAGGTTTAGGCATCGCTTCGGCAAATATGCCGCCAAAGTTAAGCACCACTACAGCACCAACAGCTGGGTCAATTCTCGCACCTAACAGGATTTCAACTCCCTCGTCTATTTGAGGTTGCATTACGAATCGGCCTTTGGAACCAACGACTGATGACATTCGCTGCATGGCAGTTTCCAGTTCGGCGTCATTCTTTATATCAGTCCGTACCAGGCCAGCTTCTGTCTTATGGGCAATGTCGTGCACTTCGCCTTTGAGTACCAATGGGTAACCTATCTTCATGGCTTGTATCAGAGCCTGTTCCAGGTCTCGAGGATAGTAGGATGCAACCAGCGAAATATTGTATTCGGCAAATAGTGTCCGGCTATCGGCACTATTAAGAACTTGGCCAACATCTGAATTTAACAGTTTACTCGGCACCCTGGTTGGCGGCATTGGCAGGGCAGGTTGTGCCATTAATCGGGCATGGTTATAGAGAACCTCCATCGCTTGCAAGGCACGCTCAGGCGTGTCGACAACTAGTCCGCCATTATCGCGCAGCGTTTTAACGAACCTGGCTGGAAACTCGGTTGCTTGCAAGCAAGTGATGTGTGGCTTTTTCGCATTACGATGAAAGTCAATAAGCTCAGGTAATACTTTATCCATACCAATGAATAACAATTCTGAATAAATCGTAACTCCGACATTAGGATCATCATCTAGCGCACGCATTGTCGCGACCACGTCGGTGTAGTCGTTGGCGATATCATGCCAGACACCTGCATCGACAGGATTAGCGGC
This sequence comes from Parasphingorhabdus sp., assembly GCA_047615875.1. Classification (GTDB taxonomy): domain Bacteria; phylum Pseudomonadota; class Gammaproteobacteria; order Arenicellales; family CAJQKF01; genus JBLHGU01. The sequence continues at coordinate 3,001 of JBLHGU010000129.1, forward strand.
ATGTTGTTGACCTGTTTCACGGGCAACACGGGCACAGGTATCTGCGGTGAGTGTTGCGACTTTTAAACCATGATCGACAATCCGGTCAGCGAGTGATACGGAGTATCCACCAGAGCAGGCAGCAGCGCCGATTCCACTATCTGGATCAACACGGAATCGCCCTGCTAAACTTGCGGCGATGTGTAAGTCGTCAATTGTTTTTACGAGTACGATACGGTGGCGTCGGTAGGCAGCTTCCTGTACATCCCAGGCACCCAGGATACGACCACTATGCGATTGCATTGCCGCCGCCGCTTCCTGCGTCCGACCTGTTTTTAACACGATAATGGGTTTGTTCGCTTCATGAGCCTTATCGGCCAGTCTAAAAAATCGATCGTAGTCATCGAGCTCTTCATAGCAAAGCGAAATACACTCAGTTAACGGATCATCGATCATAAATTCCAGATGATCGAGCAGGGTGATATCCACGGCTTTACCCGTTGCGGTGATATGGGAAAAGCCGGTGCCATAGTGTCGAGCACGGTCGATGAGTACGCCTGCAACTCCACCACTTTGAGATATCACGCCAATACAACCTTTTGGTATGCCGCCCAATTGTAAAGCACTCGAGATTCCGACAGCGGATGGGACGTGCGGAGAGTAATAGCCAGCGCAATCTGGCCCTAAAATCCTGGGACCACCGTTTCTGGCCAATTTGAGAAATTCTGAAACTGCAGCTTCCGCAGCAGGATCGTCTACTGCAACTAGGTCACCCGGCACGACGAGGAATTTAGCGCCCATTCTAGTCAGGTCGTCATAAAGTGCTGGTATTCTATGTGCCGCCACCAGTGATACTGCCACGTCTATCACGGCTTCGACATCCTTAACGCTGGAGTAACAAGTTAGGCCAAACAGGCTTTCGTATTTTGGGTTAACCGGGAAAAGGCCACCTGTGTATCCCGATTCAATCGCGTATTGCAATGTAAGGCCATTGTATTTATCAAGGTTTTCAGATGCGCCGATAAACGCAATGCCGCGTGGGTTGTAGAGTCGGGTTAGATCAATTAACGAGTTACTCATTTGAGGTGCTCCTGAATCAAACCCTGGTCATTAATATGCTACTCACCCGTGAATTTTGGTGTTCGTTTTTCAGCCCAGGCATCAAGACCTTCCCTATAGTCTTTACTATAGGTGGTCGAGTCAGCCAGCTGTTTTGCTAGTCCTGCAAACTCGGCAGGGCCTTTTGCAATAGTATGATCGACAGCCTGTTTAAGTCCTTTCAATACTAAGGGTGCGTTAGCAGCGAGTCGATTGGCATAAGTCAGCGCAGCATCCATCAGTTGATCTGCCGGCACAACTTTATTGACGAAGCCAACCTGATAAGCGCGTTCAGCACTGATTCGCTCACCGCAGAGCATAATTTCCATCGCGATTTTATGCGGAATGCGGGCGGCTAGCGACGCGATTAATCCACCGGTGGTACCTAACTGTGGTTCTGGGTAACTAAACCAGGCATCTTCATTGGCGACTGCTAAATCTGCAAAGTGCATGAGCGCAAAAGCGGCACCGACACACAAACCATTAATTGCGCAAATGACGGGTTTGGTTACCGGAATGTGAATGCCTGGAACATAGGGATATACTTCTATCGCTGCTTCGACCAGATCAGCGCCGGCACTGAAAGCGCGCCCTGCACCGGTGAGAATTGCGACTCGATCCTCGCCCTGCTCCAGTCGTCGCCAGCTTTCCATCAAACCGTCACAGGCGGCTTTGTTCAGGGCGTTAAGTTTGTCGGGGCGATTTAACGTGATAATCGCGACTCGATCTCGAGATTCATAAGTAACAACGTCGTCGACCATTCGCGTTTCCAGTACTTTAAACACACGATTGTAGACTACTGGGCATCCAGAAAACAAACGGCTTAGAAACTACAAACTATCTTTTTGAAAGTGCCGCATAAATATTCTCCGGCCCAAAATTGGCTATTCGACGTTTCGAACTAATTGCAGTGAAATTAAAATTGCGGTCATGATCAATACTCCCGCCAGAATCTGTACGTATCCCAATGTTTCATCAAATATTAAGTAGCCAACCAAAAACATGGTGGATAGTTCGATACTGCCTGCCATGGCTAATTTTGCTGGGCCAATGTTGAGTAAAGGTATTGAGGAGGTGCCCTGGTTTCGGGGTAGTGAGAGTGGCCCCGGGAAATGGAGCACCGGGCGAAATAACAACTGCAGATTTTTCAGGCACCGACGACCTGTAATTAAGAAACGAGGCCCGGTAACCCTCTATATCGAGGGTTAGTTCGACTCAAGGAATTTACTAGCCTTCGATCCATGTTAGATTTAAACAGCCTGTAAATTATGTTTGAAGTCATCGAGTAGTCGCTGGTAGGTAGCATCAGACGAAATCTCTATTTTTTTCAATAAAAGTGTCTGCCTCAAACCAGTCAGATTTTGATCCTCAAATGCATCCAGCAATGCGTTTCTCATCCTCTCAACAGTTTCGACATCGGCTGTTCCCGCGGTGACGTAGGGCGGCGCAGGTGCAGAGTAAGTTAATCCTAACTGACGAGTACCCTTGATGGCATCGGGCCGATAACGCCTCAGTAATTCATAAGTGATACAGTCTACCGAGGCAACATCGGCCTTGCCTTCAACGAGTAACGCTACACTTTCGCTATGACTTCCGCTGATTTTGATTTCAGCAAAGAATTTATTGTTACGGCTATGGGGCGAGACCAATGAAAAGAGCGCATTCATACCTGAATGTGATTCAGGTCCATTAACCACAGCAACTTTCCCTGCCATCTCGGTCACATCATCATATGTGCTGTCTGTGGGGACGACAATCGCACTTGAGTAATTACCTTTGGAACAACCCGGGGCATCAAACCAGGGAGACGCGAGTACCTTCAGTCGGTGTTTATAGCTGTGGATGATGTCATAACCACAGCATTGACTCATAAACAGGTTCTTGTTTGACCAAAGAGAGCATACGGGTTGGTCATGGACTAGTCGTCTGGGAACATGCTTCAGGCCTTGCTTCCGAAAATGTCGCGCGATACCCATCCATAAGGCATCGTGAGCATGCCGGATTTCAATAATGTCGTACATCGGTAAACTGGCCTTCATATCTACCACTGATCTCGATTTGGGTGGAGGTATCTTAATTGGACCAGTGGGAATTTGATAGGCTGTTTACGTTAGTGTTTACCAGTGACCGGGATGAGCGATTCGAGCCTCTCCAGTTCCAGGTTTGAATAGTAATATCTGGGCCGCCATTGGAACCTCAGCATAGGATAGGTGCTTAGTGCCCAGGGTCACTTTTGAACTCTGCATTTTTAATGTCCGCCAACGAGAAACCATTAAATTTATAGAATTGATGTCGGCTGTCGTATTCATCATGAGAGTTACTTCTGGGTGCTTGCGCTGAAAACCGGCCATTATTGGCATCAGTTAACTAGCGGTATAAGTCGGTGGGATAGTGATTTGAACCACACGCTCGATTGATGTTTGGGTCGTGGGTGAAACATTTGATATTAATGCGCTGACCGGGCACGTCCAAGCCATAATGTTTGACAAGTGTTGTGACTATCTCTATCAGTGTGATGCCGTGCAGTGGGTCACGCGTCATTGACTTCATTCTCTAATTTAGTTTTGACGTTGATTATCTCCTAAAATGGCAATCAAAAAGCTCAAGCCGTGAAACTAAGCTGCGCTGGTTGTAGTCAAAGGCCATTCCACATATGAGCAACTTATCGATTATAGGTGGTTCCATGGGGTCTCATTTGGGTATTGAAAAAATGTTCAATAAAGATGGTTATTGACCGCAACATATTTTTAAATGTCGGCTGTGTTGGCAGGTAACAATCGTAGTTTTTTGCAATCCTATGCATTGAAGATGCGATACTTTTTTTCTCGGTGAATAATTTCCAACGCGATCGATTATTCGAAATTGAACGCTAAGTTGTAGTGCTCGCCAGAGCAATCATCCGGAGTTCTGAAGCCGACGGCCAGCTTTCTGAGAATCTCCCTGCGATTGTCAAGAAGTTACGGAAGAATTCAAAACTGATTGGCGCCACTTTGTTTAACCTCGAGGGCGAAGTGCTTTTTCGATTTGGTGAAGCAACGAAACCACTTAAACAGGTCGAGAAGACAGCGAAGTCGATTCAGCAATTCGATCGTAGTCAGCAACGCCTCGACCTGATTTTGTCATCCGAGCGCCTTAAAGCGGCTTATTCGATGGTGGTTGCGGTTAACAGTAGCGAGGTTGCTAAAGATGTTGAAGCGTTTATCTGGCGTATCGCCGGGCTTGTTCTTTTGATATCAGTATTCGTGACTCTGGTGACAATGCTGGTGCTGGAAAAGCTGGTATTGGCACCCATTTGAATGCTCGACAGGAGTATGACAATGGCAGGCTCTGACCCAAATAATCCTCATGAGTACTTGATGACGATCGAGCGAAGCGATGAATGGGGCGACATCGTGCGCGCCTTTAACCGCATGTTAAAGGAGACAGATATCCAATTGGGGCAGATATCATCGGCAAACATTGTTCACCAGTACTTAAACTGGCCAGGAAAATTGCACTTTGTCATCATGAGAAGTGGGATGGATCGGGATACCCGAACGGATTAAGTGGCGAGGCTATACCGATAGAAGCCCGTATAGTCGCGATATGCGATGTATTCGATGCATTGACTTCGAAACGTCCCTATAAAGAAGCCGGGGCGATCGAAATGGCCGTCGAATTAATATAGGCGCAATCTGTGTGGCGACCATTTTGACCCGGCGCTTGTGCCCTTGTTTATCGACCGCCTGTCCGGTGTTAAGGCGATCATGCAGGAATTTTCGGAGGGCTGATAAATTGTAGCTCGGAACCCACTTTATCGGATAAAGTTACAATACTCTCGAGGCCAGGTTGACGTAGCATGATAAAACATGGGGTAATCAGTGCCTGCCAGCGATCACATGCAATCGCTGGTACGTTGGCAGGAAAACCCTGTTAACGTAATAGAATAGTCATATGATTGTTCATTCAATCCGGTAGAATGACGCGGCATAAAATCGGTATCGCATCGAAAACGAAGTAGGAAATAATATGCCTGAAACCCCCCTGAAGATTTGCGTGGTTAGTTCAGAGCTGACCCCACTGGCGAAGACCGGAGGATTGGCAGACGTGATTGCAGCGCTATCGGCATTCCTCAATCATAAAGGGCACGACATACGCGTGTTGATACCCTTTTATTCGGTAATAGACACGAAGTTGCTAGAGATTGAGTCGGAACTGTCGCTGCAAAACCTGTCGATTCGAATCGGCAATCATCATCTGAATTATTCGATCGATACTGCCACCCAGCCAGACACGTCGCTAAAAATATACCTGTTACGTTGCCCGGAACTATACGATAGACCCGGCATTTATACCGCCGGGTCCGACGAGCACCTGCGCTTTATTTTGTTGTCGCGGGTCGCCATCGAAATGTGCCAGTACATGGGCTTTGCGCCGGACATCTTCCATTGCCACGACTGGCATACCGCGCTGACGCCTCTTTATCTGAAAACGCTCTATGCCTGGGACAGTCTGTTTGAAAACACACGATCGGTTTTAACCATTCACAATATCGGCTACCAGGGCATATTCGATGCCCGTATATTGCACGATATAGGATTCCAGGACTCAGCCGAAATTCTGCACCAGGAAGACCTGGCGTTGAATCGGGTTAACTTCCTCAAAACCGGCCTGCTGTATGCAGACTTGTTGACTACCGTGAGCCCCACTTATGCCAACGAAATTCTGGAGCCGAGCTACGGTATGGGCTTGCAAGATCTATTGCGGCAACGTCAGGACTCACTGGTGGGAATTCTGAATGGTGTCGATAATGATGAATGGAACCCCGGTAAAGATGCCTTGATCCCCTATCCCTACGACGCGCGCGCCATTTCTGGTAAGAAGAAAAACAAGCTGGCGCTAATGCAGGAACTGGAACTCGACAGCACCGTTGACATACCTCTGCTCGGTATAGTCAGTCGCCTGACCACACAAAAGGGTATCGACCTGATACAACAAGTCATGCCCAGGCTCCTACAACAAAGACCTTTTGCACTGGCGATACTGGGCAGTGGTGAACCGCGTTACGAAAAGTTTTTTGGCGAACTTCAAGCGCGTTACCGCAACCGCGTCTGTTTTTATAGTGGCTTCAGCAACAAGTTGGCGCACATGATAGAGGCGGGTAGCGACATGTTTTTGATGCCCTCACAGTTCGAGCCCTGTGGTCTCAACCAGATGTACAGTTTGCGCTATGGAACGGTTCCTGTCGTGCGGCGCACTGGAGGGCTGGCAGATTCGGTACAGTTGTTTGAGCCGAGTAGTGGTAAGGGCACCGGCATCGTTTTCGATGACTATAGCGCCAGCGCTCTCGACTGGGCGCTGAATGCTGCACTGGATCTGTACCAGGATAAAAAAAGCTGGCGTAAACTGGTACGAAACGGCATGGCAATGGATTATTCCTGGAAGCACCAGGGTCAAAGCTATATCGACCTGTTTCGACAGATTCTTCCCGCAGGGAAATAACTTCAACATCCAGAGAATCCAATGAACATCATTTTCATCGAACCTTCTTTCCCATACAACCAGAAGGAATTTGTGCGCGGATTACACCAGATTGGCGCCAATATCATCGGCATCGGTGAGCGCCCTCAGGAGTACCTGTCGGATGAAGTCAAGGGCTACCTGAGCTCTTATGTACAGGTGCAGTCAGTTGTGCACGAACCGACGCTGTTGCAGGCAGTTCAACAGATACAAAGTAAAGTCTGGGTAGATCGTCTGGAGGCGACTGTAGAAGCGCACATCATGGCGGCCGCTGGAGTACGCGAAGCCACTGGCATTCCGGGTACCTCCGTGCGTACCGCTTATCTGTGCCGAGACAAACCTGCCATGAAAGATGAATTACGCAAGGCAGGCATTCCCTGTGCGATGTCAATACGGGCAGATAACCCCGGCATAACGCGCGAATTTGCTAAACAGGTGGGATATCCGGTCATCATCAAGCCGACTGACGGTGCCGGTGCCTCGGAAACCTGGAAGGTCAGCAATGCGGCGGAACTGGAAAAGGTCATCATCGAATCCGGAGTCGCCGATGGTGCCGAAGTTGCCGTCGAAGAATTCATCGAAGGACACGAAGGTTATCTCGACACGCTAACCATCGATGGTCAGGTCGTCCATGAGTTTATTACCCATTATTACCCAAACGTGTTAGTTGCGATGCGCGAGCGATGGATATCACCACAGATGATTACCACCAACCGCGTCGAGGTTGAGGGCTACAGTGAAATAAGGCAGATGGCGCGCGATGTGAATCGAGTGTTGGGTATCGGTACTTCAGCCACGCACATGGAATGGTTTGCCGGTCCTAAGGGATTGAAATTTTCCGAAATCGGTTGCCGCCCACCTGGTGTCGGCCAGTGGGATGTCTACAATACCGCGAATGATTTCGATATCTACCTGGAATGGGCCAGCGCATTGATGCATGGGCATCCCCAAAAGTCGCCATCGCGACGTTATTCCGCCGGTATGATTGCGCTGCGACCCGAATGTGACGGACACATAACCGGTTATTCTGGACTTGAAGCCATACAGCAGGAATACGACGAATGCATCGTAGCCTCGCATTTACCGGATGCCGGCTCGGCGACGCAGCCGGTCGAAGGCGGCTACATGGCCAATGCCTGGATGCGGGTCAGACACCCTGACTATGACACCCTGAGGCAAATAATGGATACGATTGGCAAGACAGTGACGGTTCATGCAAACTAGACTGGCTCACCATCGGTTGACTTCTGGGCTGACTTTAAGAGTTGGCAAAATGACACTCACTAACCAGGTAATCAAATCATGAAACCATATCAGGAACCCAGCTTTACGATTGGCATCGAAGAGGAATATCTGCTGGTCGACCCCGAGACCCGGAACCTGGTTGATGACCCACCTGCAGCCATCTTCGAGGATTGCTCAAAACGGATTGGCGATCAGGTCACGCCCGAATTCCTGCGATCCCAGATCGAGATTGGAACCAAAGTCTGTAGCTCGATTTCCGAACTAGCCGATCAGCTCGGATCGCTGCGTAGCTGCGTCCGTGAGGTGACTGAGAGCCACGGGCTCGCGATTATTGCCTCATCAACACATCCGATTGCAGAATGGGATCTTCAAAAACACACTGAAAAGGAACGTTACAACATCCTGGCTCAGAGTATGCAGACGGTTGCGCGACGTATGCTCATTTGTGGCATGCATGTGCATGTCGGTATCGAGAATGACAATTTACGCATTGATCTGATGAACCAGGTGAGTTATTTCCTGCCGCACTTGCTCGCCATCAGCACTTCTTCACCGTTCTGGCACGGAATCAACACCGGACTCAAGTCTTATCGCATGGCTGTCTGGAATGAGATGCCACGCACCGGACTGCCTCCAGAGTTCGACAGCTACGCGCAATACCAACGTCTGGTCGACACCCTGGTCAGCACCGGTGTTATCGAGGATGCGAGCAAACTTTGGTGGGACATTCGCCCGAGCGGCAAGTTTCCGACGCTGGAAATGCGCATAACCGATATCTGCACTAGAATGGAAGACTCGATCTGCATAGCAGCCTTCTATCGTTGTTTATTGCGTATGCTCTGGCGGTTGCGTCGGAGCAACCAGCGCTGGCGTATATACGACCGTTTTATGATTTCAGAAAACCGCTGGCGAGCATCGCGTTACGGGTTCGACGAAGGACTCATCGATTTCGGCAAGGCTGCGATTATTCCCTTTACCGAACTACTCGAGGAACTGATCGAGTTGGTTCGGGAAGATGCGGAATTCTTCGATTGCGTGTCCGAAGTCGAACACGCCCGCGAGATCCTTCGGCGAGGCACCAGTGCCCATAAGCAGATCGACGTTTGGCAGCAAGCCCGTAGCTCAGGTAAAACCGACGCCGAGGCGCTTCGCGATGTGGTCGACATGTTGATCGAGGAAACAGGCCAGGGGCTGTGAGTCTGCCTCGGGGTTTCTGCTCAATCGATTATTAAGTCATCACAATCGAATAAACGCGAGAGAATCAGGCCTGCCTTTTAGACTTCCTATTGTCCTGGCAAGGAAGTCTATTGGTTTCGATCGATGGTGAACTGAATTCAGAGGAATCCAAAATTACCTTGATAGAAACTGACCCTGGTTAAACTTTCTTTACATCAATTCTAATTTAAGCGGTATTGCACGCCCGAGTGTGTGTCCAACAGGAGATGTGTTAGATACCTTATCGTGCAGTGCACTTAAAGCTTCAGGTGAAGCATCACTATCAATATTGACTTTCACTGTAATATTGTCGTAACCAGCATTACCTTCTTTGAGTCCGAGAAAAGTGTGAAGATCGAGATCACCTTCAAGCTCAATACTGAGATCTTTTATTTCAATACCAGCAGCAGTCGCGTTAGCCGCATACCCCACCGCAAGACAATTCCCGTAGGCTGCTAGAATCTGTTCAACGGGATTTGGCCCACTATCAGTTCCACCCAGTGCTCCGGGCTCGTCGGATATAATGGGAGCGAAATCGCGTATGGTCGCTTCAGACCTGAAACCACCCTTCCAATTGACGACGGCATTCCACTTTGTTGCGGCGACATCCGGCTCTTCCTGAATCTTTCCAGCGAGCGATGCAACTGCATCGATATCGACATCATTAAGTATTTTCGAATTATTATTAGTCATCGGAGCATACTCTACTAGTAGTTAACGGAGGCACAACGCTAAGGTATTTGGGATGTTATTGCAATTAGCATAGTACTTTTTGGATTCTATTCAAATTCGAGATTTAAGCCCGCAGGCACGAGCATTGTTCATCACCCTACCACTCGGGATGTAACTTATTGAATACTATGGGAAGATCATCTCCAAACGTTGCGCCCATCGATGTCGTCTGCCCTGGTGTTGCTACATCTGTTAAATATTGTCGTAGTCGATGTTATAAAACCACCATCAGGAATCAGATATCGCTCTCGGAAAGACCTGATCAACAAGTTAAGATAAGTTTTTAAAAATAGCTTGTTTAATGGAACTCAGACAAATCGACAAAAACCGCTACCGCAAATATTATAAGATTGTGTTTGCTGCTATCGTCATTGAGCTGATTGTGGTGTCGCTGGTTAGTTCAACCCTGTGAATAAGCGGGTTCAGTTCCCCGGATGAATCTCATTTAATATTGAACATCGTAGGTGTTTTGGTCGCGGTCCTGGTCGTTCTTTACGCCGTGTATCGCCTTAGAGATCATCCATTCATGGAAGAGGTGGTTTATGTGTGGAATTTAAAAAAACAACTCAACCTTATTTACCGAAAACAACACAAGATCGAGCCGTTAATAGATGATAACAATGTCGATGCAATGATTATCATGAATTATATGTACCAGGGGTCAAAACAGCTGTACGCACTGGATGACAACACCATTACTCTGAGTGATCTGGCTATTAAGACCCAACACCTAACGACTATACTCGAAGAGAAAGAACTCAAGTTAACCACGGATGACTATAATTCCGATTTACCAGTTCAGTTTTAGATAAACAATCCCATATTTCAAGCTCGCGGTGGGAACGATGTCGTCGTTCACCCGCAATACCGCGGCGCGGAGCCAGTCGGTGTATTAAGAGCGGTGTTGTTTCCGGGAACGTGGGTGCATTATGCCGGGCCTATCCCTGAAAACAGTTTTTGTTCTTTCGCCAAATCGCCCGAAGGACGAACATTGCCATCATTTTGTGCGGCAAAGTTAAGCATTCGATCAATACAGGTGAGTGCTTTTCGGCTGATGTCGGCATCAACCCGAACCTCGTTACTGCCA
>JBLHGU010000130.1:0-13841 GCA_047615875.1 Parasphingorhabdus sp.
CTATCACATCTTCGTTCCATTCAGAAACAACCCGCTCGTATTCGTTCTTATTTCAAGGCAGAGAACATCCGCTATGCTGCTTGATATGTTCGTTATTTGATAGCCGGGTTAATAATGGTAAAAAAATGAAAACTGGTATTCCAAAAAATGTGGATATGTGTTCCGAAAGATTAAGTTTAATTTCAACGCTGTCGAAAACCTGGGTAAGTCCAGAGCTACACCAATCCATAGCAATGATTGCTCTGCGCAGAGGGCAGGTCGTTTTTAGCGAAGCAGTTGGCAATCAAACGCCGGAACCAGATTCACCACCAGCTCGGTTAGATGTTATCTACACAATTGCTTCACTGAGTAAAGTGATAACAGCCACTGCCGTGATGACATTGGTTGAGGATGGTTTGCTCAGCTTACACAATCCTGTAGCTGATTATATTCCTGAGTTTGTCGGAGAGAGCAAAGATAAAGTTACGCTGTGGCATCTTCTAACACACACTATAGGTGGCTATAGAATGGAGGATGTAGATGACTTGCCATCAAGAGGTAGCGATAAGTTTCAAGATTCACAGTCAACGCCTGACCGATTGCATCCGCTGATAGATGGATTTCTAAAGCTTGGTTATGAAGTCCCGCTAACAAGAGGGCCAGGTACCGTGGTTGGCTACTCCAATTATGGCTACGAGTTGCTGGGTGAAGTGGTTCGACGGGTTAGTGGTCAGGAATTAGAGCATTATGCAGAAGAGCGTATATTCAAGCCCCTTGGCATGAAAGACACTCACTACATACTGCCCAGGGAGAAGTGGCATCGTCTCGTTAGACGACCAGTTAATGCGCCCTTTGCAACGGCCCTGGACTTTTTTATGTCGGGCCTGGAGACTGAGTTGATACTCGAAACACCTTGGGCTAGTTGTGGTGTTTGTTCAACTGCGCATGATCTGGCCATGTTTGCTCTAATGTTTTTAAACGGAGGTCGGGTTGATGCAAATCAAGTGCTGAGCCCAACCACTGTTTCATATATGAAACGAAATCAAACCCCCGGTTTTCCAGACTGGGATGGAAATGAGCAGGCACAAGATGGTACACGCGGAATTGGCTGGGATATACTCCAGGCGCGAAACTCCAGGCGCGAAAAGAGATCTAAAGTATGCGAACCTGTACTCTCCATCAGCATTCAGTCACTCAGGCGCTGGCGGTATTCTCGTATGGGTTGATCCAGAGTATGATCTGGTCGGAGTGTTTATGTCAGTGGAACTAAAAGTTAGATCAGATCTTCAACGATGCTGGGCTGGAGATCGATACGCCAATGCGGTAACCGCTGCAATTACAGAAATTTAGATGTTCAGTCATAATTAATGCAACTGCTAAATTCCGCTAGTGTCCGAAAGAATAGCCAGTACGGAGAAATATTATGGAACCAAAATTCAGTTTTTCAGATGAGCAAGAAATTCCATGGATAACATCTGAAATAGCGCAGGGGGTTGAAGTAAAAACACTTGGTGTTGCTGATGAGATGACTATGGAACTTTACCGGTTTTCTCCTAATTCAATCTATCCCGATCATTTCCACGAAGGCCCTGAATTTGTGTACCTTCTGGAGGGGAGCGCACGTCAAGCTGGACAATGGCTTGAAACAGGATGGTCGAGCGCTGCAGGAAAAGACACGTTGGATAGTGCTTTTATAAGTGGCGAGCAAGGATGCCTTTTTCTCACCGTGTATAAAAAATCGAGATATGTTTAAGATGTCCGCTCAAAAGGGCATGTTGTCAGGTCTCTCTTATTTTTGAGAAAGTTTGGTCAAATGTTATTTGGAGTGCTTAAGCTCTCTGTCATGTCCATGCGTATTTTCAGAATCCACTCTCGGAGTTAGTAGCAGAATAATGCCTACACAAATTGACTACTCAAAAATTAATCGTCGTGCCCTGGATCTTCTACTATCCACAAAGAAGCACACCACCTCAGTTAATAAAAGACTAAAGGCACTAATAGAAATCAGGGTGTCTCAAATCAATGGCTGTGCGTACTGTGTCGACCTGCATTCAACTGAAGCAAGGGAGTTAGGTGAAAATCAGCAACGGTTGGATTGCTTGCCTGTTTGGAAAGAAAGTCAACTGTTTGGAATTGACGAAATGGTTGCGCTCGACTGGGCAGAGAATGTTACCAATATCTCTATAGCAACAGATATTCACGACAAATTAGAAGTACTATTGCAGCACTACAGTGAACCAGAGGTTGTCGATATAACCTTCGTTGTTGCCGTAATTAATAGTTTAAACAGGCTGGCAATAAGTCTGGGGGATAAACCATCAATAAGAAACCAATAGCCAATTCATACGCAGGATCCGAAATTTGCCGGGAATGTTAAACCGGAAACCAGGAAACTGTCTGATAGACAAAGTAGCGCCTGGACGATTCGTTTTCGTAAGGAAAATCTAGATAGCCGAATGGCCTAAGTAAATTCTACGTCTACGATAGAGAAATATGAGTTCTGCATGGGCGGCTAATATTCTCAGGAAAGCTTTGCTGCAAAAGTTTCCAGCAGTTTCGATTTAAGTACTTTGCCGGTCGGTGCTGTTGGCAATTCTGTTGCCACAATAATGTGTGAAGGTCGTTTATAAGGTGCAAGTTTAGCCGCGACAAAATCTTTTATTTCATTCTCAGTCAAGTTGCTGTTCAAGTCGACCTTAACAAAACCGAGAACTTCCTCATTGCCGTCTATAGATCGTCCTACAACCCCGGCTACTATAACTTCAGGATGTTCGGTAAGGGTCGCTTCAACCTCAATGGGATATACGTTAAAGCCTGATCGAATGATCAACTCTTTAGTGCGCCCAACGATATGCAGGCGCGCCTCCTCGTCGAATCTTCCCAGGTCACCAGTGCGATAGAACCCATCTGCACTCAGCACCTGTTCGGTTTGCTGTTTATCCCGAAAATAGCCTTTCATTACCTGGGGTCCACCCACCAGGACTTCACCGATGCCTTCATCAGGTTCTGATCCTGGAGCATCTAGATCCAGTTTAAGCAAACAATTCAACATGGCATAACCTACGCTAATATCAGAATTAGGCTGTTGATTGGATGTTGCGCAGACTCCCGCCGCTGCTTCAGTTAGTCCATAACCATTTTGTAGAGGTAAGCCATAGAAAGCTTCCGCTTGTCGTTTCCATATGGGATCCATCGGTGCACCGCCTGAGGAAACACGGCGTAGTAATCCGCGATCATACTTAGGAAGTTTATTTTGCTGTGCGTAATGAAACAGATGGGCATGCATTTGTGGCACACCGGGTAGTACTGTCACATCGGTTAATAAAGCACGATATAAGCGCTCTACTGAAAAGGTCGTTTCCAGACGAAATGAGCATTGAACGCGGGTCGAGGCCATCAACATAACCAAACCGTAGATATGCGATAACGGTAGCGCTAGAAAACACATGTCGGTAGCCTGCATCTCTCGTATGGTGGATGAGGAAAGCGCACCAGCTAATAGATTGCCATGAGTCAGCATGGCAGCCTTCGGCGAGCCAGTGGTTCCTGAGGTATACATCATGACGGCGACTTGTTCAGCGGCATCTTCAAATACCGTTTCTGAGGGGCTAGCAGAGCGCTTTATTAAATCGACCTCACCAAAAGCGCCGGTCACCTTGGTTGCGTTAAATTTTCTACCATGTGCTTTTGCAGTGGAAGAAGTGCCGGAGTTAAACATCACCACGCTAGGATCGCTATGCTCGAAGATACGCTTTAACTCTGTATGAGTCAGGCGGGCATTAACTGGTACTACAATGGCATCCAACTGACTGGCTGCAAACAAAAAAGCAATGACAGCGGGACTGTTTTCAAAAACAAGGACAATGCGGTTACCGGGGCCGAGTCCGAAAGTTTTCAGTTGGTGGAGAGCGTCGCGTGTCATGTTTGCCAGGTCTTGCCATAGCCATGGTTGATCGCAATGATCGATCATGGCCAGTGCGTCTGGTTTGGCAGCAACAACTTCAGTTAGCAACTCATGGATGCGCTTCCTCAAATTAATTTCTCCCGGTTGCTAATGTCGCACCTGAAGTATTACCTGAAGATATGCTGCTATTTTTCCTGCGTATATTAGTAGTATCGAAGAAGTCTGTTGCGGAGATAGTTGGATTCATTGCCCTTGTCCGCGAAAATTGGGTCGCTGTTTATTTAAAAATGCTTCGATGCCTGTTTTTGCTTCATCATCACCCATGGCTTTAGCCATTGCTTCACACTCGGCGTGCAATTGTTCTTCCAGGGGCGTGTCCGATGCTTGATCAAGTAGAGACTTGATTGTTGCTATGGCTTTCTGTGGGCCATGGGCAAGTTCTTGAGCCAGAGACTGAGCGGCTTCTAGTGCTGTGCCAGCTTCAACCACCTCCGTTATTGCACCCAGCTCGTATAAACGTTCCGCGCTTATGGGATGTGCTAATAATGCCATACGTGAGGCTGTGGCTCTTGGCAGGGCTTTCATCAGTGCGTGAGTCACACCGCCATCGGGTATTAGTCCGGCCCGAACATAAGCGAGAACAAAGGAAGCGCCTGCTGCACTAACGATCATGTCACAGGCCAATGCCACGCTCATTCCAGCCCCAGCTGCTCCTCCTTCCACGGCAGCAATGACCGGTTTGGGACAGGCTCGAATGGCGCGTATCATGTCCTGTAGCTGATTGATCTTCTCTCTACGTTGGTCGAGGCTCATGGCACGACGCTCTTTAAGCACCTTCAAGTTTCCACCGGCGCAGAAAAAGCCACCTTCTGCAGCAAGAATAACCGCATGAATGTTCGGATCATTCGAAGCCTGTTTAAGACCTTTCATTATCCCCGCACAATAGCTATCTGAAAGGGCGTTTCGAGCACTGTAATTGGTGTTCCATATCACCATATAATCGTTGTAGTTATCCTGGCGACAAAAATTTTCGGTTGGTTCAGTGTTACTCATACTTCGTTCCAGGAAATAAATCGTTCTAAATGATGATCAGCATCACCAAATTGATGATCGATCATGATCAACCGTCGGGCAAAGTGTGATAGTGCGTACTCGTCGGTCATGCCAATACCCCCATGCATTTGAATGCACTCCTCAGACACCAGCGCTCCCACCCGGCCAATCAAGTTTTTTGCAGCGCTGGCATTACGTTCGCGAATTGCCCTTGGCTGATTCAGATTGCCGGCCAGATTGACCATGGCCGAGCGTGCTTGCTCAATTTCTATCAACATATCGACCATACGATGTTGAAGGGCCTGAAATTTGCCGATGGGTTGGCCAAATTGTTGTCGCTCACGTAAATATTCGATAGTCAGCTCTTTGCAGGTCTCCATGGCACCAACAGCTTCGGCACAGACGGCCAGAATCCCGTAGCACCTGGCAGCTTCTATGGCCGGGTAGGCAGCGCCTCTTTCCCCCAGACTATCATGGGTACTAATTTTGACGTCCTCGAGTGTTATGGTTGCCGCAGCACTACCATCAATATTCATATGACCAACACACTTAACGCCGTGTGCATCCGCGGGTAGCAGGAAAAGTGAAATTCCTGATTCATCTGCAGTGTCACCAAACTCACGGGCGGAAACCAGAATACGGCTGGCCTGATCACCATTGATAACGTGGGTTTTCACACCGTTTATAACAATTGAATCACCTTTTCGGATTGCCTGGGTAGTCACCCGATTCAAGTCGTATCGACTATCTGGTTCTCCATGGGCAAAGGAAATCAGACTTGCACCACTAATCACATCACCTAGCAGGTCAATGTGTTCCTGAATATCAGGATCTGCAGTTTTTGCCAATAAACAACCAGCGAGTAAGGCAGAACCTAATATGGGTTCAACGACACCGGCTCGGCCCAATTCTTCGAATACGGTGGCAATATCAAAGCCTTTACCGCCAAAACCCCCGTTGTCCTCGGTGTGCAATGCACCTAACACGCCCAGGCTCGCCAGCTCGGTAAACAGTTCGGTATTGTAAACTTCGCCAGAGTTAATATTTTGGCGGCGTAACTCATGGCTGTATCTTGCTTGAAAAAACCGCCGTAGGGTATCTTGCAAAATACGGTGTTCATCCGGTTGATTAAAATCCATGACTTAGCTCCTTAAAGTTGCAGCATGGATCTGGCGATAATGGAGCGTTGAATCTCATTAGAACCTCCAAAAATCGACAGCTTACGCATATTAAAATAATTTGGCGCGAGGGCTGGAGCGTGTTCAGGTAGGTGATCATTGAGATCACTATCTCCATTTAGGTAATGCGGTGTAAACGGCATCGCATCTGGTCCAATTGCTCGGCGCAAAAGGGAGGTGATTTCCTGCCGGATCAATGTGCCTTTAATTTTTAACATGGAGCTTTCCACGCCCGGGGCCTGACCTGTTGCTGCTCGACTCACTATGCGCATATTGGTGGTGGTCATTGCCATAAGATCTATTTCAACTTGTGCCATGCGCGCCGCAAACAGAGGATTCTGACTTAAAGGCTTACCGCTGGCCTGGGTAGCAGCAGAGACTTTTTTTAGGGTTTGCAAGGCTGCCTGGGAGTAACCCACTCCAGCAATATTGGTACGTTCATGGGTCAGTAGATACTTCGCATAGGTCCAGCCTTGATCCTCTTCGCCCACTCGGTTTTCAATGGGCACTTGCACATTATCGAAAAATATCTCATTGACCTCAGCCTCACCGTCAATAAGAACGACAGGGCGCACCGTTACTCCGGGAGACAACATATCGATCATTAGAAAGGAAATTCCATGCTGATTCTTTACATCAGGATTGGTGCGTACCAGACAAAAGATCCAATTGGCATGTTGACCCAATGTGGTCCATGCTTTCTGCCCATTGACCACGTAATGGTCGCCATCACGTATGGCTCTGGTTTTTACAGACGCTAAATCTGACCCGGCTCCAGGCTCTGAATAGCCCTGGCACCACCAGTCGGTTCCATCAAGAATTCGAGGCAAAAATCGAGCATGTTGCTCGTCGGAGCCAAATGCGAACAATACTGGGGCTAACATGGTCAATCCGAAGGGTACCAGCCGAGGTGCATGGGCCATGCAGGCCTCTTCCTCAAATATTTGCCGCTCTACGGTATTCCAGCCAGAGCCACCGTATTGTTTCGGCCAATTCGTTGCCAGCCAACCCTGTGTATTGAGAATGGCATTCCAGTTTTGGAAATCCAGCTTGGTCAGACGTTTTCCGAGCCTCACCTTGTCGCGAATGTCTGCAGGTAGCTTTTCGCTTAGAAACTGTCGAACTTCTAAGCGAAAATCTTCCTGTTCGGAGGAGTAATTTAGATCCATAGATGTCTCGTGAAAAATTGGTCTAATCGATATTTGAAAGGGTAGACTGTAACCCACGGAATCAGATTTATGTCGATGATCTGACTATTTCCGTCCTATACTCTTACTTCGAGCCACTGTCCTTTATCGGATTCAGATTATGTCCAAAGAAAACTTATCAGACAAACTTGATCGAATCGTTGCGAATGCTCGTAGTGATAGCGAAATGAGAGGCAAGGGCTACCGCGAGAGGTCACTGAAAATGTATCCCTGGATCTGTGGTCGCTGTGCTCGGGAGTTTAATCAAGCAAACTTGAGGGAACTTACGGTGCATCATCGAGACCACGATCATGATAACAACCCGCCGGACGGTAGTAATTGGGAGTTGTTATGCATCTATTGTCACGACAATGAACATTCTCGTTATATTGATTCTGAATATGGCGCATCCTCAGAGGATGAGAAGAAGAATTTTACTACCCATAATGCATTCGCAGACCTGGCATCTATGTTGAAGGATAAGAAGTAGCCCATTTACTTTAAGCTTAGTGGAGAGACGATATGTTAGACCTTACATCTCTTACGACCTTTTTCGGTTGGTGTGTTGTTTTAAATATTGGCATGCTTTTTTTTGCCACTTTGTTTTTGGTGCTGTTTCGAGAATTTGTGAAAACCACTCATTCCAGAATGCTTGGTGTTCCTAAAAACGACCTCGATATCATTTATTTTAAGTACCTGGCCTACTATAAAATTGGCGTGATAATTTTTAGTGTTGTCCCTTACCTGGCTCTTAAAATAATGTCATAGGTTTTACTTATTGGTTAAGTGGCAATCGAACCAGCTTAAATTAAACTTCGAATAAGAATATTTACACAAAAGATCTCAGGAGAAAGCGATGAGTAACAATTATCAGGGCTCATGCATGTGCAAGTCACTTAAGTTTTCTTTTAGTGGTGCTCCCAGGTTTGTCACAGATTGTGTCTGTGAATCCTGTCGTAAAGCTCATGGCGCTTCTGCTGTTTGCTGGGTAGGAGTAAAGACAGAGCAATTTAGTCTCGTCAGTGGAGAGTCTTTGTTAAAGTGGTATCAATCATCGCAAGAATCCGAGCGGGGCTTTTGCTCAGACTGCGGCACCCGGGTATTTTTTCGCTCGAGCGGTTGGCCAGGAGAAATTCATATGGCATTGGCCTGTATTGATACTCCGCATGACCTGGTGGCAGCGGGTCTAAGTTTTGCGGAGGAGTTGCCTTCCTGGACGGCGATGTCGCCACGAGAAAACATATAGGCTGATGAAGAATTCCTGGATTATTAGACAGGCTCAAACAAGCGATTCTAGCGCCCTGCAAACTTGTATGCAGTCGGCCTATGCTTTTTACCAGACACGACTGAATGGGCTAAGACTACCTCCAATGGATGTGGACTATCTAGAGGAAATTCAAAACTATCCAACCTGGGTTGCGGTGAACGAAGGCCAGGTAGTGGGTGGACTCATTTTGATATTTACTGATAAGTGCGCGACAATCGCAAATGTTGCTGTTCATCCCGAAAACCAAGGTCAGGGGTTAGGCCGTAGACTAATGGATTTTGTCGATTCCATCGCTAGAGAATAGGGTTATTCTGACTTGCGCCTGTCAACTCATGTTCTGCTCCATGAAAATTTGTCTTTATACCTTCATCTAGGTTGGCAAGAGGTACGTAGAGACACGGAAAGAATTAACCTGAAAAAGAAAATATAGCTGAGTGATTCGAAGTTGACTGTGAATTATTTGCACCCAGAAAGTTGTTAATCAAAATTTAGAGAACCCAATGCCTTATAAATGTATATCTATTGATGAAGCCGTAGAGTTAATCGATGTAGGGGAATATGCCCTGCTTGATATTAGAGACGCGGCATCTTATTCAGCTGGAAATGTCGACAGTTCAATTAATGTGACGAATAACAATGTCGAACAAGTTCTAGCGGACGCAGATAAGCAAAAACCACTGATTGTCTATTGTTACCATGGCAACAGTAGCCAGGGTGCTGCAGACTATTTTGCCAGAGCCGGCTTTGAGTTTTGCTACAGCGTAGATGGCGGATATGAACAGTGGAAGCACCGTTTGTAAGTGAAGAATATTTTCAGGCACTCCAGGGTGTTTGAATCATTGCACCAATAGAGAAATTAGCATAATGAGAGATGTTCAAATAACCAAGGATTTCGTTGAACTGTTTAAAGTACTCAAGTTCGAAGGGCTGGTTTCCAGCGGTGGCGAGGCGAAAGCAGCCATAGAAAACGGCGAGGTGCTGGTTAATGGTAAATCTGAATTGCGCAAACGGAAAAAAATAGTACCTGGAGATTCAATTGAGTTTAAGGGTGAAGGGTTGAAAATTGTAGCTAGCGCTTAAGCTAAGTCATATTTAATTCTAGTGTCTTCAATCCACAATATTCCAGGAAAATACCTATGTACATAAAACCGTTCGGTGTGGAAATCTGGATGAATGAGTTCGAAACGACCTGTGAACTCAATCTTGCGGAAACCTGTGTCGAAAGTCTGACTATCGCAGAGCTTCTGGATTTGGTTGGCGACCGCAATACATTATTATCTAACCTCTTGCCACTAAAGATGACTTACGGTGAGATAAAGGGTTCGGACCGTTTGTGCGATGCGATTACCTGTTTATATTCTAATATGCAACGTCAGAATATTCTGGTGACCCATGGCACTATTGGAGCGAATTCGCTGGTGCATCAAACCCTTGTGTCTCATGGTGACCGGGTTATCGCGGTGGTACCAACCTATCAGCAACATTACTCAATTCCTGAAAGTATCGGAGCCGATGTACATTTGCTGCGCTTGAAAGAGCAAGATAATTTTCTTCCAGATCTGCAGGAACTCCGTAAGTTATCTTCATCGGACACACAGTTAATCGCTATAAATAATCCCAATAATCCAACAGGAGCATTGATACCCCAACCTATGTTGGAAGAAATCGTCGCCATCGCTTGTGAATGTGATGCGTGGATTTTGTGTGATGAGGTTTATCGCGGTACAGATCAGGAAGGCACAGGCATAACAACTTCCATCTCTGATATTTACGAGAAGGGTATAAGTACAGCTAGTGTATCGAAGGCATTTTCTCTGGCTGGGCTGCGACTCGGTTGGATAGCTGCTGCCCCGGAAGTCATCGAGGCCGTAATGACACACCGGGACTACAATACAATCTCAGTCAGTATGGTAGATGATTATTTTGCCAGCCTTGCGTTGGAAAATTTTGAGAAAGTTCTGGCCAGAAGCCAGCAAATAACCCGCGGTAATCTTACGACCCTTTCACAATGGATTGAGGAGGAATCCTTAATTTCCTGGGTTAAACCACGCTCAGGTACGACGGCTTTGCTTAAGTATAATCTTGACTTATCTTCCAGGGAATTCTGCGTAAAGCTACTGGACGAAACTGGTGTAATGTTCACACCGGGCTCCGCTCTGGATATGGAGGGCTATGTAAGAATAGGCTTTGCCAATAATCCTGAAATTTTGAAGACCGGACTAGCCCGGGTGTCTGAATTTCTTGCTGGCTCAAATACCCTTGCCCGTAGCGCTTAAGTATGAGCAATGCTATTACAGAGGTAGGCGGCGTACCAATACAGAAACGCCACAAAGCAAGTTGTCACTGTGGAAATGTTGAGTTTGAACTCGACTTGCCAGAGGGTTTAGTCGACGTAAGGCGGTGCGATTGTTCAATGTGTCGCCGACGCGGAGCGGTAGTTGCATCGGTACCATTATCGGCAATAAATATTACCAGGGGAATTGATGCTTTAAGGCAGTATCAATTTAACACTAAAACCGCAGTACATTACTTTTGTGGTGCCTGTGGCATTTATACCCACCATCAGCGTCGGTCGAACCCAGCTCAGTATGGTTTTAATGTGGCCTGTCTGGAAGGAGTCAATCCCTTAAGTATTCCTGAGGTTCCAACCTATGATGGAATTAATCATCCGGCAGATAAATGACAGGCGAAACTAACTTAGAGAAATTACTGAAATCCATGTCGCCTGTTTTGCTAAATGGAAAGTATGTGTTTTGTACGTTTAGAACTGCACGGTATGGTGATTATGTTGATCTGGAACCTGTTGCCTCCATGGTAGAGAGCGAAGGTCTGACGCTGGTTATCCCAAAAAATAAAGCCGATGAGCGAGGGCTAGCATATGAATCGACTTTTGCATGCATTACTTTAAAAGTGCATTCCAGTCTAGATGCCGTTGGATTAACCGCCGTCTTCTCAAAAAAGCTAACTGAACACGACATAAGTGCAAATGTTATAGCCGGGTTTTTTCATGACCATATTTTTGTTCAATTGAAAGATGCGGAAAAAGCCCTTTTTGCTCTAAACGAGTTGACCTAATAGTGATTGACGAATATTTCCATCTCGTGAACTATTCTGACCAATGGGAGTTTAGATGAAATCTATTTCCAGAGAACTCAAAAAAATACTAGCATTTACCATCGCTACAATTTTAGTATCAAGTGGGTATTATATTTATTGCCGATCAGTATATGAACGGGTTCCCGAAAAAGAAACATTCCTGTCAGAATTAGGCGAAGGATTTGGTGAAATCGGGCTTTGGCTAATGTTCTTTATTTATCTGCGAACGGTGATTAAGCTGATTCTAGGTAAAGGGGCTTTATCACGTAGGCTTATACCTGATTACACACCCTCAGTAGATGCTGGTCGATTCCAAAGACTGATTCGCTATCTAGATAGAACCCATATTTACTTCGGCATTGCGACCGTTGCAGTCATCGTATTGCACATAGCGTTTATGGGTATGCCCACTCATATTCTGTTCTTTCCGGCAGTGCTGGCCCTGGTCTTGTGGCAGGGGCTATTTGGAATGTTCATAAGTTGGAAGTACTCACCAAGGGAAATTAAAAAGTTCTCTTATCTGGTTCATGCCCAGCTCTTCACCGGAATAATGATCGGTGTATTCGCCTATCTGGGACATGCACTGATCGACGATTAGATGTTTATGAACTTATTATTGAGACGGTGCTAGATTGTATTGAAGATAGCCCACTGGGCATTGCCGGCGGTGTTTCTGCAAGAATGACAGTTTTCGGCTATTGTAAGCTAACTGGTGCCAGTAAACTTCGCGAGGCAGGCTTCAGTGTTACTTTCAATCGGATGGAGAGTTCGATTGACTTGATCGTTAACTTTGCAAGATGCATTAATCAGGAGTTCAATAATGAAAGAAATAACCGGCATCAATCATGTGGGTATTCGGGTAACCGATCTAGAGCAGTCCAGAAGTTTCTACGAAAAGTTGGGATTCGTGTTTCTCATCGGACCTATCGGCCCCGAACCTGTGGCAATTATGGAGCATCAATCCGGCGCAAATATCAATTTGATATTAAACGCAGACGCGAATTCCCTGACCAATGTATTGATGGATATTGATGTTAAACATCCTGGCTATACTCATTTTGCCCTTACGGTTACTGACCTTGAGGCGATCGAATTGGAACTTAACCAATTGGAGATTGAGATTACAGAGGGCCCAATCACATTGCCAGATGGCGGGATGATGCTATTCATTCGGGATCAGGATCGGAATGTTATAGAATTTCACCAGGACCCAGAAAGTTAAGCGATCGAGTTTTCTATTATGAATAAGAACATCATCACAAAAGAACAGATCAATAGTGCCCAGGGTCTCGAAAAGACGCACTTTTTGAATGCTAACGCCCGACGAACGAATAAGTCACTTGGCGATATGGTTGGGTTATCCGGTTTTGGGTTTCACATTATCGAAATTCAATCGGGCAACGATTCAACTGAGTTTCACAAACACTATTTTGAAGATGAATGTGTTTATATACTGGATGGCTCGGCTGACGCATTTATTGGAGATGAGGTTTGCCAGGTTAAGGCGGGAGACTTTCTAGGTTATCCGGCAGGAGGACTGGCCCATTCATTGACCAACAGTGGTGATTCTGTTCTACGTTGTATTGTGGTTGGTGAACGTCTGAATCACGACGTTGCAGATTATCCAAAGCTCAATAAACGCATCTTTCGCAATCGCGGATTAAGCTGGAATCTTGTTGATCTTGATAAGATAGTACAACCAGATGCCGGCAGAAAGATCTAACTGTAAGAGTTGGAGAAAACAATCGGATGCTTGAATACTACGAGAACAGACAGTCTGAATACGAGTCAATTTACAGCAAGCCGGAACGACAGGAAGACTTAGCCTGGCTTAGCGATCAGTTACAGAAATTTACCACGGATAGCAACGTATTTGAGTTGGCGTGTGGAACCGGTTACTGGACAAGAAGAATGGTTGCATATGCCTCATCGGTCCATGCCACTGATTTATCACCGCAACTAGTAACTGCTGCCCTTGCCAGTTGTATTGGTGGAAAATCTTCAGGAAGTACTATAGATGCATTTAATTTGCCTGAGAATTTGGAGAGTGCCTATGACTGTCTTGTAGCCGGATTTCTCTTTTCACATATTCTAATTGAGCAAAGACAGTCATTTCTCAAAGGGATAGTCAAAGCGATTGGGGCAGGGGCACGACTGGTTTTGTTCGATAATCGTTT